>CAZZWL010000095.1:0-22135 GCA_964657755.1 uncultured Rhodanobacter sp.
CCCCCCCCCCAGCGCCGAAGCGCCCGCGCCGCCGCTGCCCGAGCTGCCCTTCGTGCACCCGGCGCCGGCCGAGTGGCCCCGCCCGCAGCCGGTTGGCGCGCCAGCGGCCGGGCCGGGGGCGGCGCATTCGCCGCGGGCCACGCAGGTGCTAAACCGCTACGTGCTGCTGCCCGTGAAGTCGGGGCTAATGCTCATTGACCAGGAAGCGGCCCGCGAACGTATTCTGTATGAGCAGTATGCGGCCGGGCAGGAGCGGAGCGCTGGCGGGCACTCGCAGACGCTGCTGTTCCCCAGGCCGCTCACGTTTTCGCCGGCCGACTATGCCGTGCTGGGCGAATTGACGCCCACGCTGCACCTGCTGGGCTTCCGCTTCGCCGAGTTTGGGCCGCACACCATCGCCATTGAAGCCGTGCCCGCCGACCTGCCCGCGCAGGGTGAGCAAGAGTTGCTCGAAGGGCTGATTGAGCAGTTTCGGAGCGGGGCCGCGCCACTGCGCCTCGACCGGCGCGAGGCGCTGGCCCGCGCCCTGGCCCGGCGCGTGGCCCTGGCCACCAGCCTGCCCCGCCTGCCCGAGGCCGAGCTCAGCGCCTTGGTCGACAAGCTCTTCGCCTGCCAGGTGCCTAATTATACCCCCGATGGCCGCCCCACCGTGGTACTGCTCGACGGCGACCAGCTGGCCGCCTATTTCCGCAAAGCCGGCGCGTAGCCGGTCCGGTGCGAACTTTGCGGCTTCTGGTCGCTTCGCCTACCCCCCATGTTCAACCTCACGCCCACCGTTCGCAACCTGCTGCTAGCAAATATTATAATTTACCTGTTGCAGGTAAATCTGCGTTCCGTGCCCATCACGGAGCTGGGCAGCCTCTACCCATTGGGGTCGCCCTACTTTCATTTCTGGCAGTTTTTTACCTACATGTTTCTGCATGACCCACTAAGCTGGCTGCACATTGCTTCCAATATGTTTGGGCTCATCTCGTTTGGGCCGCTGCTGGAGCAGCGCTGGGGCGGGCAGCGGTTTCTGGCTTTCTGGCTACTGTGCGGGGTAGGGGCCGGGGTGCTCTATGAAGGCGTGCGAACCTATGAGCTGCATAAGATGGAAGTAGCGGCGCAGGAATTTCATCAATCACCCAGCGGCGGCGACTTTGCTAATTTCTACAAAACTTACTTTCCCGGGGCCCGCGGCTACGAAATTCTGGCTGCCGATTTAGAGCGTAATTCCCGCAATCCGGATACTGTTGCTATGGCTGCCCAGGCGATTGACGCCGCTGCCGATGAGGCGCGCAATTCGCCGCAGGCCGGGATGCTTGGGGCCTCGGGCGCGCTATTTGGCGTGCTTTTCGCGTTTGCCTATTTGTTTCCGAATACCGAATTGATGCTGCTTTTTCCGCCCATTCCGATGAAGGCGAAATACTTTGTTTTCTTCTACGGGTTGTTTGAGCTCTACAGTGGCGTGCACCAAGCGGCGGGCGACAACGTGGCGCACTTCGCGCACATCGGCGGGCTGCTGATTGGCTTTATTATTCTTAAATTCTGGGAAAGCGGGCGCGCCCGCTTCTACTAAAATCTACTAGTTATCATGAGTGTAACCCAGGATATCCGCGAGGCCTTTTCGCGCCGCGATAACGCGTTAAATCAGCTCATTATCATCAATGGGCTGGTGTTCGCGATTATGATTATCATCCGCGCTATTCTGCACCTTTCACAGGCAGATGGCACGTACGAATTGATTAGAAGGCAACTAGAGCTTTCCTCCAGCATTCCCGTGCTGCTGCGCCACCCGTGGACGCTGCTGACCTACGCGGTGATGCACCAGGATTTTTTCCATATTCTGTTTAATATGCTGAACCTGTACTGGTTTGGGCAGATTATTCGGGAATATCTGGGTGACCGCCGCCTCGTGAGTCTATATGTTTTAGGGGGTTTGGCCGGGGCGGTTTTTTTCCTGCTGGCGTTTAATTTCCTGCCAGTTTTTAGGCCCGGCCTGGGAATCCCCGTCATTGGCGCGTCGGCCTCGGTCACGGCCATCATCGTGGCGGCGGCCACGCTCCTGCCCGACTACACCTTTATGCTCTTCATTATCGGGGCTGTCAAAATAAAGTGGATAGCCTTGGTGGTGGTGTTAATTTCGCTCGCGGGCATCAACGGGGGCAACCCCGGCGGCGAGATTACGCACCTCGGTGGGGCGCTGCTGGGCTTCATCTTCATCAAGCAGATGAAGGCCGGGCGCGACATGGGCCAGCCGGTGGTGGCCGTGGGCAACTGGCTGGGCCGCCTTTTTCAGCCCCGCCCGGCCATGAAAGTGACGCACCGCAGCACCGTGGCCGCGCCGCGCGCCACGGCCATGGTGGCCGGCAAGTCGGGGCCCAGTGCTACCCCCCCCGAAGAGGTTGACCTCATCCTGGACAAAATCTCGCGCTCGGGCTACGAAAGCCTGTCCAAGGACGAGAAGCAAAAGCTGTTTCGCGCCAGCCAGCAGTAGAAAATAAGAAGGTGGTCGTGCTGGTGGGCGCCTATCAGCACGACTGCTATACCAAAGAAAAAGGCCGTCGAAACGACGGCCTTTTTGCTGGCACAAATGGACAAAAAACGGGGCTATACGGCCGGTTCGGCGGGCGCCTCGGCGGGCTGCCGGCCCCACGAGCCGGCGCAGCGGCTGCGCATCTGCTGGCGAAATTTCTCGCGCTCGGCCGGTGAAAAGGCTTCCATGCGCTGCGTCATCTGGCGCTTCCAGGCTTGGCCCCGCGCCCAGCCGCCGCGGCTGCCGCGGCCAAAGCCGCCGGTGAGGATGCGGCTCAGCACGACCAGGCCCAGCGTTTGCCAGAAATTGAGCACGGGCAGGTGAAAAATCAGGGGCATCAGCCAGTTCCACAGGCTCATGGTGGCAAATACGGCGACGGTTATAAACAGCGCCGCGAAGAAAACAAATTTGATGGCTTTTTGCAGCCAGAAGGAGCGGTTCATATTGCTAGGAGGTATTTTAGGGGGGTAGGGAACGCGCTAATCAGTAAATAGCTCGTCGTAAAGCTTTTGCAGGCGCTTTCGCAGGTGCTTCACGGCGTAGTGCTTGCGCGAGATGAGGGTTTTGAGCGGCACGCCGGTTTCGGCCACCATCTCGTTAAACGACTTGTCTTCCAACTCGTGCCACACGAAGACCTGGCGCTGCTCGGCGGGCAGCTCGGCCAGGGCGTCGGTGATGGCGTCCATGATGGTTTCGCGCAACAGGCGGTTCTCGGGCGAGTCGTCGGGGGCGGGCAGCACGTCTTGCAGCAGGCGGGCGGGCTCGTCGCCGTCGGCCCCGGCGCCCAGCGGCGCATCTAATGACACCGTGCGCTGAGCCGGCACGCGGCGGTAGCGGTCGATGATGCGGTTGCGGGCCACCCGGAACAGCCAGGCCGCCGCCTGCTCCACGGGCTTGAGCAGGCGGTAGCTTTCCACCAGCTCGGCAAACACATCCTGCAAAATATCTTCGGCCTCGGCGGGGTCGGGCACGCGCCGCTCAATAAACCGCAGCAAGCGGCCGCGCTGCTCGCGCACCGCCGTCTGTATCTGCTGGTCCTGGCCGGCGGCGGTCGTCATGAGCGCGGAGAGGGGTAGGGCAAAAGCTTCCATCGTGCCCAAGTAGACGTGGGCCTTCCGATAATACCTTAACCGCAGATTTAACGGATTCAACGAATTTCGCGGCTACGTCGCCGCGCTCCTCTACTACGGGAATTGCCCGGCAAATGTGCGCCCACCCCTAGCGTAGCCAGCTTGCGGAGCAAGCGTATCCGCGAAATCCGTTGAATCCGTTAAATCTGCGGTGTAACTTTGCCCGCTAAGCTGGCCCAGGCCGGCCGGCTTTCCCGCAGTTCTCTTGCCATGACCAACGCTTCCCTCGTTCCCGCCGTCATTCACGAAGTGCCGTTGCAGTACTACGTGTTTTTCGCCACTGCCCTCTTTTGCATCGGCGTCACGGGGGTGCTCATTCGGCGCAACGCCATCATCATCTTCATGTGCATCGAGCTGATGCTCAACGCCGTGAATATCCTGCTGACGGCCTTCGCCGCCTACCGCGCCGACCCCAACGGGCAGGTATTCGTGTTTTTTATCATGGCCGTGGCCGCCGCCGAAGTATCGGTGGGCTTGGGTATTATCGTCATGATTTACCGCAACTTCCAGAATACCGACGTCAACCTGCTCAGCCGTCTCAAAGGATAACTTGTCATGCTGAGCTTGTCGAAGCATCTCTACCGCGCCGTTGGGATACTAATCCAACGAGCCGAGCAAGATGCTTCGACAAGCTCAGCATGACGTTCTGTTTTATATCATGCAAGAAACTGTTCTCCCCGGTGCCACGGCACCTTTTTCCACGCTGCTCTACGTCCTCATTCCGGGGCTGCCCTTTCTGGGTTTTCTGCTCAATGGCTTGCTGAACAGGAAGCTATCGGGCACGGTGGCCGGCGCCATCGGTACGCTTGCGGTGCTGGGCTCGTTCGGCCTGTCGCTGTTCCTGTTCCTGAATTTTCAGTACCAGTACACGGTTAACCTGTTCGACTGGATTTCGGTGGGCTCGCTGCAAATTCCGTTCAGCTACCAGATTGACCAGCTCAGCCTGCTCATGTTGCTGCTGATTACGGGGGTAGGCACGCTGATTCACCTATACAGCATCGGCTACATGCACCACGACGAGAACGTGGGGAAGTTCTTTAGCTTCCTCAATCTCTTCGTATTCAGTATGTTGATTCTGGTGCTCGGCGCCAATTTCGTCATCCTGTTCATTGGCTGGGAGGGGGTAGGGCTGTGCTCGTATCTGCTCATCGGCTTCTGGAATAAGAACACCAGCTACAACAACGCCGCCAAAAAAGCCTTCATCATCAACCGCGTCGGTGACCTGGGCTTTCTGCTCGGCATCTTCCTGATGTACCTGACTTTCAACTCGGTGCAATATGCGGAGGTGTTCCAGAAGGCCAGCCTGGGGCAGTTTGGCAACTACGGCGTGGGCGTGTGCACGGCCATTACGCTGCTGCTGTTCGTGGGCGCGATGGGTAAGTCGGCGCAGCTGCCGCTCTACACCTGGCTGCCGGATGCGATGGCGGGCCCTACCCCCGTGTCGGCGCTCATCCACGCGGCCACGATGGTAACGGCGGGCATTTACCTAGTGCTGCGTTCCAACGTGCTGTTCACCCTGGCGCCGCAGACGCTGGAGGTAGTGGGCATCATCGGCCTGGCCACGGCGCTCTTCGCGGCTACTATCGGCCTGGCGCAGAACGATATCAAGAAAGTGCTGGCCTACTCCACGGTGTCGCAGCTGGGTTACATGTTTCTGGCACTGGGCGTCATGGGCTACACCTCATCGTTTTTCCACGTGCTCACCCACGCTTTTTTTAAGGCGCTGCTCTTCCTGGGGGCCGGCTCGGTTATTCACGCCATGAGCAATGAGCAGGACATGCGCCGCATGGGCGGCCTGCGCAAAGCGTTGCCCATCACGTTCTTGACGATGCTGATTGGCTGTCTGGCCATATCGGGTATTCCGCCGTTCGCGGGCTTTTTCTCGAAAGATGAGATTCTGAGCCACGTGTACGAGCACAGCAAAGTGATGTGGGCCATCGGCGTCTTCACCTCGTTTTTGACGGCGTTCTACATGTTTCGCCTGCTGTTTCTCACGTTCTTCGGCGAGTTTCGGGGCACCGAGGAGCAGCGCCACCACTTGCACGAGTCGCCGGCCAGCATGACACTGCCGCTGATTGTGCTGGCCATTCTCTCGGCCGTGGGCGGCTTTATGGGCGCCCCGATGTTCGTGGGCAAGCACTACTTGGCTGATTACCTGGCCCCGATTTTTACCTATTCCAAGCAACTGCTGCCCGCCGCCTTCAGCACCGAGCCCGACCACGGCACGGAGCTCATGCTTATCGGCATTTCGGTGGCGGTGGCCATTGCCGGCATCTTGCTGGCCTACGTGCTATACGTGGCCCGCGCCGAGCGCCCCGCCGAGGACGACGCCCCGCGCTCGGCCCCCGAGAACCTGGTGTACCACAAATACTACGTGGATGAGCTCTACGATAACCTCATCGTGAAGCCCGTGATGGCGCTCTCAACCGGCCTCTATAAGTTCGTCGAAAACGGCATCATCGACCCCATCGCCAACGGCGTGGGCCGCGTGACGCTGGCCGGCGGCCAGCTGCTGCGCAACGCGCAGACGGGCTCGGTCGAAACCTACCTCATCCTGATGGTAATTGGTATCGTGCTTATTCTGGGACTGAATTTCGGGCGGTTGTAGCTAATTATTAGCTAGTTTGGCGTATTATTGAACGTCATGCTGAGTTGCTTCGGCAAGCTCAGCATGACGTTCTTTCGGTTTCTCATAATCTTCGCCAACTGCTGCTCATGAAACACCTCTTACCCGTGCTGCTCTTGCTAGCGGCCCCCGTCATGGCCCAGGAAACTCAGTACCAGCAGCCGCCCGCTGCCATTCGCGACCTGCTGCTGGCCCCGCCTACCCCCCGCGTGAGCCTCGCCGGCGATGGCAGCGTGCTGGCCATCCTGGCGGTGCAGGATTTTCCGACCATCGCCGAGCTGAGCCAGCCCGAGCTGCGCCTGGCCGGCCTGCGCCTCAACCCGCGCACCAACGGCCCCAGCCGCGTGAGCTACGCCGTGGACCTGCAGTTTAAGCGCCTGCCCAGTGGGGCCGAAATGCCCGTGCGGGGCCTGCCCGCCCAGGCCCGCATCAGCAGCCCCAGCTGGTCACCCGACAACCAGCACCTCGCCTTTACCCTGACTACACCCGCCACCGAGGGGGTAGGGGGCCGGGTAGAATTGTGGGTGGCCGACGTGGCGACCAATTCGGCCCGCCGCCTGCTGGCCACGCCGCTCAACGACGTATTCGGCAATTCCTTCGAGTGGGTATCGGATAGCCAGGCGCTGCTGGCGCGCACCGTGCCCGCCGGGCGCGGCGCGGCGCCGGCCGCCGATGCCACGCCCACCGGCCCGGCCGTGCAGGAGACGGGCAGCGGCAAAAAATCGGGTGCCCGCACCTACCAGGACTTGCTGAAAAACCCCGCCGACGAGCGCACTTTCGAGTACTACGCCACCGCGCAGCTCGTGCGCGTGAAGCTGGCCGACGGCAGCGCCCAGCCGCTGGGCCAGCCGGGGGTAGTGCGCTCGGCGTCGCCCTCGCCCGATGGCCGCTACGTGTTGGTGCGCACGGCCCACCGGCCTTTTTCCTATACGCTGCCCATCAGCAGCTTTCCGCAGCGCCTCGACGTGCTCGATTTGGCCACGGGCAGAGTGGTGAAGACCATCGCCGACCTGCCGCTGGCCGACAACGTGCCTACCAATTTCGACGCCGTGCCCACCGGCCCGCGCGACCACGGCTGGCGCACCGACGTGCCCGCCACCATCAGCTACGCCGAAGCGCAGGATGGCGGTGACCCCAAGGTGAAAGCTGAGATACGCGATAAGGTGTACCTGCTGCCTGCGCCCTTCAGCGGCCCGGCGCAGGAGTTGGCGGCCCTACCCCTCCGCTACGCCGGCATGACCTGGGGCACCGACCACCTGGCGCTGGTGGATGGCTACCGCTGGGCCGACCGCCACGAAACCACCTGGCAGCTCGACCCCAGCGCGCCCGGCCAATCGCTGAAGGTGCTCTTCGATGGCTCGTCGCAGGATACCTACCACAACCCCGGCTCGCCGGCCACGCGCCGCAATGCACAGGGCCGCAGCGTGTTGCGACTGGCGCAGGGCGGGCAGGGTATTTACTTGTCGGGCCAGGGTGCCTCGCCCGAAGGTGACCGGCCATTTGTGGATGAGCTGAACCTGACCACCAAAAAGACTACCCGCCTCTGGCGCTCCGAAGCCCCGTATTACGAAGTGCCGGTGGCCTTTTTCGACGGTAAGAAAGGCCAACTGGACCTGCTGACCCGCCGCGAGGCCGCCGACCAGGTGCCTAACTACTACCTGCGCGACCTCAGCAAAAAGAGCCAGCCGCTGGCCCTCACGCACTTCGCCAATCCCTACGCCAAGTTTGGCGGCAGCTTCCGCAAGCAGGTGCTGCACTACCAGCGCGCCGATGGCGTGGCCCTCACCGCCAACCTGTATTTACCCCCAAACTACAAGAAAACTGATGGCCCGCTGCCTACCCTCATGGAGGCCTACCCCGTCGAATTCAAGGATAAGGCCAATGCCGGGCAGGTGAGTGGCTCGCCCTACACCTTCACGCGCATCAGCTGGGCCTCGCCCGTGTATTGGGTCACGCAGGGCTACGCCGTGCTCGAAAGCGCCACCGTGCCCATCGTGGGCGAAGGCACCGCCGAGCCCAACGACACTTACACTGAGCAGCTGGTGAGCAGCGCCAAGGCCGCCATCGACGAGGGCCAGCGCCTGGGGGTGGTCGACCCCGCCCGCGTGGCCGTGATGGGCCACAGCTACGGCGCCTTTATGACGGCCAACCTGCTGGCGCACTCCGACTTATTCAAGGCCGGCATTGCGCGCAGCGGGGCTTACAACCGCACGCTCACGCCCTTCGGTTTTCAGGGCGAAGAGCGTACCTATTGGCAGGCCAAGGGCGTGTACGACGCCATGTCGCCCTTCAACTTCGCCGATAAAATCAAGACGCCCATCCTGCTCATTCACGGGGAAGCCGACAACAACTCCGGCACGTTTCCCATCCAGAGTGAGCGTTTCTACGCCGCCCTCAAGGGCCAGGGCGCCACGGCGCGCTACGTGGTGCTACCCGCCGAGGCCCACGGCTACGCCGCCCGCGAAAACTTGCTCCACATGCTCTGGGAGATGGATTCGTGGCTGAATAAGTACGTGAAGACCCCCACGCCGGCCGTGAATTAGGGGGTAGGGATTGCATTGAACGTATTGAAAAAGGCCGTCATGCTGAGCTTGTCGAAATATCTTGGCCGCTTCCTCCAACAAGGCGACCAAGATGCTTCGACAAGCTCAGCATGACGGCCTTTTTGCTTTCTACGGTTTAGGTTTAGTTGATTGACGCGCAGCTTGGGTCATAACTCAGTTGCCATTTGGGTCGTTTAGTAAAGGACAGTTCTTTCCAACCTTCCTTTTCCACTCATGCCAGCTACCATTCCAACCAAAGCCTACGGCGCCAGCGGCTCCATCTTCAACGGCCTCAAGCCGATGGACATCGAGCGCAACCCGCCGCAGGCCGACGAGATTCATATCGATATTCTGTATTGTGGCGTGTGCCACTCCGACTTGCACCAGGTTAAAAACGACTGGCACAACACGATTTATCCCTGCGTGCCGGGCCACGAGGTGGTTGGCCGCGTTGATGAGGTCGGCTCCGGCGTTACCAAGTTCAAAGTAGGTGATATCGTGGGCGTTGGCTGCATGGTTGACTCGTGCGGCGTGTGCCCGGCCTGCCAGGAGAAAGAGGAAAACTACTGCGAGGGCCCGGTGAGCTGGACGGCCACCTACAACGGCTACATGAAGCCCGAAAACAAGGACTTTAACACCTTCGGTGGCTACTCGACCAACATGACGGTGAAGGAGTCGTTTGCGCTCAAAATCCCAGCCGGGCTCGATATTAAGGCGGCCGCGCCCATTCTGTGCGCCGGCGTCACGACCTATTCGCCCATGAAACACTGGGGGGTAGGGCCCGGCCAAAGCGTGGCCGTGGTGGGCATTGGCGGGCTGGGCCACATGGCCGTGCAGCTGGCCCGCGCCCTGGGCGCCACGGTTACGGCCGTGACCCGCGACGAGAAAAAACGCGAAGCTGCCCAGCAGCTGGGTGCCCACGAGGTACTGATTTCGACCGATTCAGACTCGATGAAGGCGCATGAGCTGAAGTACGACTTCATTCTCATCACCATCCCCGATATGTTCGACGCGAACGACTACGTGAAGCTGGCCAAGCGCAACGGCGTCATCACCACGGTGGGCCTGCTCGGGCCATACAAGCTGCCGCTCAACAACATGGAGGTTGCTATGCACCGCCGCTCGTTGTCCGGCTCCATCATCGGTAGCATCGCCGAAACGCAGGAAGTGCTGGATTTCTGCGCCGAGCACCACCTCGGCCCGGAGGTGCAGATGATTAAGATGCAAGAAATTAATGATGCCTACGATAAGATGATGGACGAGGAAGTTCGCTTCCGCTACGTCATTGATATGCAATCGCTGAAGGACGCCGAGTAGCGCCCGGCCTACCCCCCCGGTACTGGCTGAAGCTTTTTAGAATACTTACAAAGGCAAAAAAGGACGTCATGCTGAGCCTGTCGAAGCATGACGTCCTTTTTTTAATACGAAAAGCCCGTTACTTGGTCAGCGTGAAGCTGGCCATCTGCACATCGCGCGAGTTGCCGCCAGTCATCACCTGAAACTCGCCGGGCTCGGACACAAACTTGAGGTCGTCGTTGTAAAACTTCAGGTCGTTGGCCGCGAGGTGGAAAGTGACCTGGCGGCTTTCACCCTTTTTGAGGGTAATTTTCTGGAAGCCCTTCAGCTCCTGCACCGGGCGGGTGCTGCTGCCCACCATATCGCGCAGGTAGCACTGGGCTATTTCGGTGCCATCGTACTGGCCGGTGTTCTGCACCGTCACGGTCACTTCCACATCCTGGCCGGGGCCGATGCTGGCCTGGCTCACCGTGGGCTTGCCGTAAGTGAACGTGGTGTAGCTCAGGCCAAAGCCGAAGGGGTAGAGCGGGTCATTGGGGATATCGAGGTAGCGCGACTTATACTTGTCGAGCAGCACGCCGGCGTAGGGCCGGCCGGTGCTCTTGTGGTTGTAATAAATCGGAATCTGGCCCACCGAGCGCGGAAACGTCATCGTGAGCTTGCCCGACGGGTTATACACCCCAAACAGCGCATCGGCCACCGCGTTGCCGGCCTGCGTGCCGCCAAACCACGTTTCGAGGATGGCGTCGGCGTTCTGGCTTTCCCAGGGCAAAGTCAGCGGGCGGCCATTTACGAGCACCAGCACCAGCGGTTTGCCGGTGGCTTTCAGCGCCTTCAGCAGGTCGAGCTGGCGGCCGGGCAGGCCGATGTCGGCGCGGCTGGCGGCCTCGCCGGTCATGCCCTGGCTTTCGCCCACCACGGCCACCACCACGTCGGCGCCCTGGGCGGCCTGCACGGCTTCGGCAATCATGGTTTCGGCCGAGCGGCTGTCAATGTTCAGCTCGCCGCCGTGGGCGTTGAGGCGCTGAATCATCTGCTGGTCGTCGGTCACGTTGGCGCCCTGGGCGTAGGTCACGCGCACACCCGCGCCGCCCACGTTCTTGATGCCCTGCAAGATAGAAACCGCTTGCTTGCCGTCGCCGGCCCCGCTCCAGTTGCCAATCATGTCGCGGGCGCGGTCGGCCAGCGGGCCCACTACGGCGATGTTCACCGTGTTTTTGAGGGGTAGGGCCTGCCTCTCATTTTTCAGCAGCACCAGCGTGCGGCGCGTGATGTCGCGGGCATCGGCGAGGTACGCGGGTTTCATCAGGGTGGCCTTGGCGCGCTCCTCCGTCACGCCCCGGTAGGGGTCTTTGAAAAGGCCCAGCTTGTACTTGGCTTCGAGCACCCGGCGGCAGGCCTGGTCGATGGTGGTCTGGGTCACGGTGCCTTCCTTGAGATTGGCAGCCAGCTGCTTGAGGAAAACTTCGCCTACCATATCCATGTCCACGCCCGCGTTCAGGGCCAGTTCGGACACCTTTTTCTCATCACCTAAACCGTGAGCTGTCAGCTCCGGGATGCCCGTGTAGTCGGTAGAAACGAAGCCCTGGAAACCCCACTGCTTGCGCAGCAAATCGGTGAGCAGCCACTTATTAGCCGTGGCTGGAATGCCGTTGATGTCATTAAACGACGCCATCACCGAACCCACGCCCGCCCGCACCGCTGCGCGGTAGGGGGGTAGGTATTCGTTGTACATGCGCTGGCGGCTCATGTCGGTGGTGTTGTAGTCGCGGCCGGCCTCGGCGGCGCCGTACAGGGCAAAGTGCTTGAGGCAGGCCATCACGGTTTCGGGCTTGGTCATGTCGTTGGTCGGCCCCTGAAAGCCGCGTACCATCGCCTCCGCGATGCGCGAGCCCAGGTAGGGGTCCTCGCCGGCGCCCTCGGCCACGCGGCCCCAGCGCGGGTCGCGGGCAATGTCCACCATCGGCGAATACACCCAGTTCAGGCCATCGGCCGAGGCCTCGGCGGCCGCGATGCGGGCGCTGCGCTCCAGCGCATCGAGGTCCCAGCTGGCGGCCAAGCCCAGCGGAATCGGAAAGATGGTGCGGTGCCCGTGAATGACGTCGTAGCCCAGAATAAGTGGAATGTGCAGCCGCGTATCCTGAATGGCTTCCTGTTGCAGCTTGCGGGCCGCCACTGGCGTAAAGGTGTTCAGCACCGCGCCCACCAGGCCCTTTTTGATATTGGCGTCCACGTTCTGGCTCACCACCGGCCCCGTCACGTCGAAGCCCACCGACACCAGATTCAACTGGCCAATTTTCTCCTCCAGCGTCATTTTCTGCATCAGGCTCGTCACGAACTGCTGCATCTGCGGGTCTTCGGCGGGCGAGCCGGGGGTAGGGGCGGTAGCGGTAGGCTTGGCTTTAGGTTTAGCCGGCGCTTTGGCGCGCATCTGGGCTTGGGCGCTAGTGCCGGCCAGGCCCAGCGCGAGCAGCAGCGCAGCCCGAAATAGCGATTGACGGTGTTTCATGGGGAAGGGTGGGGTAGGAAATAAAGTGGAAAGGTAGAAGGTAGAGCGAGTCGTTAAAAAATGGCCTTGGCGGGCTCCAAAGGCACTTTGGGGTCTTTACTGAGGTGGCTATGAGGGCTAGCGTGTGCAGTAGCCGCCCGCGGGCCGCCGCTCAATCCGGCACTTGAACCGCCCGAAGGGGGTAGGGGTGTGTCGTAACTGCCCCAACGTTCCGATTAAGCGTCAGCAAACGGGCAAAGAAGATTGTTGAAAAATACCTTACTGGCGAAAGCAGAAGCGCGTCCGCCAAGTGCAAAAAGCCGATTCTTACTCGACCTTGCTAACGGCTGTGCGACTCGATACGCCATTCTCATTAATGGCCTCAATGGTGAAATAATACGGCAGGTCCTTGTCCATGCCTTTGAAATAATAATCGTTCGCCTCGTGCACCATAATGCAGCTATACAGCTTGTCGGGCGCCAGGCCGGTGTAGATGTTGTAGGCGTAGGCGCCATCCACCGGGGCCCAGCGCAGCCTGGCGCTGCGCTTGTCGGCGGCCGTGCGCAGCACCACAAAGTCCTTTACGGCCGCCGGCCGGGCGCCGCTACCCTGCCCAAACACCCGCAAGCCGCTGAGGGCAAACTTGCCGGTGGGCATGTGCCCGTTTTCGAGCTTGAGGTAGCGGGTACGCAGCGGCGTTTTTAGCTCGACGTAGTCGTGCGGCACGTCAGTTTTATTCCGGCTCTTATCCACCAGCAGCGTCCAAGTTTTGCCATCCAGCGAGTGGTAGAGCCGATATTGATGATACAGCCCCGGCTGCCGGCCCAGAAAAGCGGGGTTCACGTCCTGGTCGGCGTAGTTGATTTGCACGGCGCGCACGGTGCTCACCTGGCCCAGGTCGGTCTGGAAATACTCGCCGGGGTTAGCCGTAGCGGCGCTCCAGTAGGTCTTAATGCTTTCATCCACGGCCAGGTTGGGCACGTGGCCGCCCAGCGTGCTCGACGCCTGCACCGGCCGGCCGTAGTTAAGCAGCATCCAGCCCGTGAACTGGCTTTGCTGGTGGTCGGCGGGGCCCGTGGGCAGGTAGTGGGGGTAGTCGCCCCAGGCCGTGGTGGTATAGAGTGTGCCGGCCGCGTCGAAGCCCGCCGGCCACAGCCCCAGCCGCCGCTCGAAGTTGTTTTTCATGTTAATCACCATCGTGGAGGTGTGCCACCAGTTGCCCCACTTGTCCTGAAACGTGTTGCCGTGCCCTGCCCCCCGAATAAAGCCGCCCGGCTTGTACGAAAACGGATTGTGCGGCTGCGGCACCCACGGCCCCAGCGGCTTATCGCTCACCTGCACGCCATCGGCGTAGCCGCTGAATTCGGTACCCGGCGCGCCGTACTGCAAGTAGTATTTGCCGTCGTACTTGGTCATCCAGGCGCCTTCCATGAACGGCCCCAGAAACGTATTATCCAGGTACTCGCCGAAGCGCTGCCAGCCAAAGTGCGTGTCATCCAGCTTAAACATCGCCTGCGGCTGCCCGATGGGCCGAAACGTCTTGCGGCTCAGCTGCTGCCCATACAGCGGATACTCGTTCGAGCTGCCCCAGTAGAGGTACAGCTTGCCGTCGGTGTCGAGAAACAAATCCGGGTCCCAGGCCGCCACGGGGAAGTTTTCGACCGCTTTCGTCCACTGGTTGGCTTGCGGATTAGTGCTCATCCAGAGCGCAAAATTGGGGTTGTGGCTCGAGCCAATGACGAGTAGCGTATCGTGCAGCGCTACCACGGCCGGCGCGCACAGGTCGTCAAGCACGGTATTCTCCGGCTTCAAAAACGAGCGCGCCAGAAAGTGCCAGCTCGCCAGGTCGTCGCTCCACCAATACCCCTTCTGGTTGGTTGAAAACAAGTAGTACTTGCCCCCAAACAGCGTGATTACCGGGTCGGCCGTGGCTCGGTGCCGCCCCGCCGTCGAAAACTCCGGAAACGGCGTGTAGCCATAGTCCAGGTTCAGCGGGTTGCAGTAGGTTGCCCGGACCACTGATTGGCGCGGATTTAACCGGATTTCACGGATTTTGTGGACGATTGCGCCACGCCTTTTTGGCGTGCCATAGCTACTCAGCAAACCAATAAGTAAGCAGCCGCAAGCCAGTAGCCTGAGGCTAAATTTCAGACGGAGAGAAAAGTCAGCCATACGCAAAAGACTGCGTTAAAATCGTCCACAAAATCCGTGAAATCCGGTTAAATCCGCGCCAATCAGTGGTCTAGATGCGGGCTCTCAAACCCCAGCTTTTTCAGCCCGCGCTGCACCTCGGGCGAGCCCATAAACAGCTTCCACAGCAGGCCCGAGCGGGCGTTTTCCATCATCACCACTATTGGGCCCTGGTCGATGGCCAGGTGCGAGCTGGCCGCCCAGTCGTGCTGCTCGCTAAAGGAGTCCACGAAGCCATATTGGCTCCATATTTTATCGCCTAGGTCCTCGTAAAAATGCCGCATGGCCGCCAGCGACTCGGCGCGCGCGTAGGGCAGGGCCGACAGCGCCGCCGTGGGCGAAATCACGCCCAGGTCTTCAGTGGGCGAGTGGGCCGCGTAGCCCTGGTAACTATCTGACGCCGTGAGGCCCCAGCAGTTGGGTCCGTAGCCCTTGAAGTGCTTGGGATTGGCCTGGCAGTAGGCATAGTTGATGCGGGTGTGGGCCTGGTTCTGGGCCCAGTAGTCGGCGTGCGCGTCCTTGAGCCCGTGCGGGTCGAGGCCCATAAACGAGTAGTGCGTGAAGAACAGCGGCCCGCCCAGCTCGGGGCCGAGGGGTAGGGTCGTGTCGTAGTATTTTTTGCCGTTCACGTACTCCGGGCCGGTGGCCCAGCCCTGGTCATATACCGCTTTATCAATGGCATACTTGGGCGACGACGCGGCCAGCACGTAGGTAATCAGGCACTCGTTCCAGCCGTGAATCTGGTGGTTCATGCTCCAGCCGTTGTTGGGGCTCCAGTGCCAGTACAGCACATTTTGGCCCTGCGTAAACCAATTCCACTCCACGCCCTCCCACATCCAGAGAATCTTGTTGCGCACGTTGCTTTCGTCGGGCGTGTCTTTGGTGAAGTACTGCCGGGCGCAGATAAGCCCTTCATATAGAAAAGAAGTCTCGACAATATCGGCCCCGTCGTCCTTGATACCAAAGCGGATAGTATGGCCCGTCTCACCGTTGAGCCAGTGCGGAAACGCACCGTGGTACATGTCGGCCTTCCACAAAAAATTGACGATTTTGTTCATGCGGGCCGCCGCCTGGGCGCGGGTTATCCAGCCGCGGTCGGCCGCCGCAATCAGCGCCATAATGCCGAAGCCCGTGCCGCCGGTCGTCACCACCTCGGGCCCGGTATCAAAAGACGAGTTGCTGCGCTCGCGGGCCATGCCCGAGTTGCGCTCGCCCAGCACCCAGAAGTACTGAAACGTCTGGCGCTCCACCTGGTCCAGCAGCTGCTCGTCGGAGAGGTGGCGCGGCCGCTGGCGGGCGTCGAACCGGGCGGGGGGGGTAGGGGCCTTGGCTGGGGCTTTGCGCGCCGTTTGGGCCGGGGCCAGGGCCGGTAGCAACAGCAGGCTGCTCAGCAGCAATAAAAGCAGTTTCATGGGTGGGAAATTGGAAGGCGAAAGAGCAGCCGAACGAAGCAGCTACCACCCAGCAAAGGGTAACTCATCTGGCTGGCCAAATAGCTAGGTAGCCAGGTAGTGCCTTTTTCAATAAGCAAATACCTGACTAATAATGCTATGCAAGCAAGAATAGCTGGGTAGTTCCAGGGCGTCGTCGGTTTGCAGACGCTAAAGTAGAACGCTAACAAATGTTTGTTGCTGGAGCAGCTTACTTTTACTTAAAGATTATCGTGAAATAATGTCACTCTATTGGCAGAATCGGTAGTCTTCATTAAGTACTCATCTTTTCCCACCCATTTTATGAAAAACATCCACTTACTCACGTGGCTGCTTTTGGCTTTTGCGCTGTTCCCAAGCGCGCTGCTGGCCCAGCAGGCTCCGATTACGGGCGTCGTGACCGACGCCACTTCCCAGGAAGCGCTGATTGGCGTGACGGTGCTCGTGAAGGGCAACACGTCGCTCAATGCGCAGACTGGCCTCGATGGCCGCTACTCCATCCAGGCGCCGGCCGATGCCGTGCTCACTTTTAACTATGTGGGCTACGCGCAGCAGGAGATTCCGGTAGCGGGCAAAACGGCCATCAACGTGGCCCTGGCCTCCACTACCAAGCTCAATGAGGTGGTAGTGGTGGGCTACGGCACCCAGAAAAAGCGCGACCTCACCGGCGCCGTGGCCCGCGTGGAGGGCGCCGAAATCGTGAATCAGCCCGTCCAAACGCCTACCCAGGCGCTGCAGGGCAAGCTGGCCGGCGTGCAGATTATCAGCGACGGCACGCCCAACTCGCAGCCCACGGTGCGCATCCGGGGCACGGGCACGCTGCTGGCCGGCGCCAACCCGCTCTACGTGGTGGATGGCGTGCAGACCACGGACATTCGCAACCTGAGCAACGCCGACATTGCCTCGATTGACGTGCTCAAGGATGCCTCGGCGGCTGCCATCTACGGCGTGCGCGGCGCCAACGGCGTCATCATCGTGACCACCAAAAAAGGTGCGGTGGGCAAGCCTACCCTCAGCTACAGCGGCACGTATGGCTTCAAGGAGGCCGCCCACCTGGTGCAGATGGCCAACGCCGACGAGTACAAGAGC
This sequence comes from uncultured Rhodanobacter sp., assembly GCA_964657755.1. Taxonomy (GTDB): domain Bacteria; phylum Bacteroidota; class Bacteroidia; order Cytophagales; family Hymenobacteraceae; genus Hymenobacter. The sequence goes on from CAZZWL010000095.1 coordinate 17,308, forward strand.
TACATCAACGACACCGCGCCGGGGAGCACGTTCCCGAGCTACCCTGGCTTTGGGGCCGCTACTACCAACTGGTACAAGGAAATCCTGAAGCGCGGCACCTTCCAGAACCACAACCTGGCCGTGTCGGGCGCCACCGACAACGTGCGCTACTACTTCTCGGGTAATTTGCTGCAAGACGACGGCATCGTGACCCAGAACAAGTTTCAGCGCCTCACGGTGCGCTCGAATACCTCGTTTTCGCTCTCAGATAAGGTCACCATCAGCTCGCAGGCCTCGTTCAGCCACGCTAACACGCAGGACGTGAACCTGAACTCGGCCTACCCCGATGCCTACCGCGCGGCCCCCATTATTCCGGCCAAGCAGGGCGACTTTTACGGCAACACCGCCGCCTACGGCAACGTGGGCAACCCGGTGCTCGACATCGACAAAAACAACAACCGCTCGGTCGAAAACCGCTTGCAGGGCAACATCGGCGTGGATGTGCGGCCCGTGGAGTGGCTCACGCTGCGCTCGGCCATCAACGTGGACCTGAACTTCAACAACCGCACGATTTATAATTACCAGTTCAACAACGACGCCAGCACGTTTATCATCGCCGGCGGCAACCAGTACAACACCAGCAGCAACCTGGGCGTGATGCAAACCAACTCCTACCGCTACCTGTGGGAGAATACGGCCACGTTTCACAAGGTCTTCAACGAGAAGCACGACCTGACCATTCTGGCCGGTACTACTACCGAGGAAGGCCAGTACACGCCCCTCTACGGCTACCGACGCGGCGTGCCCGCCGACCCCAACCAGTGGTACCTGAACACCGGCGACCCCAACACCTCGGTGGTGAACCCCTACGACCCCAATAACCCCGACGCTACCATGCTGCCCTCCAAGGACCGTCGCTTTTCGGTGCTGGGCCGCATCAACTACGCCTACAACAGCCGCTACCTGCTCACGGCCAACCTGCGCTACGATGCCTCGTCGAAGTTCGCCGCCAACCGCCGTGAGGGCGTGTTTCCGTCGCTGGGCCTGGGCTGGATACTTTCGGACGAGGACTTTCTCAAGGAGGTGAAGGGCCTGAGCTTCCTGAAGCTGCGCGCCAGCTACGGCCGCCTCGGCAACGACCAGATTCCGGCTAACTCCTACGTGACGACGGCCGACATCAACATTCCCTACGTCTTCAACGGCCAGCCGGTGCTGGGCGCCGTTATCAGCCAGCTCAAGGATGGCAACGTGCATTGGGAGACCACCCGCGAGTACGACGCCGCCGTGGAATTCGGCTTTTTGGATAACCACCTGACCGGTGAGGTGACCTACTACAACAAGCTCACCAGCGACGCGCTCATCCCGATTAACATCCCCGGCATCCTGGGCGACCCCGACAACCAGCTCATTACCAATGCCGCCAACATCGCCAACCGGGGGGTAGAGGCCGCCCTGAACTGGCGCTCGACCATCGCCGATGGCTTCACCTACAACTTTGGGGTGAACGCCACCTTCAACCAGAACCGCATCACCAACCTCAACGGCGGACAGGCGCTGTTTGCGGGTAACAACCTGCAAACCAAGTCCGACAATGGCCAGGCGGCCGGTAGCTTCTTCTTGCTCGATGCCATTGGCGTGTACCAGAGCACGGCCGATATTGCCAGCTCGCCTACCTCCACTTTTGGCACCGGCCCCAACGGCGCGCCCCAGCCCGGCGACCTCAAGTACGCCGATACCAACGGCGACGGCAAGATTGACCTCAACGACCGCCGCTACTTCGGCTCGTACCAGCCGCCGGTATACTTCGGTATTAACGCGGGTATCAACGTCCACAATTTTGACTTCTCCTTCGTGTTTTCGGGCAACCTGAACAACAAGGTGTACAATGCCAAAAAGCAGGCCCGCTACGCCGGCACCGACAACGTGGAGGCCAGCTTCGCCAACAACCGCTGGACCGCCACCAACCCCTCCAACACCAACCCGCGCACGCTGGCCAGCAGCCTGCCCAACTCCAGCTACTTCCTGGAGTCGGGCTCGTACCTGCGCCTCAACAACGTGATTATCGGCTACACCTTCCCGGTAAGCAGCATCGAAAAGGCGCATTTGGCCACGCTGCGGCTGTTTTTGTCGGGCCAGAACCTGTTCACCGCTACCAAGTACACGGGCTTCACACCCGAGCTGCCCGGCGGCCCGCTCGATTCGGGCATCGAATCGACGACCTACCCCACCAGCCGCACCCTCACGGTGGGCCTGACTGCCAACTTCAAATAAGCCGCTATCCTTCCTATGAAACCCACCCTTTATACAGTAGTTCGCCGGGCCGGCACGGCCGCCCTGGCGCTGTCGCTGGCCGTGGCTAGCGGCTGCAAGCAGTTTCTGGACGTGGCCCCGCAGGGCCAGCTCAGCACCGCCGCCATTCAGAGCGACCCCGCCGCCGCCCAAAAGCTGGTCGATGGCGTGTACAACGTGCTCTACCTCGGTGGCTTCGGCGCCGATATCAATGGCTTTCAGTTTATTATCCTGACTGATATTGCCTCCGACGACGCCGACAAGGGCAGCACGCCCACCGACTACCTCGACGCGGCCACCATCGACAACTTCACGGCCACTTCCACCAATAGCAACGTCAACAACTGCTGGAACGGCTATTTTCAGGGGGTAGCCCGCGCCAACCAGGCGCTCGACAAAATCCCGCTGAGCCCGGCCGATGCCACCGTCAAGAACCGGCAGTTGGGCGAAGTGCGCTTTCTGCGGGGGTACTTCTACTTCAACCTGGTGCGGCTCTTTGGGCCGGTGCCGCTCATCACGAGCGTGCCCTCAGCTGGTGATGCCAACAACCCCGCGCTGCAAGTCCGCGCCTCGGTGGCCGACGTCTACGCGGCCGTTATCGCCGACTTGCAGTTTGCCATCGATAACCTGCCCGTGAAGGGCGGCACCGACACCGGCCGCGCCAACAAGCAGGCCGCCCAGGCCATGCTGGCCAAAGTGTACCTCTACCAGAAGAACTACCAGAAGGCCTACGACCTCACCAGCGCCGTGATGGCCAGCAACGCCTACTCGCTCTACCCCACCTACGCCGACATCTGGCGCACGGTGGGCAACAACAATTCGGAGTCGGTTTTTGAAGTGCAAACGGGCATTAATGCCTCCTGCAACAACGAGGCCGTGCAGCTCTACACCATCTGCCAGGGCCCGCGGGCCGGCGGCAAATATGGTTGGTCGGACCTGGGCTACGGCTTCAACACGCCCTCGGCCAGCCTGGCCAATACCTACGAAACCGGCGACGTGCGCCGGGCCGGTACCATCATCTTCATCCAGCCCACGGCCACCTCGGGCCGCTCGGCGGGCACCGTGCTCTGGGATGGCTTCCGCGTGCCGAGCCAGGACTCGGTGCAGGACGCGCGCTACAGCTACAAGGCCTACCACAGCCGCACCAAGGAGCCCAACTGCGGCAACACCGACTACCTGCCCAAAAACGTGCGCCTGATGCGCTACGCCGAGGTGCTGCTCATTAATGCGGAAGCCGCCCTGCAGCTCGGCAACACCTCGACCGCCACCGCTGACCTCACGCTGGTGCGCACCCGCGCCGGCCTGGCCGCCACTCCCGCCACGCTGGCCAAAATCTGGCACGAGCGCCGCGTGGAGCTGGCCATGGAGCACGACCGGTTCTTCGACCTCGTGCGCCAGGAAAGCGTGCAGCCCGGCACCATCGTGCCGGCCCTGGCGCTGCACGGCAAAACCTTCGTGAAGGGCAAAAACGAAGTATTCCCCATTCCGCAGCCCCAGATTGACCTCAGCGGCGGCGTGCTGACTCAGAACCCCGGCTACTAATGCCGGGTCCCTACCCCCTGTTTGAAGCCCAGCGTGGGCCGGCCTCCCCGGCCGGGCTGCGCTGGGCTTTGTGCAAAAACAGGGGGGTAGGGGCCGCGCCCGTCCCTAGCCAAACTACCTGCTTTGCTGCGTCTTGCCGGGATTATGGAAAAAATTGTGGGTCAGAAAGACGCGTTTTGTTACCGTTAGGCTAAGTTTTCCGTAGGTAGGGTCAGCAAACTTGCTTTTGTCCCATCTATTCCCTCATTTCTTTCGCATATGCACCAACTTTCTTCTACTCTGCGCCGGCTGTTGCCGGGGGCGGCGTTGCTGGTGGCCGGGCTGGCTACCACCCCAGCTCAGGCCCAAACGCCTGACCGCAAAACGGCCATTGGGGCCAATGTTAGCCTGCTGCAATACCAGGGCAACCTGGGCGGCGATTTCGGCGTGCTGCACTTCCCCGTCAAAGTGGGGGTAGGGGCGCACATCACCCGCTATCTGTCGCCTACGTTTGACCTGAGCCTGCTCGGCAACTACCAAAACGGCTTCCGCTTTATCGCCGATGCCGCGCCGCGCAACGAAATCAACGCCCGCGTGGCCATGTTCGACCTTGGCTTGAAGCTGAAGTTCAACAACGGTAAGTTCATCAAGGAAGACGCTTTCATTCAGCCTTACCTGATGGGTGGCGGCGGTTTCTTCGTGGCCAACAGCTCGGGTAACTACCTCACCTTCAACCCAAACCTGACGGCTACGCCCGGTCGGTTCTCCAACCAGGTGCGTCGGCCCGAGGTATTTGGCCAGGCTGGCCTGCGCTTCCGCCTCTCGCCGGCCGTGGCCCTCGACATCACGGCTAGCCAGCACTACGCCTTTACCAACGACAACATCGACATCGATAACTCGAGCACCGGCAAATACTACGACCGGTTCTTGGTGTACGGTGTTGGCCTGACGGCCGCCCTGGGCAAAGCCAAGGACACGGACATGGACGGCGTGCCCGACCGCAAGGATAAGTGCCCCGACACGCCCAGTGGCGTGAAAG
>CAZZWL010000096.1:0-12006 GCA_964657755.1 uncultured Rhodanobacter sp.
CTGGCCCACGGGCAGCTGGTAGTGCGCCACGGGGTTGAGGCAGGCCATTTGCAACACGTCAAATACCGAGTAGCCCAGCGCCACGGCCCGCTGCACCAGCTGGTTGATGTGGCCCAGCAGCAGCGTATCGGGGTGCTTGTCGTCGGAGCAAAACATCAGGTTCTCGTAGTGCCGGGGCAGCAGCTCGATAAGGGCGTCGAAGTTGCGGGCCGCCGAGCCCTCCCGGATGAGGATTTTCATGCCCGCCGCCAGCTTGTCGCGCGCCTCGGCGGCCGTAAAGCACTCGTGGTCAGTGCTAATGCCAGCGCTGGCGTAGCGCTCGGCATCCTCGCCCTGCAGGCCGGGCGCGTGGCCATCCACGGGGCGGCCATAGCGGTGGGCCAGCGCTATTTTTTCGAGCACGCCGGGGTCGCGGTGCAGCACGCCGGGCCAGTTCATCATCTCGGCCAAGTAGCCGATTTTGGGGTTTTGAAACAGCGTTTCGATATCCTGGGCCGTGATTTCGGCGCCGGCCGTTTCGAAGGGGGTAGCCGGCACGCAGCTCGGCGCGCCAAAGCAGAACTTGAACGGCACCGGCGCGGCGTTATCCAGCATGTACTGCACGCCGGCCACCCCCAGCACGTTGCCGATTTCGTGGGGGTCACTCACGGTGGCCACCGTGCCGTGCGTGAGCGCCAGCCGCGCAAACTCGCTAGGGACCAGCAAAGAGCTCTCCACGTGCACGTGCGCATCCACGAAGCCGGGTAGGGCATAGGGTAGCGCCGGGTCGGGGGTAGGAGCGCCGGTGGGCTCGATGGCGGCCACGCGACCGGCTGCCACGCGCACCGTAGCCGGCAAGATGGTGCGGGCCAGGATATCAACCACATTAACAGAAAGCACGAAATCAGTTACCATACCGTTTAAAAAAGAAGAGGGCCCCGGCTGCCGGCTAGATTGGGACCGAAAAAGAGTATTTTTGTAAAAAACCGCGCCGTGAAGCTATTGATAAACCTCCGTTTGCTGGCTCGGCCGGCAGTGCTACTGGCCCTAGCGGCCGGCTTGGCCACGAGCGCGTGCGCCGGCCACGGCTCCTTGCAGCAAAAAACGCGCTGGTATCGCCACCACAGCAGCGGCAAATCGGTGCCCTGTCCTTGCGGACATTAGTTGCCTGGCGTCGATTTTAGCATTATGTTAGCCCTTGCGTACGTTTACTAGCTTGCTAACTAATGAAATACCACTACTTATTAGGATTAATCTTGGTAACAGCAGTTTCGGCGGCCGCCCAGCAGCCAACTGCTCATTTACCTCCTACAAGTTTTCGTGGCGGCTCTTACCAATTAAAAGCCAGTGGCTGGCAGCGGGCCAAGCTGCTCTACGACCCGCAGAGCCTGCGCGTGAGCGACGCCGACCACAAGCCCGACGACCCGCTGGAGTTTCCCGCCGAAAAGGTCCAGGCATTTGTGCTGGGCCGCGATACCTTTTCGGTGGCGCACGAAGTCGATATTCCGCGGCCTGCGCAGCACCTGCGCAGCGTATTTGTGCGGCAGCTGTACCGGCGCGGTGGCTTCCAGGTGGGCGAGTACGTGGCCGCGCAGGCATCGGCCGAGCCGCCGCTGGTATACACGGTACTCACGCAGGGCGACCGGCTGGCGGCCGTGCTACCCCCCGGCAATGTTGGCTTTCGGCTGGCGCTATCCAAGGCGCTGCAAGATTTTCCGGCATTGTCGCATCAGCTAGAGCTGGACCCCAACATCTTGCCCGTGCAGCTGCCTCAGTTGCTAAGTGCCTACGGCGCCTGGAAAGCCGACCACCCCACGGCCTCTAAATAAGGCCTGCTACCCCTGCCATTAGCCATTTTATTCCTTATTTTATGTCCGATAACTCTCCCGAAGTTGACTCTCTGCAGGCTGCCGCCGAGCAGGTGCGCCAGCAGCTCAGCCTGCCCGCCTTCGATGCCGCCGCCGTGCTGGAGCTCGACCACTTCATCGAGGTGCAGCGCACCGAGCTGCCCGCGCAGGCCCCTGAGCGCGAAGGCATCGTGGCCGCGCTGGGTTGTTTTCTGGGGCAGTGTCTCGTGCACGCCTACCACGCCGAGTGGGCGGCCGGCCCCGATGGCAGCACGGGGGTAGGGCTGGCCAACAAGCTTTTTTTTAATCCTTTTTATTTAGTTAATCAGCAGCTCACTAAGGGCGAAGCGGCGTCGGTAGCGGCATTTTTTCGGTCGGTGCCGCAGCGGCTGGTGGCCGCGAGTGGAGTGCGAAAGCGCTGGATTTCGTAATCTTGCGGGGCCAATGGCCGTATCCGCGCGTTTATGAAAAACCTCGTCATCGCCATTGATGGCTATTCCTCCTGTGGCAAAAGCACTACTGCTAAGGCAGTTGCCGCCACCTTACACTACGCTTATCTCGATACCGGGGCCATGTACCGGGGCGTTACGCTTTTCTTACTGGAAAATAACATCGCTTTCAACGACATGGCGCGGGTCGAGCACGCGCTGCGCCACGACATCCGCCTCAGCTTTAAGCGCAACCGCCGCACGGGCCGCAACGAGCTTTGCCTGAATGATAAAATTCGGGAGGACGATATTCGCCAGATGCGGATTTCCAACTCCGTGAGCGAGGTGTCCGTGATTCCGCAGGTGCGCCACGCTATGGTAGCGCAGCAGCAGCAGCTGGGCCGCAAGCGGGGGGTAGTGATGGATGGCCGCGACATTGGGACCACCGTTTTCCCCGATGCCGAGGTCAAGATTTTTATGACGGCCGACGTGGGCATCCGCGCTCAGCGCCGCCAGGATGAGCTGACTGCCACCGGCGAGCAGGTGGCGCTCGACGACATCATCGAAAACCTGCGCAAGCGCGACCACATCGACTCGACCCGCGCCGAAAGCCCCCTGCGCCGCGCCGCCGACGCCGTGCTGCTCGACACCACCCACATCACCATCACCGAGCAAGTCGATTTCGTGCTCGATAAAGTGTCGTCGGCCCTTTTCGCCGCCTACGCGCACAAGGTGAATGGGTAGGGATTAATGACTAGTGACAAGAGATTGATGACGGGTAATATAAAAGAACGTCATGCTTCGACAAGCTCAGCATGACGTTCTTTTATATTACCCGTTCACCCATTCACTTAAGCACCTCCGCAATATCAGCGGCCAGGCGCTGGCTGAACTCCTGAGCGGCGCCGCGCCAAAGGTGGTTGCCATCGGTGGTGAGATAGGACTGGCCGGCGTAGTTGAGGTAGGGCACGCCGAATGAGGCGCCAGTTTGCTGCATGAGCTGGTCAAAACCAGGCTGATAGGTGGCTTCGAGCTGCGTCATGGCCGCGCCCGTGGGCACGCGCACCAGCACCACCCGGCCGTGCTTCTGCAAAAAAGTAATGAGCTGGCGCAGGCTGGCCAGCCGCGTCGCCGAGGGCTGGCTGGTAGCCGCCTGCTGGCGATACGTGGCCAGGCGCTCGGCCTCGCGTTGGCGGGTGCGGGCGGGGGTAGTAAGCGGCGAGGGCAGCGCGATTTCGAGCCAACCATCAGCGTGCAAGCGCTCAACGGCCGTGGCGGTGTCGTGCAGAAAGGCGCGATAGAGCGGAAAGTTCAGGTAATGAGTCAGGTAGCCAAAATTGGGATTCTGGTTGACGTTGCGCAGCTGCCCAATCATCAGCTGGTCCTCGGGAAAAGCTACGGCTTGGCCGCCCATTTTGGGCCGCGCCACCGACAGCGACCACGGGTCCACGGCTACTACGAATAGCCCGTTGCGGGTGCCCGGCGCCAGCTTGCGCCGGATGCTGGCCAGGTAGCTCGGCCCGTAGGGCGACTGATAGAGCGTGAAGGCGTAGTTGAGCCACGGCCCTTCGTAGCGGCCACCCAGCCGCGCCCGCAGCACGCCCGGCAGCACCGCCTGCGCCGCCCGCGAGGTGCCCAGCACCAGCGAGGCCGCTGGCGGCGCCGTGAAACGCGCGTAAAATGCGTCGAGGTAGGGCCGCCGCAGCGCCGGCCCCAGCGCCAGCCCGGCCACCAGTCCTACCCCCCCCAGCAGCAGCACTAGCTGCGTAAGTAGCTTCCGCATAGCGCCTTAAAATTGAAAGTAAATGAACTGCGTGCTGTTGAAAAACCCGAACAGCAGCGTGGCCAGCAGCAGCGCCGCGTAGCCGGCCCAGCGCACGGCCGGCGCCGGCCGGGCCCAGCGCGCCGCCAGCGCGGGCACCTCGTTGCGCAGGTCCACGGCCAGCAGCAGGGCGCCGGCGGCCAGCGTCACCGCCACCTCGGGCGGGTAGTTGAGCAGGAAGTGGCCCACCGTGAGCACCACCTCGTGGCGCGTGAGCTGCCCCCAGCCCCGGAAAAGGTGCGCGCTGATGTACCAAGCATCGGTCAGCGAGTTAGCCCGGAAAAATATCCAGGCGTAGGCCACCAGCGCGAGGGTAGTGGCCACGCCCAGCGCGTGCAGCAGGCGCGTCCGGGCCGCCAGGCCTAGCCGCTGCGCCAGCGCGGCGCGGGCCGGCTGGGTAAAGGCCTCGACCACCAGATACAAGCCGTGCAGCGCGCCCCAGGCCACAAACGTCCAGCTGGCGCCGTGCCACAGGCCACTTAACAGAAAGACGGCGAACAGATTAGCGTAGCGGCGCACCGGCCCGCGCCGGTTGCCGCCCAGCGGAATGTACACGTAGTCTCTGAACCAGCCCGAGAGCGACATGTGCCAGCGCCGCCAAAAATCACCCACCGAGGCCGCGAAGTAGGGCTGCCGAAAGTTGAGCACCAGCTGGTAGCCCAGCACCCGCGCCGCGCCCCGCGCCAGGTCGGTGTAGCCCGAGAAGTCGGTGTAAATCTGGATGGTGAAGCCCGCCACGGCCAGCAGCAGGGGTAGGCCCTGGTACTGGCGCGGATGGTCGAAGATGGGCGTCACCATCTGGGCCAGGCGGTCGGCAATGACCACTTTCTTGAACATGCCCCAGGCCATGAGGCGCAGCCCGCTGGCCACCCGGCCGTAGTCGAACCCGTGCGCCTGCCGGAACTGCGGCAGCATCTGCCCGCCCCGCTCGATTGGCCCCGCTACCAGCTGCGGAAAAAACGCCACGAACAGCGCGAACCTCCCCAGATTCTGCTCGGCCGCCAGCCGGCCCTGGTACACGTCCACGATGTAGCCCACCGACTGAAACGTGTAGAACGACACGCCCACCGGCAGCGCCAGCGCCAGCACCGGCGCCGCAAACGGCAGGTGCAGCGCCGTGGCCAGGCTGCCCGCCGCCCCCCAAAAGAAATTGAAGTACTTGAAAACGAACAGCGTACCCAGGTTGCTAATTAGGCTTAGGTAGAGCCACGGCCGGCGCTCGGCCTTGGTGGCCAGCCGGCTCATGCGCACCCCGCTGAAGTAGTCGAGCAGGGTGGTGGCCGCCAGCAGCAGCCCGTAGAGGGGCCGCCAGCTGAGGTAGAAGTAGTAGCTGGCCGCCAGCAGCAGGGGCCCTCGCCAGCGCGCCGGCAGCCCAAAATACAGCCCGACGACAACCGGAAAAAAGACGAGGAAGTGGAGCGAGTTGAACAGCATGGGCGGGGGTAGGGCGGCAAAGTTCGGGCGAAACCGCGTTGCCGCGGCATTGGCCGCCGGGGTGGGGGTAGGGCCAGCTCCGCGCTAGCAGGCTCAGCGGCCTCATTCGCAACCACCTGCCGCGGGCGTACCTTTGCGGCCAGCGAACCCAAGGGTCTATCGGGGGGTTTGACAGCTACTATGCAGGTAACCATCGATAAAAACTCCGGGTACTGTTTTGGGGTCGAGTTCGCCATTCAGATGGCCGAAGACGAATTGCAGCACAGCGGCGGCACGCTCTATTGCCTCGGCGACATCGTGCATAACCGCATGGAGGTCGAGCGCCTCAATAAGCAGGGCCTCAGGGTTATCGACCGTGAGCAGCTCGGCACGCTGCACGACTGCAAGGTGCTCATCCGGGCCCACGGCGAGCCGCCCGAAACCTACCAATTGGCCCTGCAAAACAACTTGGAGCTCATTGATGCCAGCTGCCCGGTGGTGCTCAAGCTACAAAACCGCGTGAAGCACGCCTTCGATGCCACCACTCGCGAAAACGGCCAAATCGTAATCTACGGCCAGCCCGGCCACGCCGAAGTCATCGGCCTCACCGGCCAAACGCGCAACCAGGCGCTCATCGTGATGACCGAGGCCGACCTCGACCAGATTGACTTCGCCCGGCCCGTCACGCTCTTCAGCCAGACTACCAAAAGCACGGCCGGCTTCTACAAGATGAAGGCATTGATAGAGGCCCGCATCGCCGCCGCCGGGGGCGCGCTCGAAAGCTTCGATGCCAACGACAGCATTTGCCGCCAGGTGAGCAACCGCGAGCCCCAACTGGCCCGCTTCGCCCAGGAGCACGACGTGATTCTATTCGTGAGCGGCCGCAAAAGCTCTAATGGCAAAGCGCTGTTTTCCGTAGTAAATGCCGTGAACCCACGCAGCTATTTCATTGAGAACGAGCACGAAATAAAGGAAGAATGGTTTGCCGAAGCCACCTCCGTGGGTATCTGCGGCGCCACCAGCACGCCGCTCTGGCTCATGCGCCAGGTAGCCGACCGCGTCGAGGGTATTGAAGTAGCAGTGTAGTTTTTGTGCTGGCTGGCAGTGGGGTAGCACGAACTTTGTAGTCTGGGGCTTAAGATTTTTGATATCCCTACCCCCCCTTCTGCCAACCCATGCTGAAACCGGTACGTTTCTTTATAGTGGGTGCGCTGAGCGCAGGCATGAGCTTGAGTGCCAGCGCGCAAGCCCCTACCCCCGCTCCCGAACTCGATTCGTTGGGAGTAGCCAGCGAGCCCGATAGCCTGCGGATAATCAAAGGCTTTAGCCTGGCCAGCATTAGCGAGCCCGATGGCAAGACGCACCGGGTGTACGTGCCCGCTGGCCTGCTTGGCTTCGCGGGCATGCTGCCCTTTTACCGGCGCGAGGAGGAGATTCGGGCGCTCGGCCAGCCCTGGAGCATCAGCGTGGATAAGGTGCAAACCATGCGGCTACACGGCGTGCACTACGAGCACATAGTGCTGAAAGGCAAGCGCAAGCACCTGCTGGCCGCCCGCGTGGCCAATGGCCCGGTCGAGCTATTCAACTACACCGAAGTAACGCAGGTGCTGCCCGGCGGCCTGGTGGGCGCGGCTGTGGCGGGCGCCGTGCTGGCTGGCACCGGCGGCGCGGGCATTGCCGAGCGGCGCTGGTACGTGCGGCGCGGCACCGAGCTGGTGCAAGTGCTGCGCACGGGCTTTACAGAGCAAATGTGCGCGTATTTCCAAGACGACCCCGCCACGGTAACGGCCCTGATTCAGCAGCAGGTGCGCTACCCCGATATGCTGGCCATCGTGCAGGCCTATAACCAGCACCGGCTCGCAGCGCTTGGCGCGGCCCGGTAGCGGCGGGTTTCACGCTAATTCTTGCTCATACAACCGCCTGTTTTCCTGGTCAAATGCCACCAGCACCACCTCGTGCGGCCACTCGTGCGCCGCCAGCCACTGCCGTATCTCGCGCACGGCAATGGCCGCCGCTTCGGCTTTGGGGTAGCCGTATATACCGGTGCTGATGCCGGGGAAGGCCACGGACTCGAGCTTATTATCCAGTGCCAGGCGCAGGCTGTTGCGGTAGCAACTGGCCAGCAGTTCGGGCTCGCCCTTGTGGCCGCCGTTCCAGACCGGCCCCACGGTGTGAATAACGTGGGCCGCTAGCAACCGCCCACCGGTAGTGATAACGGCCTCGCCGGTTTTGCAGCCACCCTGCCGGGCCCGGATTTTGCGACACTCCTCCAAAATAGCCGGCCCGCCGGCGCGGTGAATGGCCCCATCGACGCCCCCGCCGCCGAGCAACGACGAGTTGGCCGCGTTGACGATGGCCGTGGTAGCTATTTTGGTGATATCGCCCTGCTCGACGCGCAGGCGGGGGGTAGGGATGGTGGGCATGGGCCGAAAAGTAGGGGGTAGGGCCCAAGGTACGTAACGCTTCGGGCGGCGTTTGGGCGGCTTGGGTGGGGTAGGACTACGGTTCGGCCACGGCCGGTTGCGAAGGGGCAGGGCAATAAGCTACTTTTGACCATCATCCTCAGCCACTTAAACGCCCCCAGCCATGCAGCCTACCAACCCCGCCTTCGCCCCCGCTACCCTCCAAGAGCAGCGCCTGTGGCAAGTTGCCCGTGCCCGCACCAAGTTTCAGGGCCACGCGCTCGTGTTCTTCGTCATCAACGCCGGCCTGTGGTTGCTGTGGGCCTTCCTGCCCGAAAGCCACGGCCGCCACAGCGAGCTGCCCTGGCCCATCTGGACGAGCGTATTTTGGGGCATCGGCTTGGTGTTTCAAGGCCTGGCCGCCTACAGCCGCCTCAACAGCGGCGAGCGCACCCAGCGCGAATACGAACGCCTGCTGGCCGAGGAGCGGGGCTAGCGCGCACAGAGGTCGATAAAAAATCGTTTGTCATTGCGAGCGCAACGAAGTGGAGCGCGGCAATCCTTCCTTTGCCATTGGGTTAGCAACTCTGACGTGCAGGAAAGATTGCCGCGCTCCACTTCGTTGCGCTCGCAATGACAAACGATTTTGGCCTTGTCCTTATGAAAAAACGCCCCGCTAAACGCCTGCTCGGCCGTCGCGAGCTGATTGATTTGCCCGGCCTAAACCTGCGGGGCGTGGTGGCCAAGGTCGATACCGGGGCCTACACCAGCGCCATTCACTGCGCCGACCTGCGTCTCGAAGCCGACCCCGCCACCGGCCAGCCCGTGCTGCACGTGCGCCTGCTCGACCCCGAGCACCCCGCCACCGACGGCCAGCCGCTGGCTTTTCGCGAGTTCGCGCAGCGCGACATCCGCTCCTCCAACGGCGAGGTGCAGGCGCGCTACGTCATTCGCACCGTGGTGCGGCTGTATGGGCAGGACTTCGACACTGAGTTTTCACTGGCCGACCGCTCCGACCTGCGCCACCCCGTGCTGCTGGGCCGGGCGCTGCTGCGGCAGGGCCGCTTCGTGGTCGATGTGGCGCGCCGCGAACTCTCGTATAAGGCTGAGCGCCGGGCCGCTGAGAAATTGCCCCGCCCCGCCCCCGCGCCCGATGGGGCAGTTTAGCCGTAGTTTGGCAGCGAAATTCAGGCAAAAAACAGCCGTAAATGCGGGCTAGTGCCTGCCTACGGCGGAGCTTGATTTCGTGAACCTGCCCTCCCTTCCGCTATCCTGGGCGCTGATTAGCTCTATTTTATGAAACTGGCCATTCTCTCGCGCGAACCCAACTCGTACTCCACCAAGCGCTTGGTGGAAGCGGCCATCGCGCGGGGCCACGAGGCGCGGGTGCTCGACCACCTGCGCTGCAATCTGGTACTCGAAAAGGGCCAGCCCAGCATCCTCTACCGGGGGCAGGCGCTGGAGCGGCCCGACGCCATTATTCCGCGCATCGGGGCCTCGGTCACGTTCTACGGTACGGCCGTGGTGCGGCAGTTTGAGATGATGAAGGTGCGCACGGCCGTGGACAGCCAGGCCATTGTGCGCTCCAGAGACAAGCTGCGCTCGATGCAGATTCTGAGCCGGGCGGGGGTAGGGATGCCCAAAACGGCCTTCACCAACGACACCGACGAGCTGCCCGCCCTCATCGAGCACGTGGGCGGCGCGCCCGTCATTATCAAGCTCCTGGAAGGCACGCAGGGCCTGGGCGTGGTGCTGGCCGAGAGCGCCAAAGCCGCGCAATCGGTAATCGAAGCGTTTCATAACCTGAAGGCCCGCATCCTAGTGCAGGAGTTTATTGACGAAGCCAAGGGGGCCGACGTGCGGGCCTTCGTGGTCGATGGCGAGGTGGTGGGCGCCATGCGCCGGCAGGGTAAGGAAGGCGAGTTTCGCTCCAACCTGCACCGCGGCGGCACCGGCACCCTGGTCAAGCTGAGCCGCGCCGAAAAAGCCGCCGCCCTACTGGCCACCAAGGCGCTGGGCCTGGGCGTGGCCGGCGTGGATATGCTGCAGAGCAAGCGCGGCCCGCTGGTGCTGGAAGTGAACTCGTCGCCCGGTCTCGAAGGCATTGAGAAGGCGACGGGCCTCGACATCGCGGGCCGCATCATCGACTATACGGCCGCCCTCACGCTGCGCAAGCGCGGGGGCAAAGCCAAGCCCAAGCGCAAAAAGGCTACCCCCGACTCCGCCGCTGAGGCTTAAGAGTTGCTTAGCAAGTTGGGGTCAGCCCCGAATTGGCGGGGTTGTTGGGTGGCGCGGGGAGTCTTTTGCTCACTAACTACGGCCGGCCCGGGGCGGCGTACCGACAGCTTTTACTGAATGATTCCTGCTAATTCGCTGGCTATAAACGGCCTGCATATTCAGCCCGGCGAGCGGGTGCTTACCCGGCTGGTGATTTCGCGCCTCCCCTCGGGCACGGTCATCGACGTGCCAGTGCACATCATTCGGGCCCAGGAACCCGGCCCGGTGCTGCTGCTGATGGCCGGCATGCACGGCGACGAGGTGAATGGCATAGAAACCATCCGGCGGCTCATTCGGCGCGATTTGGTGCAGCCCACGCGGGGCACGGTCATCGCCATTCCGATTCTCAATATCTACGGCTTTCTCAATTTCAGCCGCGAAGTGCCCGATGGCAAGGACGTGAACCGCTCGTTTCCGGGGCACCCGCGCGGCTCGCTGGCCAGCCGCGTGGCGCACCGCTTCATGCGCGAGATTATGCCGCTCGTGGACTACGGCATCGACTTTCATACCGGCGGCAAGGCGCGGGCCAACCATTCGCAGCTGCGCTGCCTGCTGGGCCAGGAGCCGGTAATTGATGCGCTGGCCGCCGCCTTTGCGGCGCCCTTTACGCTGCACTCGCGGCTGCGCACGGGCTCGCTGCGGGCCACCGCCCACGCGCTGGGCAAGCCCATTATCGTGTACGAAACCGGCGAAAGCCTGCGCCTCGACGAGGCGGGTATTGAGGAGGCCATCGCGGGCACGCTGCGGGTGCTGCACCACCTGGGCATGGGCGCTGAGGGCCCTACCCCCGCCCGGCCCAACGTGGTGTGCCAGCGCCACCGCTGGCTGCGCGCCCGCTACGCCGGCCTGTTTCGGACCCACGTTTCACTGGGCGACTACGTGAAGGAGGGCCAGATTTACGGCTCCATCGCCGACCCCTACGGCGAGCAGGCCGTGCGCCTCGAATCGCCGCTCAGCGGCTACGTTATCGGCCTCAACTACATGCCCGTCGTGAACCAGGGCGATGCCCTGCTGCACTTGGCCATGCCGGTGCAATGAACAGTGAGCAATGAGCAGTGAACAAGTGAGAAGTTTGAGGCAATTGCTCCTTGTTCACTGCTCATTGTTCATTGCAAACTTACTTTTGCGACCATGAAGAATCCTGCCCAATTGGCTTTTAATGCCGTGCTGCTCGTTGCGGTCGCCGTGCTCTACTTTTTGCATTTCAATCAGCGCCCGGCCGCCGCGCCGGCCGTGGCCCCGTTAGCCGCCACCGAGGCCGCCGCCCCGGCTGATACGGCCACGGCTGCCCCTACCCCCGCTGCTGAACCCGAAGCGGCGGCCCCCGTGGTGGCTGCCGCGCCCGCCGGCCCGGCCCCGGCCGCCGGCGCCATCGTGTACGTCGAGTCGAGCAAGCTGCTCGATGGCTACCAGGGCATGAAGGACGCCCGCCGCGCGTTTGAGGTGAAGGCCAAGGGCTGGGAGCGCCAGAACCAGGCGTTGGTCGGCAGCTTCCGCACCGCCGTGGAAGCCTACCAAAAATCGGCCCCTACCCTCACCGCTGAGCAGCGCGCCGCCGCCGAGCAGAAGCTCCAGCAGCAGCAGCAGCAGGGCGCCGTAGAGCAGCAAAAAATTCAGCAGCAGGCCCAGGAAGCCGAAGGCAAGCTGACCCAGACCGTGCTCGAAAGCGTGAATAAAAAAGTGGAAGCCTACGGCAAAACCCACGGCTACAAGATGATACTCATCGCCGCGCCCAGCGGCACCATCGCCTACGGCGAGAAAAGCCTCGACATCACGGCCCCCGTGCTCACGTATTTGAATAGCTCGTACCGGAAGAAGTAATCGGCCCTACGGCAAAC
>CAZZWL010000096.1:12016-21788 GCA_964657755.1 uncultured Rhodanobacter sp.
GGCGCTTTTGCGTTTAAAAGTCGTCTGTCATTGCGAGCGCAGCGCGGCAATTGCACCGGCACGACACCCGAACGATTTCGTTCTGGGGCGATTGCCACGCTGCGCTCGCAATGACAACTAGCAGGGGTAGGGCCTAGATAGCCAGCACCACCTTGCCCAGCTGCTCGCCGGCTTCGAGGTAGCGCAGGGCGGCCTCGCCCTCGGCCAGCGGGAAAACCTTATCGACCACCGGCACGAGCTGGTGCTCATTGACCAGGGCCAGCATGTCGTCAAAGTCCTGCTCTGAGCCCATCGACGAGCCCAGGATGCTGAGCTGCTTCCAGAATACCTTGGCGGCGGGCAGCTGCGGCACATTGCCCAGCGTGGCGCCGAAGAACACGATGCGCCCGCCCGGCGCGGCCACGTCGAGCAACGTGTCGAAAGATGCGCCGGCCGCGCTGTCGATAATTACGTCGAAGCTGCCGCCGGCCTGCTTGGTGAGGGTGCGGCCCCAGCCTTCTGTTTTGTAGTTGATGCCGCCGCGCAAGCCCAGCGGCAGGGCCAGGGCGCGGGCCAGCTTGGCATCGTCGCCCGAGGTTACCCACACCTCGGCCCCCCGCGCGGCGCAAAACTGCGCGGCCACCTGCGCCACGCCGCCGCCTACCCCCGTCACCAGCACCCGCTCGCCGGCTTGCACCTGCGCCCGCCTGAAGGCCGCCCGGTAGGCCGTGAGGCCCGCCAGCGGCAGCGCGGCGGCCTGCTCCCAGCTTAGGTGGGCCGGGCGGGGCCGCACGTAGTGGGCCGGCACCACGCTGTACTCGGCAAAGGTGCCGGGGTCGGGCATGCCCAGCACCCGGAAGCTGCGGCCTTGCGCCCGCTGCTCATCGCCCCACTCCACGCCGGGGTAGATGATGACCGGCGCGCCCACTGCCAGGCCAGTTACGCCCGCGCCCAGGGCCGCGATTTCGCCACTGCCATCGGCGCCCAGCGTGCAAGGCAGCTTAATGCCGGCGTACTGGCCCAGCTGAATCCAGACGTCGCGGTGGTTGAGGGCGGCGGCGTGCAGGCGCACGAGCACCTCATTGGCACCGGGCTGGGGGGTAGGAATTTCCCGCACGGCGGCGGGCTGGTGGGGGGCGTCGAGCTGGAGGGCGCGCATGAGTTGGTGGGGGATGAAAAGGTGAGAATGAGGTTAAGAATCAGTATTTTGCTTCAATGGCTTGAGCGAGAACGCCACCAGTGGCCCGGCCACCAGCAGGCCCAGCAGCAGGCCGCCAAGGTGGGCGATGTTGTCAATATTGCCGGTGAGTCCCGAAATCAAATTACTGAGCACCAGGTATAAAACGATGCCGAAGAGCCCGCGGCGGTCCCACTTATCCAGCACCAGCTTCTTGCTGAGCAGCAGCGCCAGCAGCAAGCCGTAGAGACCGAAAATGGCCCCGCTGGCCCCCGTCGAATTAATGCCGCCGCTGTGGTACCAAAGTGTGGCCGCCGAGGCCGCCACGCCACTGGCCAGGTACGCGGCCAGCAGCCGGGCGCCGCCAGTGCGCACTTCGAGCAGCACGCCCAGTAGCCACAGGCTGGCCATATTAAGCAATAAATGCGTGATGCCGCCGTGCACAAACAGGCTGCTTACCAGCCGCCAGGGCTGGTGCGGCCACGTCAGGCCCGACACGTTGGAGCCCCAGCGGGCCAGCGCGTGGCCGGTGGGTGCCGTGGCCGACACGCCGCTCAGCGTCATGGCCAGCCACACCAGCAGGTTGAGGTCGATGAGCAGCGGCACGGCCCAGTACTGGCGGGTGGGCCAGAACAGCCCGCGCAGCACCGGCAGCATTAGCTGGGCCCAGGTTTCTTCGGGCGGGGCGGGGGGGGTAGGCGCTTCGGCGGGTGGTGGGGGGGGTAGAGGAGCGTCGGGCAGCAGGCCCCGGCGCCGTAGCTCGGCCACGGCGGCGGCCCCCACGGCGGGCGGGTAGCGGCTGGCGTGGCGGGCCAGGTACAGCAGCTCGGCATCGGGGCGCTGGGCAAAGTGCGCGGCCGCCGCCTCGGGGGTGGAAACGTCCATGAGCAGTGTAACCGGCGAGGGGGCCGCTTGGGTTTCGGCGGCCGCGCTACAGGTGGGCTTTGAGCACAATGGCGCGGTAGGGCCGGCCCGTAACCGGCGAGGTGGGCCGGATGCCCCGCATCAGGTCCTGCACATCAGCCTCGCGGCTCACTAGTTCCTTGTCAGTCAGAAATTTACGGCCCGCCAGCAGGCCCGGCATCCGGTCCAGGATGTGCTGCTGGCTGCTGGCCACCTGCGCCATGCGTTGGAGCTGGTCTTTCATTTGCGGCCCAAAATCGTAGCTGTACACCACGGCCTTGTTCCAGTCGCGCCAAGTGCCGCGCACGGCCAGCGCCTGGTCGGCAAACAGGTCGCCCGCCTGGCCCGCGTGGGCCTGGTCCGTGAGAAATTCGGTCTGCGTTTCGGCCGCCCAGAAGCGGCGGCACAGCTCCCGAAACTGGCGCAGCGACGCTGCCTGCTGCTTCTCGGTGGCCGGGACCGTAGCTACCTGGGTGGCCACGATGGGGTCGGTATCGTAGCTGGGTAGGGGGTGGGTGGCTACTTCCTCCAGCTTCAGCGAGTCGGGCGAGCGAGGGTGCGGGCGGCTCAGGGCCACGGGGGGCGTGGCGGGTAGGCGCTGCTGCCACAGCCACACGCCGCCCAGCGCCAGCAATAGCGCCGCTACCCACAGCAGGGGTCGGCGGCTGGTGGCCGGTGCCGTTTCGTCCTCGTTGTAAGTAGTAGCGGCGTAGGCGGGTTCGGCCGCTGGGGAGGGGGTAGGGCTGGCGGCGCGCGGCCCGGCCCCGCGCCGCGTCAGCTCGCGCTGGGCGGCGGCCACGATATCTGCGGGGTAAAAGCTGGGGTTATCGACAAAAAACTGGAGTTCCGCGTCTGTTTTGGCGCGCAGTGCGTCGGTAGGAGAAGCCATAGAATGAGCGGGGGGCGCGGCCCAGGCGCCGGTTTGGGCCGGTAAGATGGGTATAAATCTTTGAATACCGCCGCTAACCAGTCGCCCCCGGCTGCGTACACTCCCCACATCCTTTTCCCCTTGCCCCATGTCTACTACCCGCCCCGAAAAAGACCAGGCCACCCAGCCCGCGCAGTCCGACGACTACCAGCCCATTGGCCGCCAAGAGGCCCCCACCAACCCCGATGCCCTCTACGGTGGCAACGCCGACGACAACTCGGGCAGCGGCGGCAACGCCCACCCCAGCAGCAACGCGCAGGATAAAAAAGCCGCCAAGCTCGCAACCGACGCCGACGACGCCCAAAATGACGAGAAGAAGGCCGGCGGCATCAGTGGCCCCGGCGTGAGCGGCGGCACGGGCGTCAGCGGCTCCAGCATGGGCCAGGTCACACTTTAATTAAACGACGAATGAAGAGTTGAGAATGACGAATTGCTCATTCCAAATTCTTCCTTCTCCATTCTAAATTCCTTACAGATGGTAACTCCTAATCCCGCCCCCGACTCCGGCCGCCCTTCCGAAATCGAAGAAGATAAAACGCCTAGCACCGCCGGCCCCATCACCAACCCCGACGCCGACCGCGACCAAAATGCCAGCGGCAACCCCGAAACCGCCACCCAGCAGGACCTAGCCAGCAGCGACGGCGCCGGCATTCGGGGCGACTACGGCGACGCCGAGCAGACCAACGGCCTCGAAGGCGGCGAAAGCTCGCCCACCGATGCCGGCCCCGACCGCGCCGACCACAACCCCACCAATGCCGCCGAGTCGAGCGGGGCGTAGTTGGTGGTAAATAACTAGCCGAAAAGCTATTATGAGCGATACAGAAAATAATCTGGCGGCTCCGGCCGGCGCCGAGCCAGCGCCGGCCGCCTACTTCACGGGCGTGGCCTGGGTCAAACCCCTCGCCCCGGCCAGTAATCCCACGGACTGCGTAGTGAGCGACGTCACGTTTGAGGCCGGTGCTCGCAACAACTGGCACTCGCACCCCAACGGCCAGGTATTGGTGGCCACGGCAGGCACCGGCTACTACCAGGAAAAAGGCCAGCCCGCCCAGCTGCTGCGCCCCGGCCAGGCCGTGAGCATTGCTCCCAACGTGGTGCACTGGCACGGCGCCCGCGCCGATAGCCGGTTCACGCACATCGCCATCAACCCCAGCGCCAGCAAGGGCGTAGTGGAATGGCTGCAACCCGTGACCGATGCCGAGTACCAAGCGGCGCACGCCTAACGGCGGGCAACGCAACCAGCGGAATTCGCAAACGGAAGAAGCCCATTTTGCTCCGCAAAGTGGGCTTCTTCCGTTTGGGCTGGGGCACAAGCGCGCCGCCCGCCCGTACTTTGTGCTTGTGTTGAGTTTCTGGTTGTCCTACCCCCGCCTTCTTTTTTATTGTCTTCTGAGCCTGCTGCCGCTGATTGGGCGGGCGCAAGTGCCGCCTACCCTCGGTGCCATTGCCGGCGAAGAGGACCTGCGCGCCGCCCCGCCCAAGCGCGAGCTGCGCGGCTTTTGGGTGGCCACGGTGGCCAATATCGACTGGCCCAATCAGCGCGGCGAGGCGCCCGAGCACTACCGCCGCGAATACCGCCGCCTGCTCGACGCCGGCCAGCGCGCCGGCCTCAACGCGGTGTTCGTGCAAATTCGACCCGCCTCGGATGCCTTCTATAAGTCTGATTTAGAGCCCTGGAGCAAGTACCTGACCGGCCGCCAGGGCAAGCCGCCCGGCGAAAACGACGACCCGCTGCCCTTCCTCATCGCCGAGGCGCACCGGCGCAACATGGAATTCCACGCCTGGTTCAACCCCTACCGGGCCACCCTGGACACCGTGACGCGTGCGCTGGCCCCGTTGCACCCGTATAAAAAGCATCCCGACTGGTTTATTAAGTACGCGGGCCAGTACCTCTACAACCCTGGCCTGCCCGACGTGCGCAACCACATTAAGCGCGTGATTATGGACGTGGTGCGGCGCTATGATATTGATGGCGTGCACTTTGATGATTATTTTTATCCCTATCCCGAGCCAAACCAGGTATTTCACGACGAGCAGGCTTTCCAAAGCCAAAACCCCGATAGCCTGAAGCTGGCCGACTGGCGCCGGCAGAACGTGAACGTTCTCATTCACGACCTGCACGACAGCATTCACGCGGCCAAGCGCTGGGTGAAATTCGGGATTTCGCCCTTCGGCGTGTGGATGAACAAGAGCGCCGACCCGCTGGGCTCCGACACCCGCGCCGGCCAGCCCAGCTACTCCAACCTTTATGCCGACTCGCGCCTGTGGCTGGAGCAGGGCTGGGTCGACTACATCCTGCCGCAGCTGTACTGGAGCACCCGGTTCCGGCTCGTGCCCTACGCCACGCTGCTGGACTGGTGGACGCGCAACCACTTTCAGCGCCACCTCTACATTGGGCACGGCACCTACCGCATGCTCGAAAGCACCCGCTCGGACACCGCCTGGCGCAACCCACGCGAGCTGCCCCGCCAGCTGCGCCTCAACCGCGACTACCCCCTCGATGTGCAGGGTAGCGTGTTTTTCTCAGCCAAATCATTGGCTACCAACCCCCTGCATACTACCGATTCACTGCGCCAGGACCTGTACCGCGCCCCGGCGCTGGTGCCCGTGATGCCCTGGCTCGACAGCCTAGCCCCGCGCCCCGTGCGCGAGCTGGTGCTGAGCCGCCAACGCCACACCGCCACTCTCACCTGGCAGCCCGACCTGCGCCCCGCCGCCGACGGCGACCTGGCCGCCTACTACGTGCTCTACCGCTTCGAGCGCGGCCAGGTGATGGGCCCCAACGACCCGCGCCGCATCCTGACCATCGTGCGGCCCCCCGCCCTGGCCCAGCCCGCCGCCTTTGCCGACACCACGGCCCTGCCCGGCGTAGCCTACGCCTACTTCCTCACCGCCGTAGACCGCCTGCACAACGAGAGCGTGCCGGTGCGCATTTTCAGCGAAGGCAAGCTGCCCGTCGAGACGCTGGCCGCCGCGCCGCCCGCCGTGGCCGTGGCGCCACCCGTGGCTGCCACTCGCCCGGCCCCGCGCCCGCCGGTAGCAGCAGTACCCCACCCGCAGCCGCGCCCCGCCGCAGTTAGCGCCGCCGAAGTCAAGGTTAAAGTCAAGGAAAAGCCGCGCCGCCGTGGCTTCTTCGCCCGTCTCTTTGGGCTGAGATAGGGGGTAGGGATTGAATTAAAGGCGAAGAATTACGCACAAGATGTTTGTCATTGCGAGCAGCGCGAAGCAATCGCACCAGAACGACACCCGCGCCAGTCGTTCGTCCATCGTTTTAGTGTGATTGCCGCGCTGCGCTCGCAATGACAAACGTCTTGTGCGTAATTCTCTACTTTTAATTTTTAATTCTACATCGCCCATGCGCCCACCCGCTACGCTCCCTACCCGCCTGGTTTCGCTCGATGTATTCCGGGGCCTCACCGTGATGCTGATGACGGTGGTAAACAACCCCGGCGACTGGGGCCATATCTACCCGCCCCTAGAGCACGCCGAGTGGAATGGCTGCACGCCCACCGACCTCGTGTTTCCGTTTTTTCTGTTCATCGTGGGCGTGAGCCTAGCCTACGCGCTGGCGGGGGCCAAGCGCGACGGCCTGCCCCTGGGGCCGGTGCTGGGGCGGGTGGCGCGGCGGGCGGCCGTGCTGTTTGGGCTGGGCGTGTTCACCTCGCTTTACCCACATTTCGACTTCGCCACGGTGCGAATCATGGGTGTGCTGCAACGCATTGCGCTAGTGTACTTTGGGTGCAGCCTTATTTTCCTCACTACCAGCTGGCGCACGCAGCTTATCCTGCTGGTCGTGTTCCTGGGTAGCTACGCCGCGCTGATGCAGCTGGTGCCAGTGCCTGGCTTTGGCCCCGCCAACCTGGAGCCCACCACCAACCTCGGCGCCTGGCTCGACCGCACGCTGCTCACCGAGCCGCACCTCTGGAAAACCTCCCGCACCTGGGACCCCGAAGGCCTGCTCGGCACGCTGCCTGCGCTGGGCACCGGGCTGCTGGGCCTGCTGGCGGGCACCTGGCTGCGCTGGCCCGCCGCCGGGCGGCTCAGCAAGCCGGTGGGGCTGGCGGCGGCTGGCGCGCTGGCCGTGCTGGCTGGCCTGCTCTGGAATACGTGGTTTCCGATTAATAAAGCGCTGTGGACCAGCTCGTACGTGCTGTTTGCGGGTGGGCTGGCGCTGTGGCTGCTGGCGCTGCTCTATTGGCTATGCGACGAGCGGGGCTACCGCGGGGGGGTAGGGCCGGCGCTGGCCTTCGGGGTCAATGCCATCGCGGTCTTTTTCTTCTCGGCTATTCTATCGCGCACCTTCGGGCTGCTGCACCTGCCGGGGCCGGCGGGCACGCCGGTCGGGCTCAAGGAGTGGCTTTACGAATGGGGCATCGCGCCGTTTTTTAGCGACCCGCGCAATGCGTCGCTGGCCGGCGCGGTGGTATGTTTGCTCATCTGGTGGGGCGTGCTCAGCCTGCTGCGGCGGCAACACTGGGTCTGGAAAGTCTGATTTTTACAAACAGCAACGTCGTTGCATTCATGTTTTATCTAAAAACGCAACGATGTTGTACTTAATTATAATACGTTGAAAGTAAGGGGGTAAGACTTTCATTTCTCCTTGCTTATTCTCTCCGTTCGGTCACGGCTTGGTTGTTTAGAGTTGTGATGAGCTACTCAACCAACCGCTGGTGCGCCGGGCCGCAGCCCTTCTTAACTGCATGAAAATCCTCATTATTGGCGGCGGCAACATGGGCCTGACCTACGCCCGCAGCTTCGTGCGCGCCCACATTACCTCGCGCCTCGATTTGCGCCTGCTGGCTCGCTCGCCCGAGCGCGTGCCCGCCCTGGCCGCCCACGAGGTGGGCACCGTGTGGGGCCAGCCCGAAGACTGCGTGCCGGGCGCCGACATCCTCATTCTGGCCGTGAAGCCGCAAGATTCAGCGGCACTCTTCGACCGGCTGCGCGGGCTGGTGCAGCCGCAGCAGGTGGTGCTCAGCATCATGGCCGGCGTGCGCATTGCCACCCTGCGCGAGGCGCTGGGCACGCCCAAAATTATTCGGGCTATGCCCAACCTGCCCGCCCAGATTGGCATGGGCATGACCGCCTTCACCAGCACCGACGAGGTGACCCGCGCCGAGCTGGTGCAGGTGCAAAACCTGCTCTCCACCACTGGCAAAACCGTGTACGTGGAGCAGGAAAGCGCCATCGACGCCAGCACGGCCATTTCGGGCAGCGGCCCGGCCTACGTCTACTACTGCATGGAGGCCCTGATGGCCGCCGCCGCCCAAATGGGCTTCGCCCCCGCCGAAGCCGAACTGCTGGTGAGTCAGACCTTTCGCGGTGCCGTGGAATTATACAGCCAGGCGGGCCTTAGCTGCCAGGACTGGATTGCCCGCGTGGCCTCCAAGGGCGGCACCACGGAGGCGGCCCTGGGCGCTTTCGGCCAAGGCGCCGTGCGCGCGGGCCTCATGGCCGGGGCCGAGGCCGCCCGCGCCCGTGCCGAGGAGCTGGGTAAAAAATAAGGGGGTAGGGCCGCAACCCGGCCGGGCGCTTTCCCATCTTTTTGCGTAAAGCCCCCGCCTTGCTGCGCGTTTTGTCGCCACTTACGGCTTTCATTCCACTTGCTTATCGCCCTCTTCTACCTTCCTGGCTATGAGAAAAACTGCGCTACTCGCTGGGGCTACTGGGCTCATTGGCAGTGCTTTGCTACCCCTGCTGCTGGCTTCGGACCGCTACGCCAAAGTGATAGTGGTGGGCCGTCGCCCGGTGAGCATCAGCCATCCCAAGCTGGTGCAGGTGGTTACGGAGCTAGGGCAGCTCGAAGCCGAGTGCCTGCGCCTCATCGCCGACGACGTGTACTGCTGCCTGGGCACCACTATCCGGCAGGCCGGCTCGCGCGAGGCGTTTTATGAAGTCGATTTCCTATACGTGGTGCAGCTGGCGGCCCTCACGGCGGCCAATTTTGCGGCGCAGTTTCTGGTGGTGTCCTCACTGGGCGCCGATACCAACTCGCGCTTCTACTACAGCCGAGTGAAGGGCGAAATGGAAGCAGCCGTGCGCCAAACACCTTTTCGGGCCATCCATATTTTTCGGCCCTCGCTGCTGCTGGGCGAGCGCCCTACCTCCCGCCTGGGCGAGCGGCTGGGTGCGGCCGTGCTGGCGCTGGCCCGCCCGCTGCTGCGCGGCGGCTGGGCCAAATACCGCCCCGTGGCCGCCGCCACCGTGGCCCAGGCCATGCTGCGGGCCGCCGAGGATGATGGCGGCGGCCTCCGCATTCACAGCTCCGAAGCGCTATAGCAAAGCTTTAACAAGCAAAAGCCCTCCGATGAATCTAGTCATCGGAGGGCTTTTACTAGTTAAAAACGCGTTTTACCAGCGGCGGCCATAGCCCCGGCCGTAGCCTCTGCCATATCCACGGCCATAATATACCGGTGGTGCGTAGTAGCGCGGCCGGGGCGCGTAGTAAACGGGGGCTGGCGCATAGTATGCGGGGGGGGCAATGATTACTGGCGCCGCCACGGGGGGGTAGTAGCCATAGGGGCGCGGTGCGTAGTAGGGCCGCCCGTAGTAAGGGCTGCCAATGCGAGCACTAATAACAACCTGGGCCGAAGCCGCACCCGCGCTAAACAAGCCTAGCAGCAGGGCAAGAAACAAGGGACGTAAACGCATATAAGTTCGTGCCGGAGCACGCAGGTTAAAAGTGAGGAAAAGAGTGGGCCAGGGCCCGGGAACTAGCGAAGAGACTACTGCTTAAAAAAGTTAGGGGTGGTACTAGCGCCCGCCGCGCCGGCCGCCATAGCCAC
>CAZZWL010000097.1:0-21696 GCA_964657755.1 uncultured Rhodanobacter sp.
GCCGGCGCGGAACGCGAACTACAAAGTTCGCGCTACTTCCGCGCTGCCTGCACTCCCCCCTTATGTTTGCCAAAATCCGCCTGCACACGGCCCTGTTCCTGGTTTCGCTCATCTACGCCGGCACCTACAGCTTAGCCAAGGACATTATGCCGCGCTACATGCAGCCGCTGGGCATCGTGACGCTGCGCATTGCGGGGGCGGCGCTGTTTTTCGGGCTGCTCAAGCTGCTGCTGGCCCCGCACGAACGCATCAGCGGGCGGGCCGACAACCTGCGCGCCATTGCCTGCGGCGTGCTGGGTATCGGGCTCAATCAGCTGTCCTTCTTCGCGGGTCTCAACCTCACTACCCCCATCAACGCCTCGCTGCTCCAAACCATCTCGCCCATCGTGGTGGTGCTGGCCTCGGCGGTGCTGCTTAAGGACAAAATCACGCCCCGCAAGCTCATCGGCGTGGGGCTGGGCGCGGTGGGCGCGGCGGCCCTCATCCTGAGCCGGCCCAGCAACGGCGCGGTGCCCCAGGCCGCGCTGCTCGGCAACCTGTATCTGCTGTTCAATGCCACGGTGTTTGGCCTGTACCTGGTGCTGGTGGCCCCGCTCATGCGCACTTACCACGCCTTCACGGTGCTGGCGCGCATCTTCACGGTGGGCGCCGTCATCGCCATTCCGGTGGGCCTGCCCCAGGCCATCCAGGCCGATTACGGCAGTTTTCCGCTCTACATCTGGGGCGAAATCGGCTACATGGTTTTCTTCCTCACCATCCTGGCTTACTTGCTCAATAACTGGGCGTTGAAGTACGCCACGCCGGCCCTGCTGGGCGTGTATATCTACCTGCAGCCGGTGCTGGCGGTGCTCATCGCGGTGGCCACGGGCAAAGACCGCTTTACCCCGGACAAGGCCTGGCAGGCGGCGCTCATTTTTGTGGGCGTGTGGCTGGCCAGCCGCAAGCCCAAGGTGCCGGAGCTACCCGTGGAGGCTTCGGGGCAGGGGTAGGCCGCGAACATTGCCCCGGTTCGGCCGTTTGCAAAGCCTACCCCCTTTGCAACCCTGCCATCCATGAAGTTTACTGGTAAGAATATCCTCGTTGTCGGCGCGTCGTCGGGCATCGGGCTGGCCACGGCCCAGCTGCTGGCCGCTGAAGGCGCCACGCTATTTACCGCCTCGCGCCACCTCTCGCCCGAGCTGGCGGCCCTGGGCACCACCCACTTTGCGTATGATGCCACCCAGCCCGTGGGCGCCGCTTTTGATGCGCTGCCCGAGGTGCTGCACGGCCTCGTGTACTGCCCCGGCTCCATCAAGCTGCGGCCCTTTGAGCGGGTGCCGCTGGACGATTTTCGGGCTGATTTTGAGCTGAACGTGCTGGGTGCGGTGCAGGCGCTGCAAGCCACTGCCAAGCGCCTCAAGAAGGCCGACGGGGGGGGTAGCGTGGTGCTGTTCAGCACGGTGGCCGCCGCCGTGGGCATGAGCTTTCACACCAGCATTGCCACCGCCAAGGCCGCCGTGGAGGGCCTCACCCGCGCGCTGGCCGCCGAGTACGCCGCCAGCGGCTTGCGCATCAACTGCCTGGCGCCCAGCCTCACCGACACGCCGCTGGCCGCCGCCCTGCTCAACACCCCCGAGAAGGCCGAGGCCGGCGCCAAACGCCACCCTTTGCAGCGCGTGGGCCGCCCGCAGGACCTGGCCGGCATGGCCGCCTTCCTGCTCTCCGACCAGGCCAGCTTCATCACGGGCCAGGTGCTGGCCGTGGACGGCGGCATGGGTAAGCTGAAGTAGTTTATTCAATCAAAATGAGCATGACGTTCTTTTGAATAATTAAAAAATGAAAATCACCCTCTTCTGGCACCGGCGCGACTTGCGCTTTCAGGACAATGCGGGCCTGGCGGCAGCCCTGCAGAGCGGCCACCCGGTGCTGCCGCTGTTCATCTACGACCAGACTATCCTGGAAAAATTACCGAAAGACGACGCCCGCCTCACCTTCATTTTTGACCAGGTAGAGCGCCTGGCGCACGAGGCGCACGAGGCCGGCGGCGGCTTGGTGGCGCGCTACGGCCGCACGCCTGCTGTGTTTGCTAAGCTCCTGAAAGACTACGACGTGGCGGCCGTGTATACCAACGAGGACTACGAGCCCTACGCCACCGAGCGCGACGCGGCCATCGGCGAGCTGTGCGAAAAAGCGGGCGTGGAGTTTAGGGCTTTCAAGGACCAGGTAATTTTTGCCAAGGACGAGCTGCTGACCAAAAACGGCAAGCCATCGAAGGTATTTGGGGCGTATTCGAAGGCGTGGCAGGCCAAGGCGACGCCCGACGATTTTAAGCCGCACCCGTCGAGCCGGCTGTTTAAGAAGGAAAACCTGGCCTTACCCCACCCCGCCGACGCCAAGCGGCCGACGCTCCAAAGCATGGGCTTTGCGCGGCACGAGCAGTGGACGCCGCCCGCCGCCCTACCCCCCGCCGACGTGGTGAAGAACTACGACAAGGTGCGCGACCTGCCGGCCAAGGAGCGCGGCACCACCCGCATGTCGGTGCACCTGCGCTTCGGCACCGTAAGCGTGCGCCAGCTCATGCACCAGGCGCAGGAGCTGAACAACAAGCTGTTGAACGAGATGATATGGCGCGATTTCTTCATGATGCTGCTCTGGCATTTCCCGAACACCGCCACCGAAGCCTACGACCCCAAGATGCGCCACCTACCCTACCGCGATGACCCGGCGCAGTATAAGGCTTGGTGCGAGGGCCGCACCGGCTACCCCCTCGTGGACGCCGGCATGCGCCAGCTCAACCAGACGGGCTACATGCACAACCGGGCGCGCATTGCGGCGGCGGGCTTTTTGGTCAAGCAATTATTTATCGACTGGACGCTCGGCGAACATTATTTCTCCGAAAAGCTGCTCGACTACGACATGAGCAACAACGTGGGCAACTGGCAGTGGATGGCCGGCACCGGCGCCGTGGCCGCGCCCTGGTTCCGGGTGTACAGCCCCGACAGCCAGCAGAAGCAGTACGACCCCGAATACGAGTACGTAAAGCAATGGGTACCCGAGTTTGGCACCGACCAGTACCCTACCCCCATCGTGGACCACAAGTTTGGCCGCGAGCGCGCCATCGACCTCATTCGTAAGGGCCGGAAATAGCGCGAACCACGCCCGCCCCGCGGCGGTTATACGGGCATGGAAGCAACTGACCTCAAAGCCGCCTACCTCGACTACCTGCGTCGCCACGGCCACGCCCCCAAAACCGTTTTTGTCTTTGCCGATGCGCAGGGCATTTCGGAGGGCGAGTTTTACCGCCACTACGCCTCCTTTGCGGCCATCGACCGTGAGGCGTGGGTGGAGTTTGGCCGCGAAGCCCGCGCGCAGGCCGCCCAGGAACCCGCCTGGCAGGGCTACGGCGCCCGCGAAAAGCTGCTGGCGTTTTACTATACGCTGCTCGAAATCCTGAAGAATAACCGCAGCTTCGTGCTGCTCACGCTGGGCCGCTCGCAAAAGCGACAGCCAGCGTTGGTGCCCAAAGTATTGAATCACTTTGAGGACGAGTTTAAGAGCTTCGTGCACGAGCTGTTGCAGGAGGGCCGTGGCACGGGCGAGGTGGCCAGCCGACCGTTTTTGCAGGATGGCTACGGCCGCATTTTCCTGCGCCAGCTCCAGTTCATCCTGCTCTATTTCGTGCGCGACGAGTCGACCAACTTCGAGCGTACCGACGCGGCCGTGGAAAAAGCCGTGACGTTGAGCTTCGACCTGGTGGGTAGGAACACCTTCGATTCGGCCCTCGACTTCGGCCGGTTTTTGCTGCATAAGCGCTAGTTCATGTCTGACCAACCCCAGGAGTCGCTGCCTACTTCTAAAGTGGCCCGCGCGGCCCGCTTCGCCAAAACCGGCTTCAAAGTGGGCGCCAACTACGTGCAGCACTACGCCAAAAAGGCCGTGGGCGCCGACTCGCCGATGGCCGACCTGCACCAGGCCAACGCCGCCGAGCTCTACGGCACGCTGAGTGAGATGAAGGGCTCGGTGCTGAAGGTGGCCCAGATGCTGGCGATGGAGAAAAACCTCCTACCCCCCGCCTATGCCGAGCAGTTTCGCCAGGCGCAGTACCAGACGCCGCCGCTGTCGGGGCCGCTGGTGGTCAAGGCGTTCCGCGATGCGTTTGGGCATTCGCCGAGCGAGATTTTTGACGAGTTTGAGCCGAATGCGCGGCAGGCGGCCAGCATTGGGCAGGTGCATTTTGCCCGCAAAATGGGTAAGGAGCTAGCCGTGAAGGTGCAGTATCCGGGGGTAGGCGCCAGTATTCAGTCCGACATCGCGATGGTGAAGCCGGTGGCTTTGCGCGTGATGGGCCTCAAGGAAGAAACCCTGCGGCCCTACATCGCCGAAGTGGAAGCGCGGCTGCTCGAAGAAACTGACTATAAGCTCGAACTGAGCCGCGGCCAGGCCGTGGCGGCCAAGTGCGGCCACCTGCCGCACCTGCAATTTCCGACTTACTACCCTGCCCTATCGGCCGCGCGCATCCTCACCATGGACTGGCTGCCCGGCCAGCATCTCAAGGAGTTTATGGCTGGAAGCCCCAGCCAGGCAGTGCGCAACCAGCTCGGGCAGGCGCTGTGGGATTTTTACCAATACCAGCTGCGCACGCTGCGGCAGTTGCACGCCGACCCGCACCCCGGCAACTTCCTGTTCAGCCTCACCGACGGCGGCACGGTGGGCGTGCTCGACTTTGGTTGCGTGAAAGACGTGCCCCTGCTGGAGCAGCAGCAGTTTTTGGCGCTGCTGGCCCCGGAAACGCTTGCTGACCCTGCCCGCCTCGCTACCCTGCTCACCGAAGCCGGCGTGCTGCGCCCCACCGACGCGCCCGCCCTGCGCGAGATGTACCTGCGCACGCTCACCACCTCGCTGGAGTTGGTGGGCCGGCCCTTCCGCCAAGAGACGTTCGACTTTGGCGACCCGAGTTACCTCAAAAGTCTGTATGCGCTGGGCGACGACCTGATGCAGGACCAGGACCTGCGCCAGCAGCGCGAGCCCCGCGGCTCGGCCCACTTCGTGTACTTGAACCGGACCTACGTGGGGCTTTTTTCGCTGCTTACTGAGCTGGGGTCGGTGGTGCGCACCAAGTACGACGCGTAGACACTTTTCGAAACCTCTGACGAATGGTCTGGTTAGGTATCACCTAACCAGACCATTTTTCTTTTCATCACCCATGAAAAAACTACTTCTCTTACTAGCTACTGCCTGCACCTTCGGGTCGGCCGCCGCCCAAAGCGCCATGAGCTGCTGCGCCCGCCCAACCACGGCCAGCGCCACCGAAGCCTTCGCCATGCTGGCCACCGACAAGGACTTCTCGGGCGGCCACGACGCGCCCCTACCCTACTCCTACGAGGGTGCTGGCGAGATGATAACCTTCAAAACTGCCGATGGCCAGACCGGCCACGGCTTCGAAATCAAGAGCGCCAAGCCCAGCAATAAGTACTTGTTCGTGATTCACGAGTGGTGGGGGCTGAACGACTACATTAAGAAGGAATCGGCGATGTACGCGCAGGAAATGCCCAGCGTCAACGTCATTGCCCTTGACCTCTACGATGGCCAGGTGGCCACTACCCCCGAAGAAGCCGGCAAGCTGATGCAGGGCGTGAAAACCGAGCGCGCCGCCGCCATCATCAAAGGCGCCGAGATGTACGCCGGCCCCAAGGCGCAGTTTGCCTCCATCGGCTGGTGCTTCGGCGGCGGCTGGAGCCTGCAGAGCGCGTTGCTCGGTGGCAAGCAAACCGTGGGCTGCGTAATGTATTACGGCATGCCCGAAAAGGACGTGACCAAGCTGAAAGGCCTGAATTCGGACGTACTGGGCCTGTTCGCGGACCAGGACAAGTGGATTAATCCCGAAGTGGTGAAGCAGTTTGAGAAGGATATGGCCAGCGCCGGCAAAAAGGTAACGGTGAAGGAATATCCCGCCGACCACGCCTTCGCCAACCCCTCGAACCCAAAATACAACAAAGAGCTGGCCGCCGATGCGCACCAAAAAGCGCTGGCCTACCTGAAAGCCCGCCTGAAAGCCTAGCCTTCGCGGCTCGCATTAGTGGTTAAAAAAGCGCCCATTTCAATTGAAGTGGGCGCTTTTGCGTTCGGGCTTAGCCCTACCCCCCTGCTTTTAGTCAGCCTGCCGCAGGCCCGGGATGCGGGCTACAAATGCGTGCTGCCGGCTGGTATAATTTACTGGCACCGTAGCAAACGGCATCGGCCGGCTGCCAATGGCCTGCCGCTGCGCTTTCACCAGCTCGTAGGTCAGCTGCTGAATGGCGGCGCTCAGGTCGGCCCAGCCCTGGGCCACGAAATAGGCCTCCGGGCTCACGGCCGTGAGGGTGCCCTCGGCAGTGGGCTGGCTGAAGTGGCGCAGGGCACCGGCCAGGGGCTGGTAGGCCGTGGCATCGGCCCCGGCGGCGGCGTGCAGGTAGCGGGGCGTGGTGAGCAGCGCGGCCCCGTAGAAATGCGGCTGGCCTTCAGCTGCCAGCAAGCCCCGCTCAAATGTGGCGCGGGCAAAGCGCCGCAGCAGCGTTACGGCCGCCGGCGTGGTAGCCAGCTCCCAGGCGCGGCCCAGCTCGTGAAGCGCCTGCGCGTAGCCGGACTGCAGCAGCAGCGCCACCCGCCCAAAGAGGTCAGCAAACAAATCGACGCCGCCCGGCGGCTGGTCAAACTCGCTGAAGCTGCGCAGGCGTGACACTACTGGCAGCTCGCGCCGGGCCAGGGCCGCGTAGTACGTGCCTTCGCTCACGGGCGTGCCGGTGAGCAGCAGCGTCCAGCCGGTGCGCTGCTGCACCAGGCGGCTAATTTGGGTTAAGTTGGGGAGCGTGTCGCGGCGCAAGCCCAGCTCGGCGAGCGCCGGCCAGAAGCCGGGCGCGGCCCGGCGGTGCAGCAGCGCCTGCTGGCGGTCGAACAGCATCTTCCAGACCATGCCCGAGGCGGGGGCGGCGGGGTGGTGCGGACGGGCGAGCAAGTGCAGTGACATAGCGGTAATGATAAGGTAAAATTCAAAAAAAAAGCCCGATTCCAGGGGGCTGGAATCGGGCTGTTAAGCTTAGCTGAACGGGGAGGGTGGCAGCATTTTTATTTGCTTGGTACCCGTGGCAGCTGGCCAAAACGCGCGATTCCGGACCCCGGTTTGGGGCGGCAATTCATCGCGGTAATGACTAGATGCTGGTGGTTCATACAGTGGCAAATATACGGGCAGCTGGCAGCTTCGCAAATTTATCCGCAGAAATTCATCAGAATTTTATCAAGTGGTAATACGTCCTACCCCCCCCTATTTAGTCAGAAGCCAACGGTAGGCGGGGCCAAACTCGCGCCGCCAGAACCATTCGGCGTGCTGACCATCGGCGGGAGTCAGGTAGGCAATGTGGCTGGGGCCTACCCCCCTGGCTAGCAGCCCATCGCGCACGGCGGCCATCAGTGGCACCATCGTTTCGCTTTCGGCCGGGCCCGCCACGAAGTAGAAGCGGCTGGCCAGCGGAGCGGGCTGGTGCCGCCGCTCATAAGCCAGCAGCGAGTCTTTAGCAAACCAGATGGCGGGCGAAAACACACCTACCCGCCCAAAAACCCGCGGATACTTGAGGCCCGCGTACAGGGCGATGAGCCCACCCATGCTGGAGCCCGCGATGGCCGTGTGCGCCGCGTCGGGCCGGGTGCGGTAGTGCGCGTCGACGTAGGGCTTAAGGGTAAGGGCCAGAAAATCGGTGTACGAGTTGCCCTCGCCGCCTTTTTTGTATTCGGCATTGGCCCAGGGCGAGTACTCGTCGAGGCGTCGGCTGCCGCCGTTGTCCACGGCCACCACAATGCAGCCGCTGGGGTCCTGGCCGTTGGCGGCCAGCTGGTTCAGGGTTTCGTCCACGCCCCACTCACCGGCAAAGGCCGTGGCCTCGTCAAACACGTTTTGGCCATCTTGCAGATATAGCACCGGATAGCGCTTGTGCCTGCCCTGCGCGTAGCAGGGCGGCAAATACAGCCACACCCGGCGGGCGCGCCCATGCAGCTGGGGTAGGCGGAAGGAGTCGGCCAGCACGCGCGCGTTGGGCACCAGGGTGTGTGGCCTGGGGCCGGCCGGGGCACCGCCGGGGCGCTGGTCCTGCCAGGCCGCCACCCGAAATGTCAGCGTAGCCGGCCCTACCCCTATCGCGGCCCGCCGGTTGGCCACGGGCCGAAAATCAGCAGCGGCCTCGCCCGTGGCCCAAGAGCCGCGCGTAAATTTGAACTCCTGCGCCCCGTGCACGGTAGCCGGCAACACGAGTTGGTAGCTGCCATCGGGCTGGGGGGCCAGGGCATAGCCGGGTGCGGCGGGCTGCCAGTCGTTGAAGGAGCCCGCCACGTAAATAGGCTGGCCAGCCGGCGTGGCGGCGGGTACGGCGGTGAGGCGCAACGTAGTTTGGGCCAGCGCTGGCTGAGTCCTGGCCGCTAGCAGCAGCCCCAGGCTATACAAAAGCAGCTGTCGACCAATTGCCATCTATGCGGGCTGATTACGCACCAGGTTTTTTAGCAGCACCAACTGCCCCAAGTGGTAGTGAAGGTGCTCCACGGCGCCTTGCAGGTTTTTGTAGGCCGACGAGTACTTAGGGATAATCGGCTCGGGCAACCGAGGCTCAGGAAAGCTACGAACCGCCGCCGCTAGCTCGCGACCCGACGCCAGCGCGTCGGCGCAAAGGGCTAGCCAGTCGGCCTGCGAGTGGAGGGTAGGGCCATCAAAACCGTTGGCCGGGCCCACATCAGTAGCCTGCCCCTGGGCGCGGCGCACCATCACCCGGTTCCAGTAGGCCAGGTGGCGTACCAGCATCGCGATGGTATTGGGCGACGCCGGGGTTTGGGTAGTAGCCTCAGCCAGGGTAACGTCGCGCAGGGTGTGGGCCAGGTCCACTTCCGTCCAGTTATTACCCTCGTGCACATCCAGCACGTGCTGGGCAATGGCTTCGGTAATGTTCATCGGCCCTACCTGATAATATCGCCGCCCCCAGCCCCGCGCTCCGATGCATCAATTTTGCGCAGCGTGTAAATCGCCCGCACCGAGTCAACGCCCGGCAGCGCATTCACGCTGAAGTCAATGCGGGAGCCTTTTTTCTGCGGGCCGCTCACAAAATGCCGGTAGTCCTCGGCCGATTCGCGCACCACGTACAGGTCGCCGGGGCTGGGCACCTTGAGGCGGGCGTAGGTGCTGCGGCCGTCGGGGGCACTCTTGCGCTTTTCGCTGCTGGCCAGCTGGCTCACGCCCGTGAGGCGATATTTGTCGGCGTCGGCCGCGCTTTTGGGTGGGTCGTAGTTGCCGAGGCCATCAATAAAAACTTCGCGGCGAGCCACCAGTTCCTCGAGCGACACGGTTTTGAGCAGCGGCAGGTTTTTCTCATCCATCAGCAGCTGCTGCACCGCGTTGTTGGGCGCGGCCTGCTGATAGTACACCAGCACCGGGTCTTTTATTTTCACTTTACTAATGAGGAGCGGCGGCTTGCCCTCGTCGCTCGGGCCATCTATGCGCTTCGCGGTTTCTATGGGCGCCGGGGGCGCGGCTACCCGGCTACCGGGCCGTCCTTTGGCCGATGATTTGCCAGGCACGGGTCGCCGCACCTGCGCCTTGGCGACGGCAGCGCTCCCCAGGAGCAAGATGCTAAGTGATAAAAGGCAGTAAATAGCTCTCATATAGGGAAACGAAATCAACCAAAAGTACGGCAAGCGCGCCGTAGCAGGCAAGCCCGGTTGGAGCCGGGTGCCACAACGAGGCTGGTTCGTAGCCGGCCGTTTCAAATTGTAAAACCTGGCTTCGCGCCCAGCACTCGGCTACAAGCCGGCTCCCTACCCCTATCAGCAAGTAAGATGCCGCTTATTTCAAATTTTTATTCCCGCCCCGCTCATCGGTTATGCTGGTCAACAGGCACCACCAAATTCTCATCCGCTCCTACCCCCCGAGTCTTCCTTAAACACCAATTTGAAACCTTAGAATACCAGTTTGCTTCTGGCATACTAGCTTAATCTGCTGGGCTAAAGAATTTTACTTGACCACGTTTACACAGCCCCTTGGTTTGGCTGCACACGTGGTTGTTTGAGGCACTGCTTACCAAGCTCAACCATACAAAAATCAGGGTCTGCTGCGCCCGTCGGCAGGACTGTAACTATCCTGCTTGCCTTGGCCAAGGGGCCATTTTTAATTGGTTTGTGGTAGAATAATAACTTATCTTGCTGTGTATTCTAACATTTTTCGACCATTTGGGTAGCTTACGGCCGCAATCGATTGCAGGTAGCAACAGGCTATTTCGGTCACCTTTTTTTGACCTGCCACTGCTAACAGCTTTTTTAGTTTTCAGCGACTGATAACGACTGTCCAACGCAGGTCTTTGCTCATTTCTTTATTTCACTTTTCCCCACCCGTTTCAACATTTTATGAAACACACCTACTTGGTGAAACTACGGTTTCTCCTACTTTTAACGCTTAGCCTAACTGCCTCACTAGGTGCTTGGGCCCAGGCTACTACTGGCACGATAAACGGCCGCGTGGCGGATGCCAAAAATGAAGGCATACCCGGCGTTACGGTCCTCGTGGAGGGTACTTCGGTAGGCGGCTCAACCAATGCCGACGGTACTTATATCATCTCGGGCGTGCCGGCTGGCGCGCACACGCTGGTTATTTCGTTCATTGGCTATTCTACCGCGCGGGTACCCGTGACGGTAGCCGCTGGCAAAACGACCACCGTACCCTCCCAGGCACTCAGCGAAAACGCGACGGCCCTGACTGAGGCCGTGGTAGTAGGCTACGGTACGCAGCGCCGCCAAGACGTAACGGGTTCGGTAACCACCGTGACGAACAAGGACTTCGTGAAGGGCCAGGTGACTAACCCTGAGCAACTGGTGCAGGGCAAGGTTGCCGGCGTGCAGATTACGGATGGTGGCGGGGCTCCTGGCGCGGCTACGACTATTCGCATCCGGGGTGGCTCTTCTCTGAATGCTAATAACGACCCGCTGATAGTAATTGATGGCGTACCCGTCGACAACAGCCAGGGCAGTGGCGTAAGTGGGGCTTCCAATGCCTTGTCGCTTATCAACCCGAATGATATCGAGACGTTTACGGTGCTGAAAGATGCGTCGGCCACGGCTATTTACGGCTCGCGGGCTTCGAACGGCGTTATTCTTATCACGACGAAGAAAGGCTTGGCGGGCGAGGCTATCACGGTGAACGTGAGCTCGCAAACGGCCCTCTCGCGGCGCTACAACGCCCTGCCCGTGCTGTCGGCCGATGAGTTTCGGACGGCCGTGCAGCAGCTGGCCCCTACCAAAACCAACCTACTGGGCACCGCTAACACGAACTGGCAGAACGAGATTTTTCGGACGGCCATGACGTACGATAACAACGTGAGCCTCACCGGCTCGCTGGGCAAATCGGTGCCATTCCGCATTTCCTACGGCAACCTGAATCAGCAAGGCATCCTGATTACTAACAAGCTGGTCCGCAACTCGGGCTCCCTAAGCCTGACCCCAATACTGCTGGATGACCACCTGCGTATTACTATGAACGTGAAGGGCTCGGTTACCGACAACAACTTTGCCGACAACGGCTCCATTGGAGCCGCCGCCGCCTTCGACCCTACCCAGCCCGTGTACTCGGGTAGCTCAGCCTACGGAGGCTACTACACCTACCTGCAAAACACCGCCAACCCCAATAGCGCGCCCCAGCAGAACGTGCCGACCAACCCCGTGGCGCTGTTGAACCTGACCCGCGACCGGAGCACGGTGCTGCGCAGCATCGGCAACGTACAGCTCGACTATAAGCTGCATTTTCTACCTGATTTGCACGCTAACCTGAACCTGGGCTATGATGTTACGCACAGCACGGGTGCTAAGAACCAGAGCATCCAACTGGCCAGCGACTACTTCCTGACTCCCCTCGTCTCTTCGCCCGCTACGGCCAGTGCGCGCGGTGGCCTGTACTCGCCCTATCAGCAGGACCGTAATAACAAGCTGTTGGAGTTTTACCTCAACTACAGCAAGCAGATTGGCGACCACCGCATTGAGGCGCTGGCGGGCTACTCGTACCAGGACTTTATTACTACTTCGCCGGCCTACCCCACCTACCTGGGCCAGGATGGCAACTACGACGCCAGTGGCCAGCCGCAGCTGATTATCCGCACCGCAGCGGCGCTCAATCCTTACCGGACGCAGTACACCATTCTGTCGTTCTACGGCCGCTTGAACTACAACTATAAGGACCGCTACCTGGTGACCGGTACGCTGCGTAATGATGCCTCTTCGCGCTTCAACCCCAGCAACCGTAACGCGCTGTTTCCGGCGGCTTCGGTAGCCTGGCGCATTAAAGGCGAAGACTTTATGAAGGATAATACGACCTTCTCGGAGTTGAAGCTACGCGTCGGCTACGGCCGCACGGGCCAGCAGGACGTCTTTGGCGTGGCCGGCGACTACCCTACCATCGCGCGCTATTCGCGCAACACGCCGAATTCGGGCTACATCCTGGGCAACATCGTGTATGACCCCTACTCGCCCCTGGGCTACAACAGCAACCTGAAGTGGGAAACCACGACTACCTATAACGCGGGCCTCGACATGGGCTTCCTGGATGGCCGCATCACGGCCTCGGTAGATGCGTACTACCGCAAAACGACTGACCTGCTCAACGGCATCTACCTGGCTGGCCTGACCAACTTCACCAACTATTACGTCTTCAACGTAGGGGCGTTAGAAAACCGGGGCGTGGAGTTAAACCTGAACATCAACCCAGTACGCACCACCAACTTCCGCTGGGATATCAACATCAACGGCACCTACAACAAGAACAAGATTCTGTCGCTGGGGCCGCAGCAGGAAGGCTTCGTGGGTCTCGAAACCAATGCTATTTCGGGCGGCACCGGCACCAACATCGGCATCTTTGCCGTGGGCCAGGCCTCCTCGGCTTTCTACGCTTCCAAACAGGTGTACGATGCCAACGGCAAGCCACTCGACGGCGTGTATGCCGACCTGAACGGCGACGGTAAAGTAGACAGCAACGACCGCTACATCTACAAGCAGGCCGCGCCGCCGGTTATCCTGGGCTTCTCGTCCAATATGGTCTACAAAAACCTGAGCCTGGCCTTCACGCTGCGTAGCAACATCGGCAACTACGTGTACAATAACATTCAGTCGGGCAATGGCAACTACTACGGCATCACGGGCTCCAGCAACTACCTGGGCAACATTACGAGCGATGCCCTCTTCACGCAGTTTCCGAACGCGAA
This sequence comes from uncultured Rhodanobacter sp., assembly GCA_964657755.1. GTDB lineage: Bacteria > Bacteroidota > Bacteroidia > Cytophagales > Hymenobacteraceae > Hymenobacter. The sequence goes on from CAZZWL010000097.1 coordinate 13,230, forward strand.
CGCCACGAATCACTATTCGTCCGACTACTACATCCAGAACGCCTCTTTCCTGCGTATGCAAAATGCGACGCTGGGCTATAACGTAGGCAAGGTTCTTGGTAACAAAGGGAATCTAAGCCTTTCCCTGGCCGTTCAGAACGTATTCGTTATCACGAAGTACACGGGCCTGGACCCGGAGATTTCCAACGGGGTTGATAATAATACCTACCCCCGTCCCCGCACCTACACCTTTGGCCTAAACCTGAATATCTAAGCATTTCCCACCCTATCATGAAAAAAGCATTTATTCGTAGCGCCAAAGTTCTTTCGTTCAGTGCTGCCGCGTTGCTGCTGGCGCCGGCCTGCACCAAGGACTTGGACCGCACCCCGACCTACGACCTCAGCGCCGATGTCGTTTTTAAAGACGCGGCGGGCTACAAAGCCCAGCTGGCCAAGGTGTACGCGGGGTTTGCCGTTACCGGTCCCAATGGCCCCGATGCCTCCAGCGGCGATATTCAGGGTATCGACCAGGGTACTTCCGACTATATCCGCCAGTACTGGAGCGCGCAGCAATTGACCACTGACGAAGCCGTAATTCAGTGGGGCGACCCAGGCGTGCAGGATTGGCACAATATGAATTGGACGTCGAGTGGCGTGCTAATTCGGGGTTTATACAGCCGCTTGCTGTATGAGATTACCATCTGCAACAGCTACCTGCAAGAGTCTACCAGCAGCAAGCTTTCCTCGCGGGGCATTACCTCGACCGATGGGACCAATATTGCTAACTACCGGGCTGAGGTACGCTTTCTGCGGGCGTTGTCCTACTACCACCTACTGGACTTGTATGGCAACCCGCCCTTCGCGGATGAAACCGCGCCCATTGGCACGTCGACCCTACCCAAGCAAATTAGTCGGGCCGACCTCTACGCCTACATTGCCAGCGAACTACAGCTCATCGTGGGTGACAAAACCGGTAGCAGCGACTTGCTGAAAGATGCTCGCACCAACGAATATGCCCGTGCCGACAAGGCTGCCGCTTACGCGCTGCTGGCCAAAATGTATCTGAATGGCGTTACGTATGGGGGGACCAGTGCAGCACCAGCCTGCTACACCAACGCCGCTATCTACGCCAAAAAAGTAGTTGACGCAGGTTACACCTTGGTACCTAACGCTACTTCAGGCAACCAGCTGGCCCGCAATGGCTACGGCAAGCTGTTTCTGGTTGACAACAACGTAAATAACACGGAAGTCATTTTTCCAATCGTGTTTGATGGCAAGGTAACCCAATCGTATGGTGGCACTACCTTCCTCACGCACGCCTCGGTGAGTGGCACGGCCGGTGCGGACTGGAGCCCTGTTCCTTACGGTATCGGGGGCGGCTGGGGCGGTACCCGCACTACGCCCAGTCTCTTCCAGCAGTTTCCTGACACGGCAGCCGATGAGCGCGGCAGCTTCCACACGGCTGGCCAAACGCTGAACGTGACGTCGCTTACCAACTTCAGCAATGGGTATGTGCCCATTAAATTCCGCAACGTTACCTCGGCGGGTGCGGCGGGTACGGACCCCACTTTTGTGGATACCGACTACCCCATGTTCCGCCTGGCCGACATGTACCTGACCTATGCGGAGGCTGTTGCGCGGGGAGGCACGGGCGACGCCAACCTGGCTCTGCAATACGTGAATACCGTACGTAACCGAGCCTTCAAAGGCCAGCCCGGTGGCACGGCAGGCGCGGTGACTGCCGCTACTCTCACGGCTAACAACCTCCAGTTTTTCCTGGATGAGCGCTCGCGCGAACTGCATTGGGAAGCTACCCGCCGCACCGACCTTATTCGCTTCGGCAAGTTTACCAAGAACTATAGCTGGCAGTGGAAGGGCGGCACCTCCATTACTGGTAACGATGTAGACGACCATCTACAGCTGTTTCCGCTGCCCTCTTCAGAGTTGAGCATCAACACAAACCTGAAGCAAAACGCCGGTTACTAATCTCAGCTATCGATTCTTTAGGCCCGGAATTATTTTATCATGTAAAACATTCCGGGCCTATCAGTCGGTTACTGCCCCCTTCCTCCACCCACCAGTTATTACTTCCATGAAACCTTGGATTACCCAAATTGTGGCCGGAGCGCTTGCGCTCGTGTCCCTTAGCTTATCGTCTTGCAAGAAAGACGAAATGCGCACTACCCTAGCTACTACCACGCCTACGCTCACGGCGTCAACCACGAAGGTGGTTTTGCTGCAAGCCAATAGTGCGCAGCCAGCTATCGCCTTTACCTGGACGCCCACCGTATTTACCTGGGCAAACGCTGACCATCCTTATAATCCGTCGGTAACGTATGCCTTCGAGATGGCCAAGAAGGGAACCAGTTTCGCTTCGCCTACCACGTTCAGTGCTGGCAGCACCTCCCCCACTACCCTCACTGTTGGTGCGCTGAACGACATGCTCATCACTATGGGTCTGACCCCAGGCACTGCTTATGACCTGGAAATCAGGTTGGGAGCCAAGTACGCTTCTAACGAATCGACGCTGTACTCGCCCACGGTAGCCCTCAACGCTACGCCCTACCTGTTCGTCTGCAATGCCCCAGCCGGGTCGGCCGCGTGGTCTATCATTGGGCCAGCCGGCGTTGACTGGAACACTGACATCCCGCTGAAATACAATTGCAATACCAACACGTTTGATATAACGCGGACGCTAAACGCGGGCGACTTTAAATTTCGGGCTAACAACGACTGGGGGCTCAACTATGGTAGCAGTTCCAGTACGGGTGGCACCTTGGTGGGTGGTGGCAACAACATTACGGTAGCTACCACTGGCACCTACACTATTAAACTGGACCTCAACAATATGGTCTACACTATTCAGAAGTAGCCAACTGTTTTTAGTTCTATAGTACAAAAAAAGCCGCTGAATCTCAGCGGCTTTTTTTGTGTAATTACCATCTTCGGCACCAAAATGGCAGCAGACAGCGTTAGGTAGGCTTAGAGCACTCAAGCCTCATAAAAGGTCCTTCTACAAGTAGTACTTACGTATCTCTTTCAATATTCCTTATACCATGCGCACATTTCTTACGCTTTTGGTGGTAGCTGGCATTTCGCTAGCCGGTACTCCCGCGATGGCTCAGTTGGCGCTAGCCGCTACTAAATCTATTGAATCTGCATCACCTCGCCCCAGTTCGGTGGCTGACCGCGTCGAGTCGCTTACCGTTAACATGACGCAGGCACTTAGCTTGAGCCCTACCCAGGTAGAGAAAGTCCGAGCCATTAACACAGTATCAGTACGCAATTTAGAGGCAGCTCGCGTGCGCTACCGCCAGGAACCAACTAAGCTGCGCGGCTCCATTGAGGATATCGGCTTAGCACGCCTGGAGCAGTTGAAAGATGTGCTCACGCCGGCGCAGTTTGCCCGCTACCAGCAGAAGCGCGAGGAGAAGATGGGCATTCCCACGGTACGGGGCACCCAAGGCACCCCACCTCCTGGCCTAACTAGCGGGCGCGACGGCGACAATTAGGGTTTGAGCGCACGCAGGCGCCCTAAGGCTTGCTGCGTCTTAAGCAGATTGTCTTTTTCCTTCTCTTCTAGGTTGAGAGGGGCACGTGAGGTATCGGCGAAGAAAGCCAGGATATTTTGGCGCACTGGCGGCGTGATATCCTTAAAATCATTTTTGGCCAGCTCGCGCACCCACTCACCGTACGTCCGGTCGGCCAGGCTATACTCACCTAGCAGAGTAGGGTGCCCGGTATCAAAATCAGTGTTAGGCAACTGAGTTGCCTGGTTTACGGCGGCGGTCTGCGCGTTCAGAAACTGACAGTAGGTCGAGATAGTCTGGTGAAAGCTGGCCCGAAATAGGGCTTGCGACTCGGGTGAGGGAGCAATGAACTTGAGGCTTTTAAGCTTGCCAACCTTCGGAATAACCTGGATAATACCGGCTACGATACGCGCCCCAAAACCGGGCCGCTCGTAATTCGAGCCATATTCCCGCTCATACTCGGCTTTACTCTGCTTGTACACGTAGTCGCGGCGCCGAATGCGGCGATTCACTTTGCGAAGCTCGTGGCGATTGGCACGCCAGGCCGCCCGGCTAGCCAGCGGAATGAGGTTGCGCACCGCAAAGCGGTACGACCCCAGCGCTAAGTCAACATTGAATACTATCTGCTTCATCTCCAGGCCATACGTTTGCGCAAAGGCTCGCTCCAGCAGGTCTTTACTGACCTTGAAGCCAATAAAATCGTGGTAGGCATTGGAGCGGTAGTGGCCGGCGGCTAGCTGCGTCACATCAAAGGCGAACTCGGTGCGGCCGTGCGCCACCGGGTCTTCTTCATAGGTCACCACTGGTCCGTATTGCTGACCCAGCTCTGGAAAAAGTAGCGGCACCGAGCGGTTGATACCCATTTCGTGGCCATAAATGTCGGCCGCGTAGTGGGCCAGCGCGCCCAAGGCAAACGCATACTCGTTGCGGCCACGCGCTTCCCGCAACAAGTTGCTGACAAAATCGCCCGAGCGCACGTAGTGGGCCAAGTTTGTGAACAGCGGGGAGCCGAAGGGGTAGTATCCCATATCCTGCATAATAGAGCCACCATAGGCGTAGGCCTTCGCCTCGCGCAGCTCCTCCGCACTACCCCCCGGAAAACGACGCTCGATGGCTGGGCGTAGGCAGGGCGTCCAGCACGAATCGATATTGGCCTGGTGGCTGAGTACGGAGTAAGCTTGCGCCGGGCATTGCGCCAACAACAGCAGCCCAACCAGAAACACGCCAAGCAGGCGCGGCAGGGGTATACGTTTCATGCAAAAGCGATAATGAATTACCTCAACGCTAAAGCCTGGGGAGGCGTTGCGAGGCATCTCTTGTCCAATTATCGCGCCCAACCTTCAGTGGACAGCGGCGGGGGGGGTAGTAAGGTAGCGGCTACGGGCCAGGCCGAGCTACGAAATGCTACGGTACGCAGGCCAGGATAAGGAAAGGCAGCGGCAGGTGGCAGCAGCATGGCGCGCGCGGCAGTTTGGTCCAGGGCCTCTCCTACCGAGCGCACGGCCCCGGCGGGCACCCCTAGGCGGGCCAGCTCATGCAGCAGGGCCGCGCCGTTGAGCTCCGCGACGCGCACGAGCAGCAATTCTTCCAGCGCCTGGCGGTGGTGCACCCGCGCGGGATTGGTAGCAAAGCGGGGCTCGCGGCCCCAGTGCGGGCGTTGCAGCACCAGGCACAACTGCTGAAACTGCGCGTCGGTGCCCACGGCCAGCACCAGCCGCTGGCCATCGGCGGCGCGGTACACCGTGCCGTAGGGTACAATGCCGGGGTGGCCCGAGCCCAGCGGCATGGGGTCGCGGCCGGTAGTGAGCCACGTGGCCCCTTGGTTGGCCAGCGAGGCCAGCGCGCTGTCGTGCAGGCTAACTTCGATGAGGGCGCCCTGGCCGGTTTTTTCGCGTTGGTAGAGGGCCGTTAGGATACCTTCCTTGAGCTGGTGCGCGGCCAGCAAGTCGATGAAGGCGACGGGCATTTTTTGGGGCGGGTCGGCCGGGCTGGCGGCGTTGAGGTGCATAAAGCCCGTTTCGGCCTGGAGCACGGCGTCGTAGCCCACGCGCGGGCTGGCGGGGCCATAGCCCGTGAGGTGCGCATAAATGAGGCGCGGGTTGAGCGCCCGCAGGGGGGTAGGGCCAGCCCCCAGCTGGTCGGCGGCACCGGGCTTAAAGCTGGCTACCACTACATCGGCCTGGGCGGCCAGCCGGTGCAGCTCGGCCTGCGCGGCGGGCTGGGTGAGGTCCAGAACCAGCGAAGTTTTACCCCAGTTAGAAGCGGCAAAGTAGGCCGATACACTACTGTCGGGGTCGTCGCCGGCGGTGCGCCAGGTGCGCGTTACGTCGCCAGCGGGCGCTTCCACTTTTAGCACGGCTGCCCCCAGCTCGGCAAAAAACTGGCCCACTTGCGGGCCAGCCAGCACGGTGGCCAGCTCCAGCACGCGCAGGCCGGCAAAGGGCAGGGTAGGGCTCATCAGCTCAACGGATATAGTAGTTTTTTATCGGCTTGCACGCGTGAGGCCCAGGCTACGCACTCCCACACGGCAACGGCAATAGCGGCTTTCTGGCACATGAGCTCCATGCGCACTTGCTGCTGCTTGAAGAGTAACACGGTATAATTACCAGGGGCGGATAGCTTGATGCGAACTTTCCAACCGGTGGGCAAGCAAAGGATTTTTTTGGTTTTCATCGAAACGGTTACTAATTCATTACACCACGCCGGCCCGCGCAAACACTGGAAACACCATCTCCCGCTCCCCTACCCCCCACTGGCGCGTCAGCTCATCAGCCACCAGCAGCACGGCATCGGCCCCGGCGTGCTGGCGGCCGTAGTTGGCCACCGCCGACCACGTGCGCAGGTAATCGAGGTACCAGGCCGCCGACCACTGCCGCCGCACCTCGAAGTGGGCGGTGCGCACGCGGGCAAAGGGAAATTGCAGCCGCGCGTACTCATCCAGCACGTGCCAGCGGTTGGCATCCCAGTAAGAACCCACTACTTCGTCGTGAAAGTGCCGGATGAGCGCATCCAAGTCCGCGCTGCCCGTCTGGCCCAGGCCGTAGCCCCACTCGGCCAGCACGGTGCCGGGGCCGGCCACGCGCCGCACCTCGCGGTGGTAGGCCTCCTGGTCGAACCAATGCACGGCCTGCCCCACCGTAATCAGGTCAAAGTAGTCGTCGGGAAAGGGCGTATGCTCGGCCGTGGCTACCTGGTAATGGATATTGGGCCGCTCCTCGGCTTCAGCTAGCTGGCTGGCGCTGAGGTCAGTAGCCTCTACCTCGCGAAAGTAGTCGGCCAGCGCCACGGCTACTTGGCCGTTGCCGGTGGCGCAGTCCCAGGCGCGCAGGCGATTGGCCACCTGCGGCAGCAGCCAGGCGTAGAGTTCGGGTGGGTAGGAGAGGCGATAACGAGCGTACTGCGCGGCTTGCTCCGAAAAACGGTCAAGGGACATGGGGCGAAGGTAGGCGCAAGCGAGGCACTTATTAAGCTTACCTTTGTTATAAATCAAGCGGTTTGCTGGCCGGGAACGCAAGGTCAGCGCTTTTCTACTCACTTTACCTAAAGCTGAACCTTTGACTTTCCACGATTTCAACCTCCACGACGACCTCCTGGCCGGCGTGGATGCCATGAACTACCTCAATGCCACGCCCATTCAGGAGCAGGCCATTCCGAAGATTCTCGCGGGCAAGGACCTCATTGCCTGCGCCCAGACCGGCACCGGCAAAACGGCCGCCTACCTGGTGCCGCTGCTCGACAAGATTTCGCACGCCAAGCACGGCACTACCAGCACGCTGGTGCTGGTGCCCACCCGCGAGCTGGCCACCCAGATTGACGAGCAGGTAACGGGCTTTGGCTACTTCGTAGAAGCCTCATCTATCGCCATTTATGGTGGGGGCAAGAGCGAGAACTGGGAGCAGCAGAAGCGGGCGCTGACCTCGGGCGCCGATATTATCGTGGCCACGCCCGGCCGCCTCATTGCCCACATGCAGCTCGGCTACGTCAAGTTTGAGGACCTGAAATACCTGGTGCTCGACGAGGCCGATAAGATGATGGACATGGGCTTTGCCGATGACATCCTCAACATTGTGCGCCAGCTGCCCAAGAGCCGCCAGACGCTGCTGTTTTCGGCCACGATGCCGAGCAAAATCCGCGACTTTTCGCAGCAGATTCTGCAGGACCCCGACGAGGTGCGGCTGGCCGTGAGCAAGCCGGCGGCCGGCATCAACCAGCAGTTTTATATGACCTTCGACCACCAGAAATTGCCCGTGCTGGAGCACCTCATCAAGGCCCAGGACGTGCAGAGCATGGTGCTCTTTACCAGCAAGAAAGCGGCCGTGGCCGGCATCGTGCGCTCGCTCAATAAGCTCGGCTACCCGGCCCAGGGCATCAGTTCGGACCGCACGCAGGAAGAGCGCGAGGCGACTATGCGCGCCTTCAAAAACAAGCAGTTTCCCATTCTGGTAGCTACCGACGTGGTGAGCCGGGGCATTGATATTGACTCGCTGAGCCACGTGGTGAACTTCGACGTGCCCCGCGCCGCGGAGGACTACGTGCACCGCATCGGGCGCACGGCACGCGCCGCCACCACGGGCACGGCCATCACGTTTATCGCCGACCAGGACCAGGACCGCATCATCAAAATCGAGAAGCTCATCGAGCGCGAGATTGAGAAGCAGGCTATTACCGAAGGCCTGGGCTACGGGCCCGCCCCCGAGTTTGACCCTAAGCGTTTTAGTGGCCTGCGGGGCAAAACCGGCCCCCGCGAGGGTGGCCGGGGTGGCAGCAGCGACCACGGCCCCCGCCGCGAAGGTGACCGGGGCCCGCGCCCGCCCCGCGCTGAAGGCGACCGCCGCAGCGACGGGGGTGGCGGCCGCGACCGGGGCCCTCGCCGCGACGAAGCTAAAAACGACCCGCAGCGCGCCGAGCGCCTGGCACAGGCCACCGCCCGCCTGGCGGCCATTGATGCCGGTCAGGCG
>CAZZWL010000098.1:0-21408 GCA_964657755.1 uncultured Rhodanobacter sp.
CCCGGCGGCCAGCCGGGTGCGGCGGCGCACCAGCAGCGCCCCCGTCAGCAACAGAAAAAAAACGACTACCCCCTCCATGTGCACGTTGCCCATCACCTCGACCACCACCAGCGGGTGCAGCAGGTAGGCCAGGGCGCGGCGGGCGGGCCAGCCGGCCAGCGGCAGCAGCCACAGCAGCAGCGCCGCCACGCCCGCATCGGCCAGCAGCAGGGCCCCGCGCACCACCATCAGAAAGCCGGTTTGGGAAGTGGGAAAAGCCCGCGCCGCCGCGCCGTACAGGGCCTGGCACACGGGCGGATACACCGAAAAGTACGTCGGCGAATTGAGCAGCGGCAGCAGGCGGCGCAGCTCGGCCAGCGGCAAGGCGGCCGAGTCGGCGGGCGGGGAGGCCAGCAGCTGCCGGGGCGTTTGGGCAAACGGGTTGTGGCCGTGGCTCACCAGCAGCCCATCCCAGCGAAAGCGGTAGAAGTCGTTGCTCAGCGCCGGGGTAGCGGGCAGCCACAGCAGTCGGAACGCCAGCGCGGCCCCCAGCCCCCAGCGCAGGGGTAGGCGCGTGCGCAGCAGCCCCGCGTAGGCCGCGCCCGCTACCGCAAAGAGGAGGAGCAATTGAGTGAAATGCGCGCGCGGCGTGGCGTAGGCCAGGGCCCAGTACGCCGCGCCCGTCAGCAGCAGGGCCAGGAGCTGGCCGGCGCGGAGCAGGGGGGTAGGGCGGGGTGGACTCAAGAGAAGGTGGGTGCAGGAATTCAACGGACCGTCTGGCCCCGGCTGGTGGCGACGCGGGCGCCAGGCTGTCCTTTTATCAATTAAACGACATTCTGAATTCCAGCGGCGACAGGTTGGTCTTGGTCTTGAACAGCTTGCTGAACGAGGGCAAATGCTCAAAGCCAAGCTTATACGCAATTTCGCTCACGGTTAGGCTGGTAGTCGACAGCTTCTCCTTGGCCTTGGCAATCAGTTTGGCGTGAATGTGCTGCTGCGTGTTTTGCCCTGTCACGGCGCGCAGCAGGTTACTCAGATATTTTGGCGAAAGATTCAGCTGCTCAGCCACGTAGCGCACGGTAGGCAAGCCCTTCTCCGCCAGGTCATTGCCGTTGAAATAGGCTTGCAGCAGCGTTTCCAGCCGCTCCAGCACGTGGTGGTTGGCTTTTTCGCGGGTGATGAACTGCCGCTGGTAAAACCGGTCGGCATAATTGAGCAGGCTCTCGACTTGCGAGATGATAATTTGCTTGCTGAATTTATCAATCGGGGACTCGTACTCCTGCTGAATGGCCTGGATGATGGTAATAATCGTCGCTTCTTCCCTGGCCGACAAAAACAGGCCTTCGCTGAGCGAATAATCCCAAAAATCGTACTGCTCGATGGTTTTAGCCAGCGGCGTATTCCAAATAAAATCGGGGTGGATGTACACCACCCACCCCGATTTTTCGACGGCCTGGTTTTTATCGACCACCGCCATGCTAAACACCTGCTTGGGCGCCATAAACGACAGCACGCCTTCGTTGAAATCAAACGGCTGCTGCCCGTAGCGCGAGCTCACGTTGCGCATTCGCTTCACCGAGATGGCGTAGAAATCCAGCGTCAGCGTGGTTGGCTCCTCGCTGTAGCGCTGCGGCACGGTGCTGACATCCAGCACGCTGAGCAGCGGATGGCACGGCTTGGGCAGCTGCGCAAACTCATGGAATTCGCTTATCGTTTTAAACTGCTTCATGCCAGCGCGTCATCTTTGCTTATTGCCAGTACCAACTTACCCCGCACGTGCCAGGTGGCGCTTTCGCGGTGGGCCGCCGCCACCTGCTCCAGCGGAAACACCTTGCTGATGAACACGTTCACCTGGCCGGCGTCAATCAGCTCGGCGATTTCGGTTAGCCAGTCCTGCCGGGGCTGGTTGGCCGAGAGCTCGCCGGTGGCCTGCTGCCGCGCCAGGGCGGCCGCTACGGCCTCATCAAACGGCCAGTCCAGGTTGACGCTCACGAAGATACCGCCTTTCCGGAGCACCGTCACCGCTTTCAGGCGCTCCGCGTTATCGCGCAGCGGGGAGGCTTCCAGCACCACATCCATGTCGTGCACCAGCTCCTCAAATTTCTGGCTTTGGTAGTCGATAACTTCATCGGCCCCCAACTGCTTGACGTACTCCAGGTTGCGGGCGGAAGCGACGCCGATGACGTAGGCCCCGCGGGCTTTCGCAAACTGCACCGCGAAGCTCCCTACCCCCCCCGAAGCCCCCTGAATAAGCACGCGCTGGCCGGCCCGCAGCTGGCCCTGCTCAAACAGGGCGGTCCAGGCCGTGAGGCCGGCCAGCGGCACCCCGGCCGCCTCGTTGAACCCGATACTCTTGGGCTTGAGCGCAAACTGACTGGCTTTGGCCGCGCAATACTCGGCGTAGCTGCCGTCGGCAAAAAAATTAGTTTCCCCATACACGGCATCGCCTTTCTGAAAGGCGGTTACCTCGCTGCCGGTTTCTTCGACAATGCCGGCTGCATCGCACCCTAGGGTCATCGGCAGTTTCAGAAAAGCGCTAAGGCCGTTGCTGCCCTCCCGAATTACCCAGTCCACCGGGTTCACGCCACTGGCCATCACCTTGATTAAAATTTCGTCGGCCGCCGGCACTGGGCGCGCTACCTCTTCTAGTTGCAGCACCTCGGTACCGCCAAAGGCATGGATTCTAATTGCTTTCATAAGGAATTGATTTCCGGTTGATTAACAATACAAAGGTCGCCCCTGCCCACTAGGGCCGGGTTAACTAAAATGCCCTTTGTCTTAGCCAAAATGACGCCGCGCCGCCGCGACCAGCAACTGCCAGGCAAGGCGCTGGCCGGGCCGCCCCGCACATTCCTGGCTTCGCGCTGGCCCCTACCCCCCTCGCAACTACTGAGCTTACCAGTACTTAAAAATCGTCCACAAAATCTTGTAGCCCGCGCCGATGGTACCGCGCACCGTGCCCGATATTTTGGAGGTGCCGATGCGGCGGCGGTAGCGCACGGGCACCTCGACCACGCGCAGGCCCAGGCGGGCGGCTTTCACCTGCATCTCCACCGTCCAGCCGTAATTAGTATCGACCATGCCGATGCGAGCCAGCGCCGCCGCCGTCACGGCCCGAAACGGCCCCAGGTCGGTGTGGGTGCCGCCGTAGCGCAGGCGCAACAGCCAGGCGGCCAGCCAGTTGCCGAAACGCTGCTGCGGCAGCAGCGCGCCGCGCTCGCGCTGGCCCAGCGCCCGCGAGCCGATAACCAGGTCGGCTGCGCCAGCCAGGATGGGCGCCAGCAGGGCGGGCATCTCCTCGGGAAAGTCGGAGTGGTCGCCGTCCAAAAAGACAATAATTTCCGGGGTTTGGGCGGCGGGCTGGGCGGCGTAATAGGCCAGCCCGGCCAGGCAAGCCTGGCCGTAGCCGGGGCGCGGCTCAGCCACCACGGTAGCCCCGGCGGCGCGGGCGGCGGCGGCGGTGGCATCGGTCGAGGCATTGTCTACCACCACTACTTCCTGCACCAGCCCGACGGGTATCTCACTCAATACCAAGGCGATGGATTTCTCCTCGTTGTGGGCCGGAATGAGTACGGCAATGCGGGGCGGGGCGGCAGTCAAGGGCAAGTGGGGCGCAGGGAGAGCCGCAAAGAAAGCGGGTAGCGCGGCGGCACGTGGGCCGGAGCCCAACGCTTGCTTTTCAAAATAAATTGTCTGCCAATTACTTATCTCAAAAAATCCTTGATTTCTTCTACCGTAGTGCGGGCCGAGCGGCCTACCCCAATGAGGGTGGCCGAGGCAAAGCCCGTCCAGCTGCCATAGCCCACCAGCCAAAGCCCGGGCAGCGCCAGGGCGCGGGTGCCAGCCGTGGCCACGCGCCCATCTGCTTCCACCAGCCCGAGCCCGCCCAAAAAGCCCAGTGCCGGCCGGAAGCCCGTGCACCAGATAACGGCGTCGAAGGCTTCGGCCCGGCCATAGGGCCACACCACACCGGTGGCGGTGAAGCGCGCCGGCGGGCGCACGCTGTGCAGCACGCCGCGGGCGCGGGCCGCCCGCACCTCGGGCACCATCACCACATCGCCGAGGCTAGGGGGTGGGGTGGCCGCGGGGCCGGCCTGGTAGCGCTGGGTGGCCTGGGCGAAGAGCACGCGGCCATCCACATCGTCGGGCAGCAGGCGCGGGGCGCGTTCGGTAGCCCAGGTGGTGCGGGCCACCCGCGACACGTCGGCCAGAATCTGGGCCCCCGAGTTGCCGCCGCCCACCACCAGCACACGCTGCCCGGCAAAATCCGCCGCCCGGCGGTAGTGCGCCGAGTGCAGCTGCCGGCCGGCAAACAGCGCCCGGCCCGCGTAGTCGGGGATAAAGGGCTGGCCCCACGAGCCAGTGGCGGCCACCACAGCCCGCGCCCGCCAAGCGCCCTGGTCGGTGGCTACCACGAAGCCAGCCCCAGCGCGGGCCACCGCCGCCACGCGCACCGGCCGGTGCACGGGCAGGGCATAGCGGCGCTCGTAGGCAGTGAGATACGCCACTACCGCGTCGCGGGGCGGGAACTCGGGGCCGCCGGGGGCCGGGCGGGGCATGGGCCAGCCGGGCAGCGAGTTGGCCTCGGCCGGCGAAAACAGGTGCAGCGTATCCCAGCCGTGGGGCCACGCGCCGCCGGGCCGCGGCTGGTCGTCGAGCAGGGCAAACGAGTAGCCCGCCCGGCGCAGGTAGTAGCCCACGGCCAGCCCGCTCTGCCCCGCGCCAATCACCAATACGTCAACTGTTTGCGAATCCATTAGGCAGCTACTTAGCCCCGAGGTGCGCCCGCACAAAGTTGTGGGCGTAGGCCTTTATTTCGTCGCGCACGGCCCGGAACTGCTGCATAATCTCGTCGTCGGTGCCAGTGGCTTTGGCGGGGTCGGGGAAGTTGTGGTGCAGCTTGTGGGCCGACGACGGAAACACCGGGCAGGCCTCGTGGGCGTGGTCGCACACCGTGAGCACGTAGGCGAACGGCACGGCGGCGTACTCGTCCACGTGGTTGCTGGTGTGGTGGCTGATGTCCAGGCCGTCTTCGGCCATCACGCGCACGGCGCGGGGGTTGAGGCCGTGGGTTTCGATGCCCGCCGAGTACACGGTGGCGCGCTCGCCCAGCTGCTGCTGGAGGTAGCCGTGCAGCAGCTGGCTGCGGCACGAGTTGCCGGTGCACAGCACCAGGATGTTGGGCTTCGCGGGGGTAGCGCCCACCACCGGGCTGCGGCGCTCCAGCAGCAGGGTGTCGCGCCATGTGCCGGCCAGCTGGGCAATGCGCTCGCGCCGGCCCACCAGCCGGAAGCCGTGGGATGCGTGCAGCGCCAGGCTGGCCGCGTTTTCCGGAAAAATGCCGGCTTGCAGCATCCACAGGCCCTGGGTTTCCGAGCTGCTAATCAGGGCGTTCAGCAGTTGCCCGCCCACGCCCTGGCCCCGCGCCCCGGCGGCCACGTAAATGCTGACCTCGGCCACGCCTTTGTACACGCAGCGGCTCGACACGGGCGAGAGCGCCGCCCAGCCCAGCACCTGGCCGGCCTCGTCCAGCGCTACCCAGCGGCTGTGCGGCAGGTGGCTGGCGTCCCAGTCGGCCCAGGCCGGGGCCTCGGTCGTGAACGTGGCCTGCCCGGTGGCAATGCCGGCTTCGTAAATGGCTTTGACTGCCGGCCAGTGGGTGGCGGTGAGGGCGCTAATCGGCATAGGAAAGGTAGATAATACAATCATCACTAGTTAATTATACTCGTCGCGAAGTAGGGCGCGGGGCTTGTCCCCGCCCGTCGTTGAACGAACCACGCGCCAATCGTTCAACGACGGGCGGGGACAAGCCCCGCACCCTACTTCGTCCGCGCACTTCACTTCGTGACGAGTATCAAGGTAGTAGCTCAGGAAGTTTTCAGGCGAAGGGGGCGGTGGATAGTAGCGCGAACTTTCCAGTTCGTGCTACCCCCCGCTTACTTCCTGAGCAGCGTACTTAGCAGCAGCCCCCGCCCGGCGTGCAGCCCGCCATCTGTAGTTGCGGCAGCGCCAAGGCCGCGCTGGGGATGCCGCAGGCATCCTGGGCCAGGCAGGCCGTTTGCTTGGGCGTGAGCAGGAAGTCGCGGCCATTGAAGGCCAGGCCAAACTTACCGATGGTGGCCTGCTGGTACTCCACCTCAATGTCCAGTTCCTCAGAACCCAAAATGCGCGCCGAGAGCTGCAGGATGTGCAGAAATTTTTGCGGGGCCAGCCGGTGGTCGTAGTCGCCGGCCTCCCAGAGCTGGAAGTTGGCTACCGTTTCCTGCCGCTCCACGCCGCCGCAGTCGATAAAGTGCTTGGTTACCAGGCCCACTTCCGTCACGTGGAAGTGGGCCGGCAGGGCCGTGCCATCGGGCAGCCGAAAGTTGATGGCGGCAAGGCCATTCAGGGCCTGCTTCAGCTCGGAGATTTTCATAGGAAAAGAAATTTACAATTGACAAACAAATACTTAGCAAGCGCAGGCATCTTCGGGGCCGCAGGTAGGACCCGCCGTGGCGTCGTCGAAAAAAGCCAGGAATTGCTGCCGCACCTGCCGCAGCAGCGCCGTGTTGAGGCAGTAGCAGACGGTGAGCCCGTCGATTTCGCCGCGTATCAAATCCAGCGCCTTCAACTCCTGCAAGTGCTGCGCCACGGTGGTGCGCGCGAGCGGCAACTCGGCGGCGATATCGCCCGAAATGCAGGTTTGCTTGCTGGCCAGCAGCTGAATAATGGCAACCCGCGCCGGGTGGGCCAGGGCTTTGGCCACCCGCGCCAGCTGCTGCTGCTCGGCGGTGAAGGCGGCGGTTTTGGCGTAGGTCATGGCGTAGAAAAGCAGCGGCCGGTAAGCCCCTTCGGAAGTATAACGCAAATATACGTCATAGCATGTCGTATGTTTACGTCATACCGGAAATAAGATTGCTTGCGGGCCCAAAACCCACCGGCGGGGCCAGTGCGTAGGTGCTGCGCCCGGCGGGACCCGGCGGTTTGGGCGTTCTTTGTTTTCTATGCACCTCGTTATCATTGGCAACGGCATTACGGGCGTTACGGCGGCCATCACGGCGCGGCGGCTCTCGCCCGAGGCCCGCATCACGCTGGTGGGGGCCGAGAGTGCGCACCACTACTCGCGCCCGGCGCTCATGTACTTGTACCTGGGCCACTTGCGCTACGCCGACGTGAAGCCTTACGGCGACTGGTTCTGGGCGGAAAACCGCTTGGAACTTATTCAGGCCGAAGCCATTGGGATAGATGCTGCCACCCGCACCGTGCGGCTGGCCGCCGGCCCGGCCCTGGCCTACGACCGCCTGCTGCTGGCCACCGGCTCGGTGCCGCGCCTCCCCGACTGGCCCGGCCGGGAGCTGCGCGGCGTGCAGGGTTTCTACGGCCTGCCCGACCTCGAACGCATGAGCCGCGATACCCAGGGCATCGGCCGCGCCGTGGTGGTGGGCGGCGGCCTCATCGGCGTGGAGCTGGCCGAAATGCTGCACTCGCGCGGCATCCGGGTCACGTGGCTGGTGCGCGAGGCGCGCTACTGGCAGTCGGTGCTGCCGCCCGAGGAGTCGGCCCTGCTGGAGGCCCACATTCGCAACCAGCACATTGACTTGCAGTTGACTACCGAGCTGCGCGAAGTGCGCGGCGATGCCCAGGGCCGCGTGCAAGCCGTGGCGACCACCACCGGCCAGGTACTGCCCGCCGAATGGGTGGGCCTGGCCACCGGTGTGACGCCCAACCTGGCCCTGGCCCAGGGCGCCGGCCTCGCCACCGACCGCGGCATCTTGGTCAACGAGCTGCTCGAAACCAGCGCGCCCGGCGTGTACGCGGCCGGCGACTGCGCCCAGCACCGCCAGCCCGCCCCCGGCGAGGTGGCAGTGGAGCAGCTTTGGTACACCGGCCGCATGCAGGGCGAAACCGTGGCCCACACCATTTGCGGCCAGCCTACCCCCTACCGGCGCGGCGAGTGGTTCAACTCGGCCAAATTCTTCCACCTCGAATACCAGACCTACGGCCGCGTGCCCGCCCGGCCCGAAGCCGGCATCGCCAGCTTCTGCTGGCAGCACCCGAACGGGAAACACCTGCTGCGTATCAATTTTCAAGAAGCCAACCGGGCCGTGACAGGCGTGAATGCCCTGGGCCTGCGCCAGCGCCAGGACGTGTGGGAGAGCTGGCTGCGCGACCAAACACCCATCGGCACCGTGGTGGCGCAACTAGCGGCGGCCAACTTCGACCCCGAGTTTGCGCGCCAGCACGAGCCAGCCATCCGGCGCGAATTTGCCCGGCAGTTTCCGGGCATTGCGGTGGAGAAGCCGCGCCGCAAGGGGTTGTTTGGGATGTTGGGTTAAAAATTGGTTGAACATTAGGCAGACCGCCGGGAAGCGTCTTTAAAAGAACGTCATGCTGACGACAGGAAGCATGACGTTCAATAATAATTAGTTATAAAAAATTATGCAAGACCTCACCGCCCCCTCGCTGGCCCTGGCCCAGCCGCCGCCCGCCGCCACGCCGCCCGGCGAAAAGCCGGCCCTGGCGGCCGTGGCCCTGGGCCTGCTGGCCCTGCTGGTAGCCGCCTTCGATGCCGACCCCAGCCGCGCCCGGCTCAGCCTATACCTCGCGCTGGCGCTGGTGAGCGGCGGGGCCCTGGGCTGGGCCTGGCTGGCCTTTGGGCGCACGGAAGCCGGCTGGCACCCGCACGACCTTTGGCGGCGGGCCAGTACCAGCCGGGGCGTCGTGGCCTGGGCTACGGGCGTGGCGCTCACGGGTTTCTACGTGGTGCTGTACTGGTTTCCGTGGCTGCTCGAGAATCTTATTCGGGCCCTCGACCCGTTCAGCCAGTGGCTGCGCCACCGGCCGGCCGACCAGTGGCTGCTCTACGGTACGTTTTACACGCTGGCGGTGCTGGTGCTGGGCGGCCGGGCGCTGTGGAAATACCGGTTTTCGCGCTACCACCTGGCGCGCACCGCCTCGGTGATGTTCTTTCAGCTGGGCTTTGGGTTTCTGCTGCCGGGGCTGCTGCTGGCCTTCCAGCAGCCCGAGTACTACTTCTCGTATTTCTGGCCTTTGAAGTACGATTATCTGTTTCCCGACACCGTGGGCAAGCTGCTGCACGGCGGCGGGCTGGGCGTATTCATGGTGTTTTGGGGGGTAGTGATGTCGTTTTTGGCCACGCCGGTGCTCACCTATTTCTTCGGCAAGCGCTGGTACTGCGCCTGGGTGTGCGGCTGCGGCGGCCTGGCCGAAACGGCCGGCGACGCCTACCGCCACCTCTCCGACAAAAGCCGCCAGGCCTGGCGCTGGGAGGTGCGCCTCATCTACCCCATTTTGGGGCTGATAATTTTGCTCACGGCGCTGCTGTGGGTGGGGGCGTCGGGGGCGGTGCCGGCGCTGGGCGTGGTCACGGGGCCGCTGGGGCAGTTTTACGGCTTCGTCATTGGCAGCGTGTTTTCGGGCATTGTGGGCGTGGGCTTTTATCCACTGATGGGCTCGCGGGTGTGGTGCCGCTTCGGCTGCCCCATGGCCGCCTACCTGGGTTTGCTGCAAAAGCACTTTTCGCGCTTCCGCATCAGCACCAACGGCGGGCAGTGCATCTCGTGCGGCAACTGCTCGAATGCCTGCGAGATGGGCATCGACGTGAAGCAGTACGCCCAGCGCGGCGAGCCCATCGTGCGGGCGGCCTGCGTGGGCTGCGGCCTCTGCGCCACCGCCTGCCCCCGCGGCGTGCTCAACCTGGAAAACGGCCCGCGCGAGGGCCGGCTGGCGGCCTCGGCGTTTATTCACGCCGATTCGTTGCGAATTTTGTAGGGTGCGGGGCTTGCCCCCGCCCGCCGTTGCGTATCACCCCTTCCAGGTGGTCTTCCTAACAATAACGGCTAGTACCAACCGTGCAACGATGGGCGGGGGCAAGCCCCGCACCCTACTACCCATCCCAAAAATGCTTTTTCTCGAAACCGGGCTGGTCGTCCTCTACGGGCTGTGCTTGGTATTTATGCTCGGGTTTAGCCTCACGCAGGGGCAACTTACCTGGCTGGCGCGCCGGGCGCGGCCCCTACCCCTGCCGCCCGCGCCCGCCGGGTGGCCCTCGGTGGCGGTGCAGTTGCCCCTCTACAACGAGCTGAATGTGGTGGAGCGCCTGCTCGATGCCGCCGCCGCCCTCGACTACCCGGCCGACCGCCTGCTCATTCAGGTGCTCGACGACTCGACCGACGCGGGCGTAGCCCTGGCTGCTGCCCGCGTGGCGCACTATCAGGCGGCGGGCCTGCGCATTACCCACGTGCGCCGGCCCACCCGCCAGGGCTATAAGGCCGGCGCGCTGGCCCACGGCCTGGCCGAAACCGACGCGGAGTTTATCGCCATTTTTGACGCGGATTTTCTACCCGAGCCCGATTTTCTGCGGCGCGTTATTCCCTACTTCACCAGCCCCGACATTGGGATGGTGCAAACCCGCTGGGGCCACCTGAATGAGCACAACTCGCTGCTCACGCGCCTCCAGGCGTTTGGGCTAAACGCGCACTTTTTGGTGGAGCAGGTGGGGCGGCAGGCCGGCGGCCACTTCCTTAGCTTCAACGGCACGGGCGGCGTGTGGCGGCGCGCCTGCATCGAAGACGCCGGCGGCTGGCACGCCGACACCCTCACCGAAGACCTTGACCTGAGCTACCGCGCCCAGCTGCGCGGCTGGCACTTCCGGTACCTGCCCCAGGTGGTGGCTCCCGCCGAGCTACCCGCCCACCTCGACGCCCTGCAGGCGCAGCAGCACCGCTGGAACAAGGGCGCCGCCGAAACCGCCCGCAAGCACCTCGGCCGGGTGTGGCGCACGCCCGGCCTGGGGCTAGCCACCCGGCTGCACGCCACCTTTCACCTGCTCAACAGCTCGGTATTCGCCGTTATCCTGCTGATGGCACTGCTGAGCGTGCCGCTGGTTTTTGTGCGGGCTTACCAGCCTGGTTTTGAGCTGGCTTTCCGGCTTGCCGCCGGCTTTGTGCTCACGCTACTGCCGCTGGCCTACTATTACCACACCGCCTGGCGGCGGGCGGGGGCCCGGGGTGGCCGCTGGTTTGGGCCGGCGTTTCTGCTGTTTCTGGCTTTGTCGATGGGCCTGGCCCTGCACAACGCCCGCGCCGTGGTGCAGGGCTGGCTGCGCCATGCCTCGCCCTTCGTGCGCACCCCTAAGCTGGGGGCGGGCGGGCCCGGCGGGGTGGCCTACCGCGGCCCAGCTGCCCCGCTACCCCTGGCGCAGGGCGCGCTAACGCTCTATTTTTTGATAGGGCTAGCAGCAGACTTTCACTACGGCAGCTACGGCCTGCTGCCGTTCCACGTGCTGCTGGTGGCGGGCTTCGGCACGCTCACTGGCTACGGCCTGCGCCAGCGGCTGGCCGGGAGCGGCCGGGCTAGCCGCCCTACCCCCCTATTACGTAGCTAAGCCGCCACCCGGCCAGCCCAGCGCGTCGGGCTGTTTTCAAAGGTTTTACCGGCTGCTTATGACCCGCTTTTTTTCCTGGCTCGGGGTGCTGGCGCTGCTGGGGCTCGGGGCCTGCCAGCGCCGCCACCCCGACACGCCCCCGACCACCAATTCTCTCTACTCGGCCATGCTCAACGGCCTGCTCCAGGAGTCGGTACCCTTCGTGAGCGTAGCCCAGCTGCGGCAGCTGCCCGCGCCCCCGGTGCTGCTCGATACCCGCGAGGCCCCGGAGTTTGCCGTCAGCCATTTGCGCGGGGCGCGGCTGGTGGGCTACGACAACTTTTCGCTGGCCACCGTGCGGGATGTACCCAAGGACGCGCCCATCGTGGTATATTGCTCGGTGGGGGCGCGCAGCGAAAAAATCGGCGCCCGGCTCCAGCAGGCAGGCTTCACCCACGTGCGCAACCTCTACGGCGGCATTTTTGAGTGGGTGAATGAGGGCCAGCCGGTAGTTACGGCCGCAGACCAGCCCACCGACCGCGTGCACGCCTACTCGCGCACCTGGGGCATTTGGCTCCAGCGCGGCGAGAAGGTGTATTAGCGCAGCTCACTTCCCCCTACTCCGGTAGCAGGCGAATAATAAAATTTTTGAGCGGGTTCTTCTTGATAATCGTAACCAGCTGGCCATTTGCGTATTGATACTCATCCTCGCGGCCATCGCGCACGGCGTGCCAAGTACCCGCCTGGCCCCGGCTCAGGGCAAAGTAGTCGCCGAAGTATTCGGCGAAAGCCCGCGCCTGGCCGGCCGGCGGCTCGCCGAAGAACAGATTAGTGACGGCGTAGCGGATGGGCTGCGGCTCGGTGGCCCGGTAGTGGTGCTTGTACTGGTCGGCCACGATGTCGTAGTGGTCGCCCTTCCACTCGGCTTTGGAGGAAAAATCGCCTTGGTTGGTGTGCGCCTCCACGGTCGAGAGCAGCAGTT
Source organism: uncultured Rhodanobacter sp. (assembly GCA_964657755.1). Classification (GTDB taxonomy): domain Bacteria; phylum Bacteroidota; class Bacteroidia; order Cytophagales; family Hymenobacteraceae; genus Hymenobacter. Next base: position 12,327 of record CAZZWL010000098.1, read on the forward strand.
GGCCGCCGCGGAAGTGGTTGATTACCTGATAGTAAATCTTGAGGTGGTAGAACAGGAAGTTTACCTTCACGTCGCTCACCAGCGAATACGTCACGTCGGCCCCCACCGGGGTCTGGCGCGTGGCCGTCATCGTGCCCACCCGCAGGCCCGCCACCTCAATGCCATAGCGCCGCACCTCGGCCGCGGCGGGCTTGGCGGCTTGCGCTGCCGCGGCCAGGGGTAGGGCGCTAAGGAAAAGCAGGAGGGGTAGGGACATAGTAATTTTGGTAAAGAAAGCTAAAAAAGAACGTCATGCTGAGCTTGCCGAAGCATCTCGCTCGCGCCATTGGATTACTAACCTAATGATGCGGCCAAGATGCTTCGACAAGCTCAGCATGACGTTCTTTTTCAACAACTAAGCCAACCGCCTAGCAGCAGCCACCGCCGTCGTAGTGGTAGGTTGAGGGCGAGATGAAGATATCGTCGCGGCCCAGGCCGGCCAAGTTGCCGGCGGTTTTATCGCACACGGCCAGGGGCTGGTTTTGCATCAGCACGTGGCCCTTGTGGTCGTCAAAGTATTCGTCGCCGCCGTAGAAGATGGCGGTGCGGCCCGTAAAAATGCAGGGTCCATCGGCCGGCATGGGGTCCTTGATGGCGCACACTTCCACGCTTTCAATGAAGATAACCTCATCGGTGGCGTAATGCTGGGGCGAGAGCACGCGGTAGGCGCGCTTGGCCCGCACCTCAATGGTGCCGAAGCCAACTTCGGCAATCATATCCAAGTACTGTTGCAGGGGCAGCGAGCCGGTGAGGCACAGGGCCCGCAGGCGCTCGTCGGCGCGCAGCTCGTCGCTCATGGGCTGCTCGCAGGTGGGGTCCGACATCACGAGGCGGCCGTGGGGCTTGAGCACGCGGTAGGTTTCTTGGAGGGCGCGCTTGAGGTCGTCGAGCTTGAAGATGTTGAAGAGGCAGTTTTGGGCGGCCACGTCCACGCTCTCGTCGTCCACGGGCAGGTGCAGGGCGTCGCCGGCCCGCAGGTCAATAAAGTCACTCTTAAACCAATCGTTCTGTTCCTCTGCCATTTGCATGTTCTCGCGCGAGGCGTCGAGCATTTCGCTCACCACATCTACGCCAATTACGGCGCCGGGCCGGCGGCTGAAGTAGGCAAATTGCAGCAGCTCCATGCCGCCGCCTACCCCCACGTAGAGCACGGTGGGCGAGTTGGTGAGGTCGCGCGGGTTCACGGTGCTGCCGCAGCCATAGTTCATGCTCAGCATGCGCTGCGGAATGCTCAGGCCGGGCAGCTGCCACACGGGGTTGGTGGTGCAGCAAAGGCCCACCTGGGGCTCCTGGGCCGCCTGGCGGTACACGTCGGCGGTGGTATCTAAGTAGCTCATTTAAGAATTTTTGATAAGTTAGTTGCAGTAGGGTGCGGGGCTTGCCCCCGCCCGGCATCCGCACCGTGGGCACAATATTCGTTCAGCGCCGGGCGGGAGCAAGCCCCGCACCCTACTGCTTGTTCAGGCTCCAGTTATAATCGAGGTAAGAAATCTTGGTGCTGCCGTCGATTTTGGTGTTGGAATAGCGGTTCACCCACTTCACCACCGACTGGCCGTTTTTCTCCCAATCGCCTTTGTACCAGTCAAAATACTTGGAGAGCTGGGCTTCTGATTTGCTGATTTTGTTCTTGGCCGGGTTGTTCAGGAAGTCGTGGCCCTGGTCTTCGAGCTGAGCGTTGAGCTTGTCGGCGGTGTAGGCTTCGTTGCGCAGCTTGGGGCACGACATGGAGGCGCACACCAGCGAAAAGTGGATGCGCGGGTCGTCGAACTTCTTGCGCAAAATACCGTGCTCGATGTTGTCGAGGCTCATCTTCTCGCCGCCGATGCTGAAAAACTTGGCCGCCCAGGGCGTGGTCACGAACGGAATTTTGATTTTCGAGCCAATGTCCTTGATGCTCTCGACCGGGTAGTGGTCCAGGATGAGGCGGATAGTGTAGGCGTTGTAGGCGTTTATCCAGTAGGCCATCTGGTCGTTTTTGGGCCAGTTGGCGGCGGGTGGGTTTTTGCTCAGCAGCGCCAGATATTGGTTGAATGCCGCCTCATCGGCCTTGAAGCCTTTGTAATCGACGAGGCCCTGGGCATTGACGTGCTTGTGCAGCAGCTTATCGAAGGCCGCGTGGTCCACGAGCGCGCCAGTAGCGGCCACCACGTAGGTGGGGGTAGGTACGGGGTTGAGGCCGGGCGCTACCACGGCCACTGCGGTGAGCGTGCCGGCGGCCAAGGCCAGCACCGCGATGGTCGAGGTTTTCATAAAGTGATTCATTAGCATCATGTACGTGAGACGGGACTAAAAAAGATTTTTACCCCACCCTAAAACTCCGGTCCCGCCGCAATTTCGTACAGTAGCGCACTCCTCCCTACCCCATGTTCCTGACCCTTGCGCTGCTCGGCCTGCCCGCGCTGGCCCCCGCCGACACGGTGCGCCCCCGGCGCGTGGCGCTCATTCCGGTGCCGCTGGTGTACTACACGCCCGAAACCCGGCTGGCCTACGGGGTGGCCGCCACGGCTACCGTGCATTTCCGGCGCGACGACGACTTTGCCGGCGCCCGGCCCTCGCAGCTCACGCTGGCGCTGGCCTACACCCAGAATCAGCAGCTGCTGCTGTACCTGCCGTTCCAGGTTTTTTACGACCACAACCGCTACTACGCTTACGGCGAGGCCGGCTACTACCGCTACAACTACTATTTCTACGGCCTGGGCCAGCGCGAGGTGCCGCGCGAGCTGTACGGCGTCAATTTCCCCCGGGTGCGGGTCAATGCCTTTCGGCGCGTGGGGCAGGGGGTAGGGCCAGGCAAGCTCTACGCCGGCCTGCGCTACCAGTATGAGGATTACCGCGTGAGCAGCGTGGAGGCGGGCGGCCTGCTGGCCGGCGGCACCGTGCCCGGCGGCTTGGGCAGCCGCCTCACCGGCGGCGGGCTGGGCGTGTTCTACGACTCGCGCGATAACGTGTTCTTCCCAAAAAAGGGGGTAGTGGCCGACCTCAGCGCCTTCATCCGCAACCGGGCCGTGGGCGCGGGGCCGGCCGGCGAAACCACCCGCTTCGACCGCTACGTAGCCGACGTGTCGGGCTACCGCGCCCTGGGGCGGCGCGCGGTGCTGGCCGGCAACGTCTACGGCAGCTTTATCGTGGGTACGGCGCCGTTCAATGCGCTGTCGCTGCTGGGTGGCTCGCGGCGGCTGCGCGGCTACTACGAGGGCCGCTACCGCGACCAGAACGCCGCCCTGGCCCAGGCCGAGCTGCGCTTCGACGTGTATAAGCGCCTGGGCGCAGTAGTATTCGGTGGCGTGGGCACCCTAGGCGATGCGCAGACCTTGCTGCGCCTAAGTGACCCGAAAGGGGCCTACGGCGCGGGCCTGCGCTTCGTGGCCAACCGCCGCGACCACCTCAACGTGCGCCTCGACTACGGCCTGGGCCAGCAGTCGAGCGGCTTTTACCTCACCGTGGGGGAGGCTTTTTGAGGAATGAGAACCTGGACTTCGGAAATTCGTTCGGAAGTTGCAGCCCCACCCCCAGCCCCTCCCCCGCAGGGAAGGGGCCGGGGGTGGGGCTGCCACCAGTTACTTATCGACTTATGCTCAGCGTCATTATTCCCACCTACAACGAAGCCGCCAACATCGGCCGGCTAGTGGCCGAGCTGCGCCGCCACGCCCCGGCCGGGGCGGTCGAGATTTTGGTGGTGGATGCCGGCAGCCCCGACGGCACCGCCACCGCCGCCCGCGCCGCTGGGGCCACCGTGCTGCAAGCCCCGCAGCCCGGCCGCGCCGCCCAACTAAACCACGGGGCGCGACAGGCGCGGGGCGAGGTGCTGTACTTCGTACACGCCGACGTGGGCATTCACCCCGACTACGTGGCCACCATCGCGGCGGCCGTGGCGCGGGGGCACGCGGCGGGCTGCTACCGCTTCCGGTTCGACTCGCCGCACCCGCTGCTGCGCCTCAATAGCTACGGCACTCGCTTTAAGGGAATTATGAGCCGGGGCGGCGACCAGACGCTGTTCGTGACGCGGGCGCTGTTTGAGCAGCTGGGGGGTTTCAACGAGCAGTTTGTCATCATGGAAGACTTCGAGATTATCCAGCGCATTCGCAAAGTAGCCTCGTTTTTCATCGTGCCGCAGGAGGTCGTGGTGTCGGCCCGCAAGTACGAAACCAACGGCTGGCTGCGCGTACAGCTGGCCAACCTCACGGCCTTCGTCCTATACTTTCTCAAGCAGCCGCCGCCGCGCATCGCGCGCACCTACAAGGCCCTGCTCAACTACCGCTGATGCCGCTGCCGCCCCCGCTCCCCCGCGTGCTCGTGACCGGCGCCAACGGCTTTCTGGGTCGCCACCTCGTGGCCGAGCTACTGCGCCGCGGCTACCCCGTGCGGGCGCTGGCGCGGCCGGGCAGCCCGGCGAGCCCGGCCCTACCCCGCCTGGCGTCGCTACCCATCGAGGTGTGCGAAATGGACCTGACCCGCGTGGTGCGCAAGGGCGAGCTGGCGGCTATTAGCGGCGGTTGCGGGGCTATTATCCACGCCGCCGCGCTGGCCCAGGTGAACCCCGCCCGCAGCCGTGCCGTGCGGGATACTAACATCCACGGCACCGAGCAGGCATTGCGGTTGGCGCGCAAAGGGGGGGTAGGGCGCCTGGTGTATGTGGGCACGGCCAACGTTTTTGGCTTCGGCTCCAAAGCGCGGCCAGGCGATGAAACCCGGCCCTACGCCGGCCGCCGCTACGGGCTTGATTACATGGACAGCAAGCGAGCCGCCACCGACCGCGTGCTGGCCGCCGTGGCCCGCGAGCAGCTGCCCGCCGTGCTGGTGCACCCCACTTTTATGCTGGGCCCCGGCGATGCCCGCCCCACCTCGGGCGCGCTGCTGCTGGAGCTGCGGGCCGGCCGCCTGCCCGGCTACCCGCTGGGCGGCAAAAACTACGTGCACGTGCACGACGTGGCTGTGGCCACCGTCAACGCCCTGACGATGGGCCGGGTGGGCGAGTCATACATTTTAGGCAATGAAAATTTGAGCTATAAGGAAGCCTTTGCTTTAATGGCTGAAATAATGGGGGTAGGGCCGCCGCGCTGGCCGGTGCCGCCGCCGCTGGCCAATTTTTATGGGGCAATTTGCGACCTCCGAGCCCTCTTTACCGGCCGTCCCGCCCAGGTCAACTCGGCCATGACGGCCGTGGCCAACGACGGCCACTACTTCACCGCCCAAAAGGCCCGCACCGAATTGGCGCTCCCCCAAACTTCCATTCAACAAGCTGTGGCCGATGCCTTTGCCTGGTTTAAAACCCACGGCTATGTCCGCTAAAAAAGCCGGCCCGCTGGCGGGCCAGGTGGCGCTTATCACCGGCTCCGAGTCGGGTATCGGGCGCGAAACGGCGCGGGCATTTTGCCGGCAGGGCGCGGCCGTGGTGCTAAACGGCCGCCAGGCCGAGCGCCTCGAAGCCACCCGCCAGGCGCTGGCCGCCGAGGGCTACCAAGTGGCCGCCTGCGTGGCCGACGTCACCGACTACGCCGCCGCCGAGCGCCTCGTGGCCACCGCCCTCGACACCTTCGGCCGGCTCGATATCCTGGTCACCAACGCCAGCATTTCGATGCGCGCCTACTTCCGCGACCTCACGCCCGAGGTGTTCCGGCAGGTGCTCGATAGCAACGTATATGGCTCGGTGTACCCGCTCAAGGCGGCCCTACCCCACCTCATTCGGGCGAAGGGCAGCGTCACGTTCATCTCCTCCATCTCGGCCCTCAATGGCATGCCCAGCGGCTCGGCCTACTGCGCCGGCAAAGCGGCGCTGGCCAACCTGGCCCACACCCTGCGCCTGGAGCTGGCCGATACGGGCGTGCACTTCGGGGTGGTGCACATTGGCTTTACGCAGAATGACCCCGATAAGCGCGTGCTCGACGCGGCCGGCCAGCCCGTGCCCATCGCGCACCGTCCGCCGCGCTGGCAGAAGTCGCAGGCTGAGGTGGCGGCCATTATCTTGCGGCACGTGCGGCGGCGGCGGCGGCGCACGGTCATTTCGGCGCTGGGCCGGCTCATTCTGGTGGTGCACACGCTGCTGCCGCGCCTCGGCGACTGGGTGGTGCTGACCACGCAGCGCCGCCTGCGGAACTTCTACGAGTAAACTCCCTTTAGAATCTACCCTATCCCCTTTTAGCGTATTTACTCAAAACCAGCGCATGGAAACGTACTACAACCCCGCCGACTTAAAGAAATTCGGCAACATCGGCGAGTTTCAGAAAGAGTTTGCCGATAAATTTTTCGCCTACTACGGGGCCGTTTTTGCCGAAGGCGCGCTCACGGCCCGTGAGAAATCGCTCATCGCCCTGGCCGTGGCCCACGCCGTGCAGTGCCCCTACTGCATCGACGCCTACTCGGCCGACACGCTCGAAAAAGGCTGTACCGAGCCCGAAATGATGGAGGCCGTGCACGTGGCCGCCGCCATTCGGGGCGGGGCCACGCTGGTGCACGGCGTGCAGATGATGAATAAAGTCAAAGAGTTATCGATGTAAATAGTAGCGCGGCCTTTTAGTCCGCGTCAGGAACGTGCAAACGCGGACTAAAAGGCCGCGCTACCAACCATGATAAAATCTCTCAAGGCCACCGGCAACCAGTTCGCCGACTCGGCTTTTCAGCTCACCGTGTTGCGCCAGGAAGTGGTGGATGTGCTGCACCTGCCGCCCTTTCACCACAAGATGCGGGAGGCGGGCCTTTTCCCGCTGCGGCCGGTAGTGCCGGCGGTCCTGCAAATCAACGTGGGCAAGATGTGCAACCAGGTGTGCAAGCACTGCCACGTGGATGCCGGCCCCGACCGCAAGGAAATTATGACCCGCGAGACGATGCAGCTCTGCCTCAACGCGCTGGCCGCCACCGATATCCCGACGGTGGACCTCACCGGCGGCGCCCCGGAGATGAACCCCGATTTTCGGTGGTTTGTGGAGGAAATTAGCAAGCTGGGCCGCAAAGTGCTGGTGCGCTGTAATCTCACCATCATCGTAGCCAACAAAAAGTACCACGACCTGCCCGAGTTTTTCAAGCGGCACGGCGTGGAGGTGGTTAGCTCGCTGCCCTTCTACTCGGCCGACAAAACCGACCGTCAGCGCGGCGACGGCGTGTTCGACGACTCCATCCGGGCCCTCAAAATGCTGAACGCCGTGGGCTACGGCCAGCCGGGTAGCGGCCTCACGCTGAACCTGGTGTATAACCCGGCCGGCGCGTTTATGCCCGGCCCGCAGGTGGCCCTGGAGCGGCAGTTCAAGCAGGCTCTGCTCAAGGACCACGGCATTGTGTTCAACAGCCTGTTTGCCATCACCAACCTGCCGGTAAGCCGCTTCCTCGACTACCTGGTCGAGTCGGGCAACTACGCGGGCTATATGGAGAAGCTGGTGACGGCCTTCAACCCCACGGCGGCGGCCGGTGTGATGTGCCGGGATACTATTTCGGTGGGCTGGGACGGCGGCCTCTACGACTGCGACTTCAACCAGATGCTCGACCTGCACGTGGCCAGCACCAGCCAGCACATCCGCGACTTCGACGCGGCGGCCCTGGCCCAGCGGCCCATCGTGCTCAACCAGCACTGCTACGGCTGCACGGCGGGTGCGGGCTCCAGCTGCGGCGGCACCGTGGCGTAGGTAGCCCCGGCCACTTTTAGCCTTTTCTTCTTCTGAATCAGTCGCTCACGCTCCGCGTGGGCGCTTGTTTTTTCAAGCCCCGAAGCCGACCCCTTGCATGACGCCTACCCTCCGACAATGCTTGTTGGCCGAATTACTCGGCACGGCCTTTTTGCTGATTTTTGGGACGGGCGCGGTGGTGGTGGATGAGCAGGTCCACACCATTGGCCACGGCGGGGTGGCCGCCGCCTTCGGGCTCATCGTGCTGATTATTATCCAGGGCCTGGGGCACGTGAGCGGCGCGCACGTCAACCCGGCCGTGACCATTGGCTTCTGGGCGGCGGGGCGCTTTCCGGGCCGCCGGGTGCTGCCCTACGTGCTGGCGCAGCTGGCCGGGGCTCTATTGGGCAGCGGGGCCGTGTGGTTACTGGCGGCGCCCGGCTCGTCGCTGGGGGCCACGCTGCCGGCGCATAGCACAGCGCAGGCCTTTGGAGTAGAGCTGGGCCTCACGTTCTGGCTGATGCTCATCATCCTGCGCGTCACGGCAAGCTACTACGAGCAAGGGCTGCTGGTGGGCCTCACCATCAGCGCCACGGTGGGGCTGGAAGCCCTGGTGGGCGGCCCCCTCAGCGGGGCCTCCATGAACCCGGCCCGCTCATTGGCCCCGGCCCTGCTGAGCGGCCACCTAGCGGCGGCCTGGGTCTACGTAGCGGCCCCGCTGGCCGGCGTGCTGCTGGCCGTGCTGGCCAACCGGCTGCTGGACCCCAAGCCGACCACGGATACCCTGCCCCCGCTTTAGCTCGTCAGGAGTAGGAATAGGGGTAGGGACTAAATACATATGGACTGTAAGCCCAGAGGTTTGATAGTGAATGAAATTCGGCGGTTTCGGCTAAAGCCGACTGCAAGGCTGCCACTCAAGTGGGCGATTCCAGCATGGAATTCTGCTTTCTCACTTGGCGGGGCTTCGAACTGATTTAAAACCAACGCTCTTCATTGTGACTATTACGGCTCGTAAAGCGCCTGAAGGTGAGTAGCAACTAAAGTCTTGCCCTGAAGGGCATAGCTTTAACTAGCGTGCCTGAAAAGCAACTCCTTTTGCTCCAGCACCTTGCGTAGCGGCGTAAGCGTGCCCGCGTCGAGCGGGAGCCGCTGGCCGATAGTTTTCACCGCCAGCTCGCGGTGCCCCTATAGCAGCACCAAGTACCGCGGATAGGTGAGCCCCAACGGACCTAGCAGGGGCTGGTAGGCCTTCGTGATGAGCCGCGACGGCGCATAAACCGGGAAGCAGACCAGCTCGCCAAGCTTCAGGCGGGGCTAGGGAAGCTCATTGGGTGAAGGCGACGGGAGTTGACCGCCAAAGAATCAGAAAGTATTACAAAGGCTGTACAAAACTAAATTTTACACCATGTAATAGGGTCAAAAAAATTGCGCTGGCCAGCGCAATTTTTTTG
>CAZZWL010000099.1:0-21327 GCA_964657755.1 uncultured Rhodanobacter sp.
AAGGCCAGCGGCCCAAAGCCAGCCGGAAGAAGAGCGGTGGGAAGTTTTCATGCTACCCTGTATGGATTTGGGGGCCGAAAGGTTGCGTTGGGCCCTACCCCCCTCCGCTAAAACAAACGGCTGGCTGGATAAACTACCCAGCCAGCCGCTTAGTACTCAATCCGTAACCTACTACCCACCCAGCTTTTCCTGAAAGAAAGCCATCGTAAGGGCCCAGGCCTCTGCGGCGGCGTCCTTGTTGTAGCTCGGGCGCTCGTCGCAGTTGAAGCCGTGGTCGGCGTAGGAGATGACGGTGTTGATGTAGGGCTTGCCGGTGGCGTCTACCGCATCAATTATCGTGGTGATGTTCTCCTTGGAGATGTGCTGGTCGAGGCCGCCCCAGTAGAAGAGGTGCGGCGCGTGCAGGTCCTTGGCCATTTCGGTGCGGGTGTGCAGGCCACCGCCGTAGTACGACACGGCGGCTTGCAGCGGCAGCGCGGCATTGGCCACGAAGGCCACCTGCCCGCCCAGGCAGAAGCCAATGGCGCCAATTTTATCCTTTTGCACGTTGGGCTGGGCTTGCAGCCAGTCGTAGGCGGCTTGCGCGTCCTGCTTCAGGCCCTCAGGCGTGATGGCGCCGTAGTGCGGCATGGCGGCGGCAAAGTTGTCGTAGCCAATTTCCAGGCCCGGCTCGGCGGTGCGGTGAAACAGCTCGGGCGCTATCACCACGTAGCCGGCGGCGGCCAGGCGGTCGGCCACGTTGCGGATGTGGCCGTTAACGCCGAAGGCTTCCTGGAACAGAATGATGCCGGGGGCGGCCGCCGCGTTCTGGGGCTGGGCCACGTAGGCGTGCGCCTGGGTGCCATCGGCTACGTTCAACACCAACGAATTGGGAGTGCTCATAAAAAGGGGGGTAGGGAAAGGGGATTTGCTGCCAGAAACAAGGCCATGGAAGCCGATGTTTTACCCGAACCTGTTCTCTTCTTTTTAAGCTCGCTATGTCCCCTACCCCCTCCCTGCGCCTGAGCGTGCTCGACCAGTCGCCGGTGCGGCCCGGCGCCACCGCCCGCCAGGCCTTGCAAGAAACCACGCAGCTCGCCCAGCTCACCGACCGCCTGGGCTACACCCGCTTCTGGGTGAGCGAGCACCACAATACCACCACCTTGGCTGGCCCCACGCCCGAGGTGCTGCTGGCCCACCTGGGCGCGCACACGCAGCGCATCCGGCTGGGCTCGGGCGGCGTGATGCTACCCCACTACTCGGCCCTGAAGGTGGCCGAAAACTTCAAGATGCTGGAGGCGCTGCACCCCGGCCGCATCGACCTGGGCATCGGCCGCGCGCCGGGGGCCGACCGCCTCACCGCCTATGCCCTCAACCCCAGCAACCAGTTTAAAGAGGAAGATTTTATCGAGCAATTAGTTGACTTGCAAGCCTACCTGCGCGACGACCGCACGCCCGAAACCATTCACGAGCGGGTGCAGGCCATTCCGCAGATTGATACCCAGCCCGCAGTATGGTTGCTCAGCAGCAGCGGGCAGAGTGGGCACTTCGCGGCGCGGCTGGGCCTGGGCTTCACGTTTGCGCAGTTCATCAACCCCAATGGCGGGCCGGCCGCCGTGCGCCAGTACCGGCAGCAGTTCCGGCCCTCACCCGAGCTGGCGGCGCCCGCCGCCAGCGTGGCGCTGTTCGTGCTCTGCGCTGACACCGAGGACAAGGCTAACGCGCTGGCCAAGGCCATGTATATGCAGCTCTTGCGCTTCGAGCAGGGCGTGCGCGGCCCCTACCCCACCGCCGCCGAGGCAGCGGCCTATCAGTTCGGCCCCGAGGAGCTGGCGCGCCTGCGCCACCACCAGGGCCGCGTGGTGAGCGGCACGCCCGCACAGGTGCGCCAACAGCTTACCGAGCTGGCCGCTGCCTACGAAGTCGATGAACTGCTGCTGACCAGCATCACCGCCGATTTTGCCGACCGCCTGCGCTCGTATGAATTGCTGGCTGAGGCTTTCGAGTTGACGCCAGCTAGGCAGGTAATTGCTGAAACGGTGGAGATGGATTAGCTGACGAGGCAGTTATTTACTTTCATTCTAAATAAAAAGGCCCCGCGTGCGAGGCCTTTTTTATGATATGCTTTTGATACAAAGCCATTTAAAAAAAATCAATAATTAAAAAATCAGAAATCATACAGAATATCCTCACACTTTATTTGGAATTATTCTAAACGTGCGCTGACCTTTGCATTACGTTGAACGATTCTAAATAAGCGTATGCGTCACTTCTTCCTTCCTTTTCTGCTCACTGGTATTTCGCTGCCCATGCTCAGCCACGCGCAGGGGCTGCCTACCCCGGCTGCCACCAGCCACGCGCACCAGCGCACGGGTAGCATTCGAGGCGTAGTGCGCACCCGCGACGGGCAGCCGGCGGCCTTCGTCAGCGTGGGTATTCCGAAGCTCGGCAAGGGAGTCAATACGGCCGAAGACGGCTCCTTCACCATTGCGGGCCTTGAGCCCGGCGCGCACGAGCTGCAGGTATCGTTCGTGGGCCGGCAGCCGCAGCAGCAAACCGTGCTGGTAGAGGCCGGCCAGGCTACCAAAGCCGATTTTGCCCTGAGCGAGAGCGCCGCCGACCTGAGCGAAGTCCTCGTGACGGGCACCACGACCATCAACCGCCTGGCCGGGGCCAGCAAGGCCGACATCGCGCCCCTCGACCAGCCCCAGAGCGTGGGCGTGGTGACGCACACCGTCATTGCCGACCAGCAGATAAACCGCCTCGGCGACGCGCTGCGCAACGTGAGCGGCGTGTCCTTGACGCAGCAGCGCGGCGGCGTGGCCGAGACGTTTTCGGCGCGGGGCTACAGCATCGGCATCGGCGGCGGGGGGGGTAGCATCTTCAAAAACGGGCTGCTTTCGAATACCCAGGGCTTTCCCGATGCCAGCACCCTGGAATCGGTGGAGGTGCTGAAGGGCGCGGCGGCCCTGCTTTACGGCAACGTGTCGGGGGGCCTCATTATCAACATGGTGACCAAGAAGCCGCGCTACAACTGGGGTGGGTCGGTGGAGATGCGCGCCGGCAGCTACGGCTTTTACAAGCCGATTGTCGATATCTACGGGCCGCTCACCAAAAACCTGGCCTTCCGGGTGGTGGGCACTTACGAAAACGCCCAAAGCTACCGCGACGTGGTGACCTCGAAGCGCCTGTACGTGAACCCCTCGCTGCTCTACAAGTTTGGCGAGAAAACCGACCTGCTGGTGCAGGGCGACTACCTGCGCTCCGACGTCACGCCCGACGCGGGGGTAGGCATCATCAACCAGAATACCGATGCCCAGCTGCCGGCGGGCACACCGCGCTCGCGCTTCATTAATATGAGCTGGGCCTACAACGTGACCGACCAGGCCAGCGGTTCGGCGGTGCTCAACCACCGCTTTTCGGACCAGTGGCGGCTGAGCGCCATTGGCGGCGTGCAGGATACCCGCGTGCACGGCTTTGGGGCGGCGGTGCCTAATAATGCCATTGCTACTAATGGCGACTATACCCGCACGCTGAGCGCCGCCAACACCAGCGAACGCGACTACAATGCCCAGCTGAACCTAAACGGTAAGTTCGACACCGGTTTCTTGAGCCACCAGCTGCTGGTGGGCGGCGACGCGCTGCGCATCAGCACCACCAGCACCACGTTTAAGTACCAGGATGCCAGCGGGAAAATTGGCCCGGCCTACGACGTTATCAACATCATTAACCGCTCGAAATACCCGGAGCGCGCCGACGTGCCCAGCATTATCGACACGGCCCGCACTACCTCGCCTTCGTACCGCTTCGGGGCCTACGCGCAGGATTTGATTGCGCTCTCGCCCAAGTTTAAGGTGCTGGCCGGCCTGCGCTGGTCGTACCAGAACACGGAGCAAACCAGCATCTCCAACCTCGACAAGCAGCGCCAGCGCGGCGGCCCCACGGCCAATAAGATTGACAAAGCCTTCTCGCCCAAGGGCGCGCTGATTTACCAGCCCCTACCCCTGCTATCGCTCTACGCCAGCTACGCCAACAACTTCACTATCAACACGGGCACCGACATCTACCTCCAAAACCTGTCGCCCTCGCTGGTTGACCAGTACGAGGCCGGCGTGAAGAGCGAGCTATTTGGCAGCCGCCTGTTTGCCAACCTGAGCGTGTACCGCTACCGCAACAACAACTTCGCCCAGATTGCGCCCCTCGACCAATTCGGCAAGCCCAACGGCAACACAAACCTGAAGGAGCTGACCGGCGAAACCACCAGCGACGGGGCCGACGTGGACATCAGCGGCAGCTTCTCGCAGAATCTCTATTTCAACGTGGGCTACGCGTATAATTTCATGCGCTACACGAATGCGGGCACCACCACGGGCAGCCCCCTCAACGGCGAGCGCCTCGTGAATAACCCGGCCAACACCGCCAACGCCTCCATTTTCTACACCTTCGACCGGCCCAGCCTGCGCGGCCTCAAGGTGGGCGCCTCGGCCTTTTACACCGGCCAGCGCCTGGGCGGCAACAACAACACCGTGGGCCAGACGCCGGCCTACAACCGCCTCATCACGCTCAGCGGCTTCACCACCGTGGACCTGTCGGTCGGCTACACCTACCAGCGCTTCTCCATCCTGGCCAAGGTGTCTAACCTCACCAACGAGCTCAACTTCCTAGTGCATGACCGCTACAGCATCAATCCCATTCCGCCCCGCCAGTTCCTGACCACGGTGGGCTTCCGATTTTAGAAGGGGGGTAGTAATTCTAAAAGGGGATTGCAATAATGCCGCAGGTAGAAATACGTGGTTCGAACCACGTATTTCTACCTGCGGCATTATCCTATTTGAAGCGCTGTTATTGAATATTTTTGATACAGCAAAAAAATCTTATTTTTTCTTAAAAAAAGATAGTGTAAATTCCGAAAAAGTACTAAGTTTGCGTAGGTTTTAGCAATTATCCCTTTTGGCCCAGCCCTACGTTGCGCATGGTTTTCAGCTACTTCCTATGCCCAAAATCTTTTATTCAGTCATCTTTTAGGTGGCTCTGGCTAACGGTGGCCTGCCTGGGGGCTGCCACCACTACTGGCTGGGCGCAAACCAAGCCCCAGTCAGCCGCCCGGCCACAGCCCGTACCCAGCGCCAACGTGGCCCCTAAGGTTATCGTTACGCCTTCAGCCAAGCCCCTACCCCCCGCCAAACTAGAAGAGGCGCTGCGCCTGATGCTACGCGCCGACTCGGCCGGCCGGCGGCCCGTGCGCCTGGCCGCCGAGGCCGAAGGACTGGTGCTCGACCAGGCCATCTCGAAGCTAGGCCACGACTTCTACGACTTGTTCTACGGCGCTTTTGAAGCCCCGCCCGGTAGCGCCGAGTTTACGGTACTGATAGGCGAGCGCCCCGGCCGGGGCAACAGCTCGTTGCTGGTACTCACCGTCAACGACCAGGAGCTGATTGAAACCCCGCTGCCCACCCGGCTCGACCAACAGGAAGAGCTAGTAGGCCAAGCCGTGGAGATTGCCCAAGGCTACTTAGTTGAAGCGCAAAACGTTAGTCGCCAGCTAGAGGCTGGCCGCCGCACGCCGCTCGAAGTATATTGATTGCCCAGGTTACCGAAAGCGCTGCTTTCGGCCGTATTGCTCTATTCCCACCCAACTTCTATGAAACACTTTTTTACTCTTGTGCTGCTGGTGGCCCTGGCCGCCGGGGCGCTGCCCGCCCACGCACAGAAATTTGTGTACGAACCCATAAACCCGGCTTTTGGGGGCAACACGTTTAACTACGCTTGGCTTCAGGCGTCGGCCACGGCTCAGAACCGCATTCAGGACCCGGTGAGCACCAGTGCTAATCCCACTACGGACCCCCTGGCCCAGTTCTCGGCCAACCTCAACCAGCAGGTGCTCAGCCAGCTCACCAGCCGGCTTATTACCTCGCAGTTTGGGCAGGGGGCTATCAAGCCCGGCACCTACACCGTGGGGGCCTACCAGGTGCAGGTGTCGCAGAGCACCGGCGGGGTCGTCATTACCGTGACGGACTCCAGCACCGGCAACCAAACCACGATAACCATTCCTAACGGGTTGTAGCAGCGGCATTTGCCGTGCTGTAGCGCCGGGTCACCCTCGTGGGTGGCTCCGGGCTTCGGCTTCCCTATTCTCTAGTCGCTGCTACCCCCTCCCGTTATGTTTGCTCCCCTTGCGCGCACCCTGGCGGCCGGGCTCCTGCTGAGCCTCGGCGCCTGCGCTCCCTACCTCTACCAGCACCCTCTGGCCCCCGCCCCCGCCCGCCTGGGGGCCGAGCTGCGCACGCCCGCGCAGTGGGGCGAGCTGCCCGCGCCACTGCGCAAAACGGTGGTGGCAGTGTATAAATTTCGCGACCAGACCGGCCAGTACAAGCCCCAGGCCAATGGGGCAAGCTTCTCGACGGCCGTGACGCAGGGCGCCACCACGGTGCTCATCCGGGCCTTGGAAGACTCGAAGTGGTTTGAGCCCATCGAGCGCGAAAACCTGGGCAACCTGCTCAACGAGCGCAAGATTATCCGCAGTACCCGCCAGGAATACACCGAGCAAACCGGCCAGAAGCAGCCCAACCTGCCTTCGCTGCTTTTCGCGGGCGTCATTTTGGAGGGCGGCATTATTTCCTACGATGCCAACATCATTACCGGCGGGGCGGGGCTGCGCTACTTCGGGGCCGGGGCCTCGGGCCAGTACCGGCAAGACCGCGTGACGGTGTACCTGCGGGCCGTGAGCACCAATACGGGCAAGGTGCTCAAGACCGTGTACACCTCCAAAACCATTCTCTCGCAGCAGATTGACGCCAGCCTGTTTCAGTTCGTCGATTTCAAGCGCCTGCTCGAAACCGAAACCGGCTTCACCTATAATGAGCCCAGCGAGATGGCCGTGAAGGATGCCATCGAGAAATCGGTGCAAGCCCTGGTGTATGAGGGGTTTGAGGACCACCTGTGGCTGCCCCGCGACTCGGCCGAGCTGCACGGCCCGGCCCGCGCCACCTACCTGCGCGAAAAAACCGAGAACCTGAGCATCGACGTGCTGGGCCGTGAGCAGCTGCCGCGCCGCGCCCCCTTCGCCCTGGGCCTGGCCGGAGCCGCCGTGCAGTACCAGGGCGACTACGCCCAGCCCGACCTGACGCTGGGCGCCGAGGCTACCCTGCGCGTGGGCCTGGGCGAGTCGGCCAGCCTGTTTGCCAACGTGGGGCAGTTGCGCCTGGCGGCCGGCCCCAGCCGCAGCTACTTCAACAACACCTACGCCTACGCCGAGGGCGGGCTGCTGCTGCGCCTGCTCCCGCGCGACCGCTTCACGCCCTACGTGCTGGCTGGGGCGGGCGCCACCGTGCGCACCTCCTCCCGCACCGACAATAGCCGCACCCTACCCCACCTAATGGCCGGCATTGGGGCCGAGTACCTGCTGACGCCCCGCCTGGGCCTGAGCGTGCAGCTGGACAACCACTACTACCTGAACGACGAGCTGGATGGCGTAGTGAACGGCCGCTACAACGATTACTACTGGGGCGCCCGCGCCGGAGTAGCATTTTACCTGGGCCACCGCCGCGCAGCACGCTCAATTACAACAAAACCTTGACAATCAATAATTTGTGCTATATTAAAAATAGACTTAATAATCAACCAGGTATTTATACCTGTTTTTTATAATTTCACTTTAAAAATTTTTTATGTAACTATTTTTTGACATACTTTTGACTCGTTCTTCCGGAGAGAGCCAAACAACCTAAACCTTCTGTTTCCCACCTTCTTACCCCTCACCCCCTACCAACATGAAAAAGCTTAACCAACACCTGCTGCTCGCCGCCGCGATGATGCTACTGGCCGGCTCGGCCTACGCCCAGACCGGTCCCGGTCCTAAGCCCACCAACACGTATGATGGCGCCCCCTACCGCACGGTAGCTGCCCCCGGTACCGCCCCTACTGCCCCGGCCGATGTTAAGGCGGGTCCGAACGGCGACAACACCAAAGGCAGCTTCAGCAAGAGTTACAGCGACTACAGCCAAGACTCCTACGTGAGCCAGACCGGCAGCAACAACTACGCTACCGTTGACCAAGCCAATACTGTCGGCGCAAGCCGAGGTAACACGGCTATTCTTGACCAAAACGGAAACAACAACAAAGCCTCGCAAGCCCAGTCAGCGACCGGAGGTGGTCAGGGTTATAATAGTGGTTACTATACGGGGAATGACCGCAACTTTATGCGTTCGACGCAGAACGGCTCCGGTAGCCAGACGCAACAGTCGCAGACTAATGGTTTTGCCAACACTATGACAGTACTGCAAGGTGCTGGGACAACTGGCAACCGCGCTATTCAAACCCAAGGTGCAAACGCTAGTGGCGCCAGCGTTGCTAACCAAGCGCAAATCTTCCAGACGAAATATGCCCAAGGTAGCGGCACGGGCTCGGGCAACTACGCTGAGCAGGTGCAGACTGGTCTTATACAAGGCGCTAAAATCGAACAAGAAGCATCTAATAGCTACGCTAAGCAGACGCAAGGCGGTGGTGCTAACGTTGCTGCTGGCACGAACTCCAACGACGCCTACATCCACCAAGGTGACCCCGGCACGCGTAATAGCGCTGAGCAGTCGCAAAATGGAGTGGGTAACAAGGCCCGCATCCAGCAGGGAATTGGCGGAACGGCCAATGATAGCTACGCCATGCAGACCCAGACTGGCACTAGCAACCGGGCTGACATCGACCAGCACAGCACTACGGGTAGCTACGCCGAGCAGCTGCAGTCGAACAACAACAACTACTCGAGCATGACGCAGTCGAACGTGCGCTCGGCCGCCTACTCGGTGCAGACCGGCGCCGCCAACACGGCCATCGTAACCCAGCACTAAGCTAGGGAAGCGGCCGCAAACTGCATATGCCGCAAGTGCCAGGTTCTGAAATGCTCATCCGGGCGTTTTAGAACCTGGCCATTTGGGTATCAACCACCGCTTTTCCTACCCCCCCTGTATGGCCAGAACCTACCTTTTAGTGCTCAGCGGTGCCTGGCTGCTCAGCAGCGCGGCGGCCCAGGCGCAGCAGCGCCCCACCAGCGAGGCGGCTACCAGCGAGCAGCGGCTGGCCGAAGACGTGGGCCTGGACCGGCTACCCACCGGGACGCCCGCGCTGTCGGCGCTGCAAAACGCGGCTACCCTGCTGCAAAACGGCGCGGGCAACTCGGCCCGCATCGACCAGCAAAGCCTATCGGGGGCCAGCAACCAGGCCTACGTGGAGCAGGTGGGCGCGGCCAACGCGCTGGGGCTGGTGCAAAGCGGGGGCGGCAACGTAGCCACCGCGCGGCAGTACGGCACCGGCAACCAGGCCGACCTGACGCAGCAGGGCCAAAACAACAGCTCGGCTCTCACGCAGCGCGGCACCAACAACCGCCTGACCGGCCAGCTCATCGGCAACCAAAGCGAGCTAAACATCAGCCAGAACGGCAGCAACAACCAGGTAAACAGCGAGGTTCGTGAAAGCCAGCGCAGCTACACCATCAACCAGTACGGCACTAACAACAACCTGAGACAGGTAGAAACCACCAGTCAGGCTACCCCCGGCTACACCGTGGAGATGCGCGGCTCGGGCATCAACCTCACCATTGAGCAGGGCAAAGTAAAATAGCTCCTTAGCTAAGCAGCTGATTTCTAATTGACTACTAAAGGCCAGCTGCATGCGTGCAGCTTGGCCTTTCCTGTTCAGGAGCCAGTAGTTTGGCTAACTTATTGTAGCTGAACAGTTAACCCATTTCCTACCCCCCTTCCCCACCCGCTATGAACCCATTACTTCTCCTGCTTGCGGCCTGGCAAAGCGCCGCCGCGCCAACCCCCTGCCGCGCCCACCTCGAGCTGAGCCAGCAAGACGGCTACCTGTCCGTAACCGGGCACTGCACCAGCTTGCTGCCCACTACCGCCCGCTACCGCTACGAACTGTCGATGCAGCGCGAAAGCAGCGGCGGCCACTCGCAAAACACCCAGCGCGGCGAGTTTGAAGTAGCCCCCGAGCAGGACGTGGCCCTGTCGCACACCCGCGTGAATGCCTCGGCGCAGGACACGTACCGGGTATACCTGCGGGTGCTCGACCTGGCCGGCCACACCGTGGCCCAGGACTCGGCCGTGCAGGTGCCGGCCCGCTAACCTCCGCTGCTTCTTTTTTCTGCTTCATGCTTCTCGCTTCGCTCGTTCGGCGGCACTGCCCGCGCGGTGTCCTGTTTATTCTTCTTTGCTTGCTGGGCCTGACTGCCTGCGAGCCCACCCTGGTCGAGCCCGCCTACTTCGGCACCCTCACCGTGACCGTGCTAGATGGCAGCACCAGCCAGCCCGTGGCCAACGTGGCCGTGAGCACTACCCCCGCCACTGGCTCGTACGTGACCGATGCCAAGGGGCAGCTCACCATCACGCAGGTGCCGGTGGGCACCCTAAGCGTGGCCGCCCGCAAGGCTGGCTACGATGCCACCACCAGCAGCGCCACCCTCACCAATGGCCAAACGCAGTCGGTGGTGTTGCTGCTCAATAAAACTACTGCCACGGCCCCGCCCGGCGCGCCCGTGCGGCCTACCCCTGCCTCGGGGGCCACCGGCCAGCCCACCACCTTGCAGCTGGCCTGGCACCCGGCCACCGGGGCCTTGCCCGCCGACTCGCTCAAGTACGACGTAGTGCTCTACGAGAGTAACAACCTCAACCTGCGCCAGCTGCTCACGGCCGCCAAAGACACCACCGTGACGGCCACGAACCTGCGCTACAACACCACCTACTTCTGGCAGGTGACGGTGCGCAACGCGGCCGGGGCCGCCGCCCGCGGGCCGGTCTGGAGCTTTCAAACCGTGAGCCTGCCCGATAATCGCTACCTGTTTGCCCGCACGGTGAGCGGCAATACTGACGTCTACTCCTCGGATGCCACGGGCAGCGCCGCGGTGCGCCTCACCAGCGCCGTTACCGTCGAAACCGCGCCCCAGCTCAGTCCCACCCGCGACCTGATAGCCTATTCGTCGAATGCCAGCGGGCAGTTTCAGCTCTACACTATGAACCGCGACGGCTCGAACCAGCGCCAGATAACCACGCTCTCGGCCGAGGGCTACAGCAACGCGGGCATCGGCTACCGCTGGTCGCCCGACGGGGCGCAGCTCATTTATGCCCACTACGACCAGCTCTACCGCATCAACCGCGATGGTACGGGCCTAGTGCTGCTGGCCACGGCCCCCGCCGGCCGGCACTTTCGCGAGTGCGACTGGACGGCCCAGAACGGCGGCCGCCTGGTGGTGCAAACGATTGGCTCCCTACCCTACGATGCCGAGCTGTACCTCTACAATGTGGATGGCACCAACCCCGTGCTGCTGGTGGGCAACCTGCCCGGCCGCCTCGACTCGCCGAGCTTTAGCGTGGATGGCACCAGCGTGGCCTACACCCGCGACGTGGCCGGCTTCAACGATGTAAGCGGCCGGCAGCTGGATGTCCACATCTTCACCCAAAAGCTGAATGGCTCGCTGCTATTCGACGTGAGCAGCGCCACGAGCGGCAGCACAAAAGTAACAGGCACCAACGACCTCACCCCGCGCTACTCGCCCACCGGCTACCAGCTCATCTTCGTCAACCGCTCGAACGACGACATCAGCCCGCCGCAGGTGTGGACCTCCGACCTCGACGGCCGCAGCCGGACCAAGCTGTTCGACAACGCCTTCCTGCCCGACTACAAATAGCCGCCAGGCTAATACGCAAATGACGCCCGGTGCTTCTGCACGAAGTCAACCCAGCGCACCGGCTCCTGCCCGGTGATGGCGGGAAAGTTGTCGAACGTGTCGTCGGCGCCCGGAATGGTGTGGGCGGCGTAGCGCTTGTAGTGGTCATACACGCAACCCATGTAGGCCATTTCGGCGCCAGCGGCGCGCATGTTCTCCAGGAATATTTCGGGGGGTAGGGCTTCGTAGCGGAAGGGCTCGCCCAGCGCCTGCTGCATAATGGCCGCGATTTCACCGTACGACTTGGCATCGTAGCCCAGGCGGTAGGTCTGGCCGGCGTGCCGCTCGGGGTGCAGCAGCGCCTGCACGGCCACCAGCGCCACGTCTTCGGCATCGACCCAGCTCAGGCGCGCCTCGCCGGTAAACTGCTTGATAACCCCCTCTTTCACCACCTGCGTGCCGCCGTAGCTGAGCAGGTTTTGCATGAATGTTTCGGGCCGCAGATGCGTGAACGAGAAACCCGACCACTCGATGTAGCGCTCCACCAGTTGGTGCCAGGCCCAGTGCGCCACCGTGGTATCGTCGCGCCCGCAGGCCCCGAGGTGCACGATGTGCCGCACGCCGGCCACCTTGGCCTGGTCCAGAAACGCCTTGCTCTGGCGCAGCATATCCACGGTGTAGCCCGTCACGAGCAGCGCCCGGTCAATGCCGACTAAGGCCGGGGCCAGCGTTTCTTCCTTATCAAAATCAAGAATAACGGTGCGAATGCCCTGAGCTTCGAGCGGCGCCCCCTTTTCGGCCGAGCGCACGGCGGCCACCAGCGTGATGGACTCGTCGCCTCGCAGGCGGCGCAGCACGTCGCCACCAATTTGGCCGGTAGCGCCGGTAAGGAGAATAGTTGGTTTGGAAGCGGACATGAAGTAGCCAGTGGTAAGCCTTTGTAACCCGCCAGCTTGGCCACATGTTCGGGCCAGCATGCAGTAAAACGGAGTGGTACTCCGTTTGGCACCCGGCCGGAAACGGAGTACCACTCCGTTTTACAACGCGCCGCTACTCACGCCTACTTCATAGCCCAGCTTGAGAATAAACGCGCTCACTACTCCCAAAAACAGCACCCGCACGAAGCCTGTGCCCCGGCTCAGGGCCAGCCGCGCGCCCAGCGTGGAGCCCAGCACGTTGCAGGCCGCCATCGGCAGGGCGTAATAATACAGCACCTGCCCGGTCGAGATGAAGTAGGCCAGCCCGGTAATGTTAGTAGCAATATTGACCACCTTGGCCGAAGCCGAGGCCGCCAGAAAGTCGTAGCCAAACAGCCCCACGAACGCGAACAGCAGCAGGCTGCCCGTGCCCGGCCCAAAAAACCCGTCGTAAAATCCGATGGCTGCGCCCAGCCCTACCCCCGTCCACAGCTCGCGGCTCCCGTGCAAACGCGGGGCGTGCAGGCTGCCAAAGTCCTTGCGCCAGAAGGTGTAGGCGGCCATGAGCACCAGCAAGGCCAGCACCAACGGCTTCACCAATTCCTTGTTTAGCCCGCTCACGGCCCGCGCGCCCAGCAGCGCGGAGCAGCCCGCCACCACCGCCGCCACCGCCACCGTGCGCCAGTTGATGGCCACGCCGCTCAGCCCTTTCAGGTAGCGAAACGCCGAGGCCGACGTGCCCGCCAGGCTGGCTACCTTGCCCGTGCCCAGCACCGTGGGCACCGGCACCTGGGGCAAAAGCAGCAGCAGCGCCGGCAGCTGAATGAGGCCGCCGCCGCCCACCATGCCGTCGATGAGGCCCGCCAGCAGCGACGCCGCGCAGAGGAGGGGTAGAGCGTGCTGGGTAATCATCGCTTACGCGCTTTCCCGACTAAGGTATAAGCTACCTAGCCCCAATCCAAACACTACAACACAGATTATCAGTGGCTTTACCCAACCTTTACGTGGATAGCTGGCTTCATCGGGCAGGTACTTTTTCAGAAACAGCTCATTGAGTATGTAGCCGCCTGCGTAGCCTAGCCCTACCGATAGCCCCGTGCCGGCACGGCTAATGGCGGGCACCAGGATAACCAGTGCCACTAGGGCAACCACGTAGCCGAACCCAGCCCACAGCGCCCGCCGGGCCGCCACAGGCTGCCCGGCCGCCCGCAACGAATAAAATGTGAGTACACCACCAGTTAGGGCGGTAAATAGTATCGAAAATACCAGCACCACGCGCGGCGAATAAATAGCCGGTTTTAAAGCGCCGGGGGCGGAAGTATAGGTGGGGTCCAAGCGGCTATGTTTAGGGTCGGGATGGTCAGGCAACGCCTTCGCGGGTCACTGCACGGGACCCGCGAAGGGTGATTCTCAGTTAAAACGGCGGCTCCTCGCCAAAGCTGTTGCCCTTCGGGAAGGGCACCGGCGAGGGCGGCGCGTCGTTCATGCGTGAGCCCAGGCGGATGGTATTCGGCGCGAAGCCACCGCCCGGCGCGGGACCGCCGGCTGGCTCCGCGTCGAAGCTGCTGGGGGGTAGGGCGCTGGGCGCGTAGCCGCCGAAGCCGCCCGCGTCGCTACCCCCATCGAAGCCGTCGAGGTCGGCAAACTTGGTGAAGCGGCCGATGAACTTGAGCTGCACCGTTTCGAGCGAGCCGTTGCGGTGCTTAGCAATGATAACCTCGCCCATGCCCTGGGTTGGGTTACCCATTTCATCTTCGGTAATCTTATAATATTCAGGCCGATACAAGAAAATAACCATGTCGGCGTCTTGCTCGATGGAGCCCGATTCGCGCAGGTCGCTCAGCTGAGGCTTCTTGTCGCCGCCGCGCGTTTCGACCGAGCGCGAGAGCTGCGACAGCGCGATGACCGGGATGTTCAGTTCCTTAGCAATGCCCTTGAGCGCCCGCGAGATGCTGGCAATTTCCTGCTCGCGGTTGCCGCCCGGCCGCCCGGCCTCGCCGCCGCTCATCAGCTGCAGGTAGTCGATGATAATGAGCTGGATATCGTGCTGCGACTTGAGGCGGCGGCACTTGGCCCGCAGCTCGCGGATGCTGAGCGCGGGCGTGTCGTCAATAAAAATCGGGGCCGACGAGAGCGCCGAAATCTTGTGGTTAAGCTGCGCCCACTCGTAGTCGGCGAGATTACCCTTCTTGATTTTCTCCGAATCCAGCTCCGCCTCGGCCGAAATCAGACGATTAACGAGCTGAAGTGACGACATTTCGAGCGAGAAAATGGCGACCGCCTTCTTGAAATCGACCGCCGCGTTGCGCATGGCCGACACCACGAAGGCCGTGTTGTGCGTCACGGTGCAGTCGGCGAGCAGAAATAGGTGATTGCCGTCAATCTCGAAGCCGTAGTAGTCGTCCTCCTTGTCGAATTCGACCGAGATACCCGTCATGCGCCAATCGACGCCGGAAGCCCACGGATTAGCCTTTTTGCGCGCCACGCGCACCGGAATCTTGTCTACGTCGCCATAGAAGCGCACGCGCCATACTTCACTCTCGTAGCCGATTTTGCTGATAACGGCGCGTTTCTTTGTGAGCGACGTGCGGAAGCCCAGCGAGTCGCACAAGAACTTAATCTGGCGCGCTAGCTCCTGGTTTTTCTGGGTAATCTCGTAGCCATTGCTCACCACGTTGAGGTGGCCATCGGAGTCGATGAGGCCGGCCAGCAGGCGCAGCCGGTTCTCGGTCGAGTTGATGAGGTAGCGTTGCGGTATGTGCTTGTTATTCAGCACGCCCAGCTGGCGCAGCTCGTCCTGCACCGAATACTCGGCCACGCTACCCCCCTGCCGGCCGCGCGTGATACCGTAGCTGTTGCAGCGGTCGGCAACCACGCCAGTAGTGACTTGCATCCCCAGGTCGGCGGCGTATTCGTGCAGGTAGTCAATGATTTCCGCATCCTGGCCCGTGATGCGGCAGTTGCCGCTGGCGCCATCGCCGAGCCACACGCCTAGGAAATACGGGTCGAGCGGCACGGACTTTTCAGCAAATTCCACGGCCACTTTGTAGCCTTTGTAGTTCGACTGAAACTTGGGGCCTTTGGTTAGCCAGTCGCGTACTTCGATGTTGAGCACGTCGCCGTGGCGGTGCCCGCCCTCATTGCGTGAGCGCTTGAGCGAGAGGATGTGGCTCTCGTTCACGCGGTAATCGTCGCCCTTATTTTGACGCACCCAGTACATGTTTTCGCGGCCACGGGCCAGGCTCAGCACCCGGCGCGGGGTCGAGTCGTCGCCCATCAGCAGGTCGCCGGCGCGCACGTCTTCCACGCGGCGCAGCGTGCCG
Source organism: uncultured Rhodanobacter sp. (assembly GCA_964657755.1). GTDB lineage: Bacteria > Bacteroidota > Bacteroidia > Cytophagales > Hymenobacteraceae > Hymenobacter. The sequence continues at coordinate 15,882 of CAZZWL010000099.1, forward strand.
TCGTACATCACCACTTTGGTACCCAGCGCCAGGCACTTACCCATGCCCGGTCGGGCCGCAATAATCACCAGGTCAGAGGGTTGCCAGCCGCTCGTAACTCTATCCAGCGCCGAGAAACCGGTGGGTACGCCGGTGAGACCGTCCTTCTGGTGCTTCTTTTCTTCGAGCTCCTTGATGGCCTTCACCATCAAGTCCTGCATCGAGTCGACGCCCTTGCGCATGTTGTCTTCCGACACCTGGAAGATGTTTTTCTCGGTGGCGTCGAGCAGCTCAAAAACGTCGGTGGTTTCCTCGTAGGCGTCGCGCAGGATATCGGTGGCGGTGCGAATAAGCTCGCGCTTGATGGCCGCTTCCAGAATCACGCGGGCGTGGGCCTCGATGTTGGCCGCCGAGTTGATGTGCATGGTGAGGCCGGCCACGTAGCCTACCCCCCCGGCCGCCTCCAGCTCGCCCATCTCGCGCAGCTCCTGCACCACGGTGAGCTGGTCGATGGGCTCCGACTTATCAAACAAGTTGCTGATAGCCTTGTAGATGCGCTGGTGGCCATCCTTGTAAAAGCTGTGCGCTTTTAGAATATCAACGACCGTAGTCAGCGCGTCTTTTTCCAGCATGAGGGCGCCGAGCACGGCAGCTTCCATTTCGAGGCGCTGGGGCGGCAGCTTGCCGGTGGGCGACATGGGCACGGGCAGCCGCTGGCCGCGGCCCCCCTGAAAGGCGGCGGCGGCGCGGGCCGCGGATTGCTTGAGGCGGTCGTCCATTCGGTCGTTCATTAATCAGGGGGTAGGCGGGGGCAAGAGACGGAAACAGGGCGGGAGCGCTTCGTAAAAAGCAGCCAAGCCGCGAAGGGCCTGAACTAACAAAGCTAACTTAAAAGTGCCCGAAATGAAAGCCGGGTGGAGGCAATAGTTTTGGGCCGATGGCCCGGCCCGACCGGGGGCCCGGCCGTACTTTCGCGCCCTGCAACCGGCTGGCAGCGGGCGGCTTAGCCAGGGGCGGCGGGCGGTTTTGCTGGCTGACATTGACTCGCCCGAGCAACTTTATTTTAGCACTAAGTAGTTAAGCACTAAAAACTTGGAAAATATTCACCTGATTGCCGTGGGCGGCAGCATTATGCACAATCTGGCGCTGGCATTGGCCCGGCGCGGCGCGCACGTGACGGGCTCAGACGACGAGATTTTTGAGCCGGCCCGCGCGCGGCTGGCCGCCGCCGGCCTCCTACCCCCCGCCGAGGGCTGGGACGCCGCCCGCGTGACGCCCGACCTCACGGCCGTGATTGTGGGCATGCACGCCCGCCCCGACAACCCCGAGCTGGCCCGCGCCCAGGAGCTGGGCCTCAAAATCTACTCCTTCCCCGAGTACATCTACGAGGCTAGCCGCGACAAGCAGCGGGTGGTGATTGGCGGCTCGCACGGCAAGACGAGCATCACGGCGCTGATTCTGCACGTGCTGCGGTTTCACGGGCGCAAGTTCGACTACGCGGTGGGCGCCCAGCTGGCGGGCTTCGATTTGATGGTGCAACTCACTGACGAGGCGCCGGTTATCATTATCGAGGGCGACGAGTACCTGTCGTCGCCGGTGGATAGGCGGCCCAAGTTTCACCTCTACCAGCACCACATCGGCGTGATTTCGGGCATCAGCTGGGACCATATCAACGTGTTTCCAACCGAGGAAATCTACCGCGAGCAGTTCGAGATTTTTGCCCGCCAAACGCCCAAGGCCGGCGTGCTCATCTACGACCGCGACGACGAGCAGACCCAGCTCGTGGCCGTGCCCAGCAACCCCGACGTCACCTACGTAGGCTACGGCCCGCACGAGCACGTGATTCGCGACGGCCGCACGTTTTTGCTGACTAAAAAGGACGAAGAAGTGCCCATCCAGGTGTTTGGCGAGCACAACCTGCGCAACATTTCAGCGGCCAAGGAGGTGTGCAAGCAGCTGGGCATCAAAGGCAAGGACTTTTATAAGGCCGTGGCCACGTTTACCGGCGCGGCGCGGCGTCTGGAGCTGGTGCGCGAAGGCGCTACGTCGGTGGTGTACAAGGACTTTGCCCACGCGCCCAGCAAGCTGCGCGCCACGGCGGCGGCCCTCAAAAAGCAGTTCCCTAAGCGGCGGCTGGTGGCCTGCCTGGAGCTGCACACCTTCAGCTCGCTCAACCCGGCGTTTTTGCCGCAGTACGCGCACTGCTTCGACGCGCCCGACGTGGCGGTGGTCTACTTCAACCCCCACGTGCTGGAGCACAAGCGCCTACCCCCCCTCGCGCCCGCAGCCGTGGCGGCCGCCTTCGCCCGGCCCGACCTGCGCGTGTTCACCGATAGCCAGGAGCTGGCGGCTTTCCTGCACGCGCAGGCCTGGGCCGATACCAACCTACTGCTGATGACGTCCGGCACGTTTGACGGGCTGGATTTACTGGAGCTGGCGGCTGAGGTGGTGGGGTAGCGGGCTCACCCAAGCCGCAGGTCAAAGCCAACTCTGCTTGCAGTTATTTAACTGATAATCTGACTTTACCGCTAGTTTCTCATGCGCTACCTGCTCACGCCCTGCACCGTGTATACTGGCACCGACGTGCTACCCAACCACGCCGTACTCGTCAACGGCAACCGCGTTGAGGCGGTGCTGCCGACGGCGGGCGAGCTGCCCGCCGACGTGCCCCTGCGGGCAGGCCACGGCCTGAACCTGTGCCCCGGCTTTGTCGATTTGCAGATTTACGGTGGGGGCGGCGGGCTGTTTTCGGTGGCCCCTACCCCCCCGGTACTGGCCGGGCTGCGGGCCCACACGCTGCGCCACGGCACCACCAGCTTTTTGCCCTGCCTGCCCACCAGCCCGCCCGCGCTGATGCGTGAGGCGCTGGCCACCGTGCGGGCCGCGCTGCCCACCATGCCCGGCCTGCTGGGCCTGCACCTTGAAGGGCCATACATCAATCCTATTAAGAAAGGCGCGCACCAGGAAGAGTTTATCCAAGTCCCTACCCCCCAAGCTATTGACGAGCTGCTGGCAGAGGCCGACGGGGCGTTGCGCTTCATGACCTTGGCGCCCGAGCGGGTGAGCCCGGCCGTGGTGGCCCGGCTGCGGGCGGCGGGCGTGGTGCTGTCGGCGGGCCACTCGGCGGCCACCTACGAGCAGGCCACGGCGGCATTTGCCAACGGCTTCACCACGACCACGCATTTGTTCAATGCCATGTCGGGCTTTGAGAGCCGGGCGCCGGGGCTGGTGGGCGCGGTGTACGACCACCCTACGGCCCACGCCAGCATTATCGTGGATGGCGTGCACTGCGCCTACGCGGCGGCGCGCGTGAGCCAGAAAATAATGGGCGAGCGGCTGTTTCTCATCACCGACGCGGTGGAGGCCGGCACCACGGGCGCCTACCGCTTTCACCGCCAGGGGGACCATTTTGTGGACGAAAACGGCACGCTGGCCGGCTCTGCGCTGACCCTGCTCACGGCGGTGCGCAACTGCGTGCGGCACGTGGGCCTGCCGCTGGCCGAAGCGCTGCGCATGGCCTCGGGCTACCCGGCGCGGGTGATGGGCCTGGACCACGAAATTGGCCGCATCACGCCCGGCTATCGGGCCGATATGTGTCTGTTTGACAACGATTTTCAGGCCCACGCCACGGTGCTTGGCGGCGAATGGCACCCGACGGCGGTGGGCACTACGGCGTAGGCTCGGGCTTGCGAGGGGGGGTAGGGCGGCCGCTATCGTTGGCGAGTAGCACGGCTAGGGCCACTAGGCTCAGACGCAGGGCCCATTTGGCGGCGCGGCTCATTTAGCGGCGCGCTTAGCGGGGGTGGGCATCACGAATACGTCGTTGTCGGGCAGCACCCGCAGGCTACAGCTGCTGCCACCCGAGTTGTCGTCGCAGGTGGTGCCAATGATGTGGCCATTCTCGAAATCGAAGTAACAGCTGGGGCAGCCTACCCCCGAAACCACGTAGCGGCTGGCTTTGGGCGAGAGGTAGTAGGTGCTGTCGTCGGTGCCGCGCAGGGGCAGGGCAATGGCCCGGTAGCCGCCATTGTTGTGCCCCAGGCCAATGAGGTAGTACACGGGGCTGGCCGCGTCGCTGCCCGGCGCCCGGCGCACCTGCACGCGGTCGATGACCGTGCCATCGTGAAACTGCCGGATGAGGGCGGCCGCCACCACCGACTGCGCCATTTTGTACTTTATTGCCCCCTTATTGTCAAGCCGCATAATCTGGCGGCTGTTAGCTGCCCCCGACAGGGCCGCGCCCGGCGTGTCGCTCACGCGCTCGGCTTTGCCAGCGGGGCTAGTACTTTCCCTGGTGCGGGTGGTTTCGCAGGAAGTGAGCAGAAGCAGGCCGCTGAGCACGCCCAGCAGTAATAAACCAAATAAGCGAGACAGGGCTCCCATGAAGGCTACGTATGATTTTATAAATTTTTAGTCGCAACTTATTTGCATAAGCAGCTAGCAAATAATTGCTCAGCGCGGCTGGCCTTCATCTATCGTGCCTAATCCAGTCAATCTAACGCGGTTTGTAATATTTCATAGCTTCGGGCAGCAGGCTCTTGATATCGGCAATGCGGGTGGCATCCGCAGGGTGGTCCGACAGGAACGCGGGCGTACCGCCTTGGCTCTGCGCGGCCATGCGCTCCCAAAACGGCACGGCACCCTCGGGGTTGTAGCCGGCGATGGCCATAAAAATCAGGCCCAGGTGGTCGGCCTCACTCTCCTGGCGGCGGCTAAAGGCCAGCAGCCCGACCTGAGTACCCACCTGCGCGCCCATGCCAATAGCCTGATTGAACAGGCCCTGCGTAACGGTTGGGTTTTGCGACAGCGCCGTGGAAAGCGCGGCGCCTCCCACCTGCGCCACCAGCTGGTCGCTCATGCGCTCGGCCCCGTGCTTGGCCACGGCGTGCGAAATTTCGTGGCCCATGACCACGGCCAGGCCATTTTCGTTTTGGGTGATGGGCAGGATGCCCGAGTACACGGCTACTTTGCCGCCGGGCATGCACCAGGCATTCACCGTTTTAGGGTCGTCGATGAGGTTAAATTCCCACTGGTAGCCTTCGAGCGCCGCCGACTGGCCCTGCTGCCTGAAATACTGCTGCACGGCGGCCGCAATGCGCTCGCCCACGCGCCGCACCATGGCCACCTCGGCGGCATTGGTAGAGAGCTTGGCGGTGTTCAGCGTTTGCTTGTACTGGCTGATGGCCAGCGTGTTCATCTCGCTATCCGATACCAGGCTGAGCTGGCGGCGGCCCGTGATGGGCACCGTGGTGCAGCCGGCGGCGAGCAGGAAGCTGGAGGCGAGTAAGAATTTCTTAAGCATGAAAGAAGAAGAGGAAGGTAGGAAAACGGCGGCGGCGGCGGGGCGTGGCCGGGCGGCGGGTCGAGTTGATTCCGGCAGCCGGCTGCCGACACCTATACGCAACCGGGCGGGGGAAATGTTTACTTTGTGGCGGCAAGCCCGGCCCCCGGCCGGCCCTACCCCCTC
>CAZZWL010000100.1:0-21239 GCA_964657755.1 uncultured Rhodanobacter sp.
ATTACCTATTACTCTCATTACCCATTACTCATTTTATATACTGGGTGTTCATAAAACGGGCGTAGCAAGCGTACCACTTCCAGCGCGTCGGCGAGGGCTTCGTGGGCCACGTGGGGCTCAGTATCGCCGGCGCGGGCCTGGCAGATGAGCATGGTGGGTAGGCGGCTGTCCTTGTGCCAGTTGAGGTAGAACGCGGCGGGGTCCAGCGTGGCCGGCTCGGCCTTCACCAGCGTGCCCCAGCCGGGCAGCTCGCGCAGGAACAGCAGGTCGAAGGTGGCCACGTTCTTGCCGGCCAGCACCACGCTCAGACAGTCTTTCTTATTGGGCCTGAAGCCGTTGGCCAGCAAGAATTCGCGCAGCTGCGGCAGCACCTCGTCGGGCCGGCAGATGTCGGGCGCGTCCAGCTTGCTTTTGTCGGCCAGCTCGCGCAGCAGGCCCGCGTTGAGGGCCAGCGCCCCGGCCGTGCCGCAGATTTCGGGGTGGCGCAGGGCCCGCCGGAAGGCCGGCAGCTCGGCCAGGGGGGTAGTAGCGGTGCGGCGGGTGTCTTCCACTACGGCGGCCAGCTCCAGCACCTGGTGCCGCAGCGGGTCGGGCCCGCTCATTTCGAGGTCAATGGAAACGTAACGCAAGATTGTAGTGACTAATGACGAACGACTAGTGACTAATCGAACGGAAACGGCGCAGTAGAGATGCGGCCATTCGCTCAATTAGTCACTAGTCGTTCGTCATCAGTCACTTACACTTTACTCCCAGCGCAAATCCAGCAACCGCAGCTGCAAGCTTCGTTGGCCCCGGAACTCGTTCATTTCGAGCACGTAGCACGCGCTCAGCAGCCCGTCGGGCGTTTCGAGCAAGCGCGGCAGGTAATGCCCCAGTCCAAAGCCGATGCCTTCCAACACCAGGCCCGGCGAACGCTCGGGCTGCATCAGCCGAATTTTGAGGTGGCCCGCCTGGCCTACCGGCCGCACCGAGCCCGGCACCGCCCGCAGGCCGCGGCTGGCAAACACCGGCGCCACATTGCCCGGTCCGTAGGGCTCTAGGCGGCTCAGCTGGTTCAAAAAGTCTTCGGTGAGCTGCGTAAAATCGAGCACCGCGTCAATGTCAACCGGGCGCACCGGCTGCTGGCCGGCGGGCAGGCGGGCCGCTACCTCGCGCATAAACTGCTCGCGGAAGGCCGGCACGTTTTCGATGGGTAGGGCCAGGCCCGCCGCCGCCTTGTGCCCCCCAAACTGGCGCAGCAGCGGTGCGCACACTTCTAATACTTCGTGCACATCAAAGCCGGCCACCGAGCGCGCCGAGCCGGTGGCCAGGCCATCACGCTCGGTCAGAATCACGGTGGGGCGGTAATATTGGTCGAGGCAGCGCGAGGCCACGATGCCCAGCACGCCCTGCGGCCAGTGCGCCTGATAGAGCACGGTGGCCGGGGCCGTGGCGCCCTCGGGGTCTTCGGCGATGAGAGCCAGCGCCTCCTGGGTGGTGCGCGCGTCGGAGAGGCGACGCTCCTGGTTCATGTGGTCCACCACTTCGGCCATGTAGCGGGCCTCCCGCTGGGTCGAGGCCAGCAGCATATTCACGGCGCGGTGGGCATCGCCCATGCGACCAGCCGCGTTGATGCGCGGCGCAAATCCGAAGACCAATGAGCTGAGGCTCAAAGGCCCCTGGCGGGGAGTAGCCAGCTCGTGCAGCGCCGCCAGGCCGGGGCGCAGGCCATCGCCGGCCGGGTCGGTGGGCGGCGCGGCCAGCGGCGCGGGGCCGTCCAAGGTATCAGCCGAGGCCAGGGCTGAGGGCTGGGGCACGGCGAAGGCCGCTGCCTGCGTCACGTTGAAGCGGCGCAGGCCGTGAGCCGCCAGAATGCGGTTTTCGCCGGTCACGGGCACCACGTCGGCCGCGATGCTCACCGTCACGAGGTCGAGCTGCGCGTAGAGTGGGGCCAGGGGCAGGCTAAGCTTCTCGGTAAGAGCCTGCAAGAGCTTGAAGCCGACGCCGCAGCCCGACAAGTCGGGGTAGGGATAAGTACAATCCAGGCGCTTGGGGTCGAGCACGGCCACGGCCGGCGGCAGCTCCTCACCGGGCAGGTGGTGGTCGCATATCACGAAGTCTACCCCCTGCGTGTTGGCGTAGGCTACCTGCTCCACGGCCTTCACGCCGCAGTCGAGGGCGATGATGAGGCGGAAGCCATTTTCCTTGGCAAAATCCACGGCCTGCATCGAAATGCCGTAGCCCTCGCGGTGGCGGTCGGGGATGTAGGGCTGGAAGCGGCTGGCATCCTCGGGTGTGTCCGGACCTTCGACCAGCGGCCGTAAAAAGCTCACTACCAGCGCTACCGACGTGATACCGTCCACGTCGTAGTCGCCGAGCACCAGGATGCGCTCGCCCCCGTCGAGGGCCTGGCGCACGCGGGCCACGGCTAGGTCCATGTCGCACATCAGCCAGGGCGAGGCCAGCTTGGCCAGGTCAGGCTCAAAGAAATCGCGGGCGGCGGCGGGCGTATCGATGCCGCGCTGCACCAATAATTGGGCTAGTACTGGGCTGACACCCAGCGCCTGCACCAGGCCGGCCACCGTCGCGGAGTCGGGGTCGGGCGCAAGAATCCAGCGCTTGAGAGGTATAACAGCCATTAATAGTTAGGAAATGAATAGCCTCAAAAGTACACAAAAATTAACGGGCGTACCTTCGCTGGGCTTCCTCCCTACCCCCATGCGTCGTCTCCACGAGTTTTATCAGCGCTACCGCCAGTACATTCTGTCCGATGGCCTGATGTACGTGGTGTTCCTCCTGGCCCTGGCCGTGATGTTCATTTTCTTCCGCTAATCTAGCGGAGGCGGTAAGCATCGCTGCATAACATAACATACGTTATAAGCTTCGTCTTTTACGTGTTGCAAAGGGTCGTTTACAATACGTAAAGGATTAGTGATTATCTACCCTCAATGTTGCGTAATATTTTGATGAGAAGCTTTATAGATATTCTACAGGTTCAAATCCGTTCATCAAAAGTGTTGCGGCCGCTTCAGTGACCCAAGCAGCTTGCTCCTTTTGGTATTTCACTAAAAATCGCCGCTTAAAACCACTGTAGAAACGGGTAGCAAAACTCTCAAAATCAACGTGTAATCCTGTTTTGACATAAAACCTAGCACGAACTATTTTTCGCTTTGAGTTATCTATCCGTGGCCTCATAAATTCAATGGTATAGCATCGAGCAGACTCTTCTAAATATTTCAGCCCTGAGGCGGCCAGACGATAACTGATATAGTTAAAATATTGAGGCTTAGTCAGGTGTATGAGTGACCAGCCATGTGTTGTAGAAAAGTCTTCTACAGAATCTAAAATAGTCTCTGTTTCCTCCTCAATGCAGGCCCGCAACAGCAAAATATCTTGGTCAACAAGCCATTGCTGTATGGATGATAAATCTTCTATCGCGCAGTAGAAATACAGTTGTTTAGCCACCTCAGTCTTAAATATCCTGCTCTTACTCTATAATCGGTGATACTTGGGGCTATTCCTGATAAAATGCAGTATTCAAACCATCTTGCAGCAAGACCAAAACCGTCACTTTCCCAAGGATTGTCCGAGAGATTGGATTATGTTAAGGGGCTTTTTCAAGGAACAAGCGGGAAAAGAATCTATGCCTCACTGCCTTCTAAATCCTACTTTGTTATCACAACAACACGTAGGTCTGTGCTTCCTGAAGTGCCTTTAGTGGCATGTAGTAGGTAGTTGTATCTGAAGAAAATCGAGTTGTGCTTTTGGCGCGTTGAACTGTTAGCCAGTGAGGATGACTCGCTCGAATAATGACGCAATCCCCGACACGCACTCTTCGAGCGTAGTGATGGGTAAGCGTATCGCGCAGGTGCTTGTAGAGGACAGTGCGTTGCGCGAGCTTTGTTATGTGCGCATTAGCACTTCCACTAAGAGTCTGTTCAATTGCAGGTTGGCTATCTGCCTGTTTCTGGCTTTGTGCCCACGTCACAGCGGGAAGCAGGAGGCACAGTAGTGTTAGTGTTTGCTTCATAATATTGATTACTAATCAATTGCTACTAATTGCTGCTTAGGCAATAGCAAGCTGCACAATTAAGTTTAACAGACCTGATAAGTAGACATATCTTGTCACATTACTTAAACGAACCCCTAGAAAGAGTGACAAGCCGCTACTGTTCAAAAAATTCTCAAGTAGCATAGCCCTACCCCCCTACTGCACAGCGTCGCCGCGCAGCCGCCGGAAACGCTTGCGGGCCTCGGCCACGTAGATGCTGCCGGGGTATTTGGTCAGCACCTCTTGATACAGGGCTTGGGCTTTGGCCTTATCCTTGAGGTTTTCATCTTGAATCTCAGCGGTTAAGAACAGTGCGTCGTCGCTCAGCACGTCGTATTTGGGATTGCTGGTAATCAGGCCCAGGGTGGCCACGGCGGCGGCGTAGTCGCCGGTGCGGCGTTGCAGCTTGGCCTTCAAGAACAGCGCATCGTCGGTGAGGGCGTGGCCGGGGTACTTGCGCAACAGCGCATCGAGGCCCGCCTCGGCCTGCGGAATCTTGTTCTGAAACGCCAGCTCCTCCACGGCGGCGTAGTCTTTGAGAGCCAGGCCCAGCGTGTCCTCCACCGTGTTTTCCTGGATGAGCAGCGAAAGCTGCATGGCATCATTGGCGATTTCGCGGGTAGTGGCTTCTTTGAGAATATCCAAGTGGCTCTGGGCCAGCTTAAAATCGCCGGCGAAGTAGCTGAGCCGGGCGTTGCGCAGCTTGGCCTCGTAGCCCAGCGGGGCGTCGGGGTGGGTTTTTTCGACCTGCGAATACAGGAGCGTCGCTTCCCAGGGCTCGCCTTTTAGTAGGTATAGGTCGCCGAGGGTAGTTTTGGCCTCATCCACCACGTCGGCCTCGGCGCGGGGCATGGCTATTACTTGCTGCAACAAGCTGGTGGCCTTCGCTTTATTATCAAGCTGAAAAGCGTAGAGCCTGGCCAGGTCGCGCATGACGGGGGCCGCGGCGGGACTAGGGCCCAGCTCGGCGATAAGCTTCTCGTAATCAGCGGCCAGGGCTTGCACCTGGGCCAGGTCCACGGGGTAGGTGTCGCGCACCTGGGCCTCGCGGGCCTCCAGCAGCAGCTGGCGGGCAAAGGTGTAGTTGGGGCCGGTGCGGTACTCGCGCACCACGTATTCGCAGGCCGCGATGGCGGTGGCGTAGTCGCGGTTGCGCTGGGCAATGCCGGCCAGCATCAGCACCCGGCTGCCCTGGGCACTGGCGCGCCGGTCGATGGCCCGCGCCTGCACCAGGGCGCCCGCAAAGTCGTGGCGCTGCACCTGCAGCCACAGCAGCAGCTCGCTATAGGCCGGCTGGTCGGGCTGGGCCTGCACTTTGGTCAGCAGTATTTTCTCCAGCGCGTCGAAGTCTTTTTCCTCGTGCAGGGCATTTTGCAGCATGTTGCGCACGAAGGGCAGCTGCTGCTCGTCGCGCTCCACGAGGTGCAGCGTTTCGGCCAGCAACTTCTCCTGCTCCTGGCTTTGGGTATAGAGCTGGATAAGCTCCGGGGCGTACTCGGTATTGTTTTTGGCCAGCTCGCGGCCACGCAGGTAGGTGCGCTCGGTCCAGGCTGGTAATTCGCGTTTACTAAACTCGGCCGCTACCCCCCCCACCTGCGCCGGCGTCAGCTGACTGATAACGCGCTGGTACTGCTTGTCGGCCGCCGCCGCATCGCCGGCCGCCGCGTAGAGCGCGCCCAGCAGCACGCCAAACGTACCTTCCTCGGGGTGCTGCTTGGTGGCTTTTTTCACCAGCTTCTCCGCGTCTTTGTAGCGCTTCAGGGCTTGCAGCGAGGCCACGTAGTCAGGCAACACGGCGGGGGTAGTCTGCTCCTCGCTTTTCAGCTTTTCGAAGAGAAAAACCGCCTTTTCGAACTCACCGCGGCGGGCGTAGTCGCGGGCCAGGGTAGGCACGTCGGTGGGTGCCCAGCTGCCCGCCCGCGGCGGGCCACCCTGGCCGGGCATATTCTGGGCGTGCAGTGGGGCCGCTAAGGCTAAGCCGGCGGGAAGCAACAAGAACGCAAGACGCATATTTTTCACAACTGATACGCAGGAATACTCCTTGTTAACGCCACTCCCCGCTCCCTTTGTTCATTGCCCGCCAGGGGGGCATTAGTTGGCGAGTAGGTCCCGAGCCTAGTAAAGTCTGGTGAGCAGCAGCGTCGCCACCAAGAAAACCGCGCTGAGCATCTCTATCTTCATAACGCTCAGCGGCCGCTGCCGCACGTAGCTACTAAAGAGCACGCTACCCCCCACGGCGAGCACCAAGGCCACCGGATACGCCAGCCGTTGGCTATCAACCGGCCAACCGCTAGACTTTCGGAAAACGATAGCTAGCGCAAGGCCAGCGGCAATGAGCAGCAGGGCCGGCAAGCCGCGCCGCCCAAACGAAAAGGGAGATGCATACATCATGCTGCAAGATAGCGGGTAAGCGCATGGCTACCCCCCTTACCAAAAAAGGGGCGGCTCCTGGTCAGGAGCCGCCCCTTTTCGTAGGAGCTAGGTTGCTTCGCTTAGAAGAACTTCGAGCGATTGTCCTGCACCTTGGCCTGGGCCTTAATGGCTTCGTAGATGAGGCCGTCCTGGCGCTGCTGGCGCTGCTGCGTCAGCTGCTGGCGCACCACCTTCATGTCGTTGGGGGTCGAAGGCAGCACGCTGGTGGCTTCCACTACCAGCACACCCTGCTCGCCCTGGATGGGCGCCGACTTCTGGCCCGGCTTCAGGGCGAAGGCGCGGCCCACGGCGTCGGGCTCAAAGCCCACGTTCGGAATCGTGCCCTGGCTCTGGGCTACGCCCTCAGCGGTTTGCACCACCGCGCCGGTGCCAGCGGCTTTGGCCAGGTCGTCGAGCGAGCCGGTTTTGCCCTGTAGCTTCTCCATGATTTGCTTGGCCTTGAGCTCGTTGCGCACGGCGGCAGTCAGCTCGGGGCGCACGCTTTCGATAGTGGCCGTGCCCTTGGTGCGGGCGTCGGTTACGGCGGCCAGCACGTGCAGGTCACCGATGTCAAACTTGCGCACGTCGCCCACTTTCGTTTCGGAGCCGCCGTCGGGGTTGAAGCCGAAGGCCCAGCGCACGATTTCGCGCGAGCCGGGCAGGTTGTTGAGTGTTGGAGCGTCGCGGGCCACAAACTTGGCTTCCTGCTTTTGCAGCGTCTTATCCTTGGTGGGGAGGGCGCGGAAATCGGCCAGGGTAGTGGCGCCGGCCTGCAGCTGCTCGGCCTTGGCGTAGGCGGCTTCGCGGGTGGCGTCGCTGGGCTGCACGTTTTTCACGATGGCCGCCACCTGATAGGTCTGGTTGGTTTTGGGCGCCGTTACCTTAATGATGTGATAGCCAAAGCTGGTTTCCACGAGGTTGGGCAGCAGGCCAGGGCCGCTGGCCGCGAACACGGCCTTGCTGAACTCGGGTACCATGCGGCCTTCCTCAAACCAGCCCAGGTCGCCGCCCTGGTCCTTGGTGCCGTCGGTGCCAAACTGCCGGGCCATCGTGGCAAAGTCGGCCCCGGCTTTGATTTTATTCAGAATATCCTGGGCCTGCTTTTTGGCCACAGCCTTGGCTTCGGGGGTAGTGCCGGCGGGCTTGATGAGGATGTGGCTGGCGCGGGCAGCGGGCTTGGCCCCGGCTTTGGCCCCGGTTACTTTATAGATAGCCAGCGAGTTATTGTCTACATATGGGCCATACACCTCCCCCACTTTCAGGGGCAGCTGCTGGCGCAGCTTCTCGGGCAGCTCGGCCGGCGAGAGGTAAGCGTGGTTGTAGGGCTGGTCCGAGTTGGAGCGTACGAAGAGCGAGTCGTTGGGCGCGGTGCGGAACTGCTGGGCCAGGCCGGCCACGCTCTGGCGCAGGGCGGCGCTGTCGGCCTTGGTGGCTACCTCAGGCACCACGATGTACTCGATGCTGCGACCATCTTCCACCTTGTAGCGGGTCTTGTGGCGGTCGAGGTAGTCTTGCAGCTGCGCGTCGGTGGGCTTGAAAGCCGAGTCCGACACGCTGGTGTAGGGCACGAACAGGTAGCGGAAGCTCGCCTTCGCGTTCTGGGCCTGGTCGAAGTACTTGGCTTCGGCGGTGGTCACGTACACCGAGTTCTTGAGCAGGGCGTTGAACTTGTTCACCGGCCGGTCGAAGTCGCGCAGGCTGGCTTCGAAGTTGTGAAACGCGGCCTGGGCCTCGGGCGGCAGCTTATCGAGGTTCTTGAGGTAGTCGATGAGGCGGGCGCGGTCAAACTGCCCCGTTTTGGGGTCAGTAAAGGCCTGCTTAATGGCTTGGTTGGGGCTGTCGCCCTGCACCATGTCCACGGCCTCGTCGTCGCCCACGGCCAAGCCCAGCTTGTCGATTTCGGGCTGGAAGGCGCGGCGGTACAGCAGCTGGTTCCAGGTTTGGTCGCGCAGGTAGCCCAGCGCTTGCTCGTCGGGCGGGCGGCCCTGCTGGTTGGCAAAGTTTTGCTTGGCTTGCTCCAGGGCGGCGTTGAATTCGGGCAATTCAATCTTTTCGCCGTTCACCTCGCCCACTACGTTGCCATCGCGGCCAAAGAGGCGGTTTTTTCCCCCCACCAAGTCGCCACCCACTATAAAGAGTAGCATCCCGACGGCGACGGCGCCTACGGCTACCCCCGATTTTTCCCGTATCGTGTTAATTAAAGCCATTAATTCAAAAGTTGATTATCGATAGATGAATGTTGGAAAGCAATAGTCTGACTTGGAGAAGGCAAACGAGTATCCTTAACAATCAGCCATTAACCCAAAAAGAGGCGCAAAATAACCATAAACCCGCCGAACTATCAAGCTCCTACCCCCCTCGACGGGCCCGAAGTGGCCTTGCTGGCGCTAGCGGCGCTTCTTATTTTTTCGGGCGGGCTTGTTTAGCTCGGCCACTTGCTTGGCTACTTCTATCTCCTTGACCCGGCGGGCCTCCTGCTGCCGCCAGTAGTTGAGGGGCAGCCAGCAGGCCAGCGAAATCATGAATATCCAGTAGTTGCGCCCCAGGTCCTTCTCCAGGATGGTTTGGTACACGCCGATGACAAATGCTACCACGCCAAAGGCAAAGAGCACGGTGCGCAGCAAGGATTTATCGAATTTCATGGGTTGATGGCTACTCATTACTTGCCCAGCCGCTGGGCTTCGGCCAGCGAAAAAATGCCCTTGGGCCGGTGAATGCCGTAGCGCGAAAAATCCTGGTTGGCGGTGAGGCCGTTGCCGGTGAGCACCTCGGTGGGCGTTTGCACGCGCACGAACATGGCGCTGTCGGTGTAGATTTTCTGCTGGCCGCGGTTATAAAACAGCTCCTCCGTATTGAGCTGCTGTTTTTCGGGTACGTTGGCCACCTTCACCGTGCCGCGCAGGATGTAGAGCTGCTTGGCATTATCAAACTTAACCCATTTGGCATTGATGGTGTTGATAATCAGCTTGCCGGGCTTGTCGTAGAACTCGACAGCCGCTCCCTTGGGATACAGCTTATCGCTGTTCTCAAAAATCTGCTCCAGCGGCGCGGTGAGCCGAATGTGCAGCCGCGCCGAGTCGCTGAGCAGCTCCACTACGTTCTCACTTTCGAGCAGCGGGCCACTGTAGATGATGCGCTTAGGCGCCTCCTCCTTCTTCTGGCAGCCTGCGGCCAGCAGCCCGGCCAGCAGCCAGCCAGCCACGCCCCTACCCCCCCACTTGGCCCCCAGGCGGCCCACTATTGCAGGCGCCGCTTGATAAACCAGCGGTTGCTGAGGGTGGCGCCCACCTGCACGCGCAGGTAGTTTTCGCGCACGTTGCTCGTGCCATTATCGCCGTAGAGGTACGCCGTGTTGCCCCGGATGCCGTAGATGAAGGCCAGGTTGATAACCGTCGATTCGAGGGGGGTAGCGGTGGGCAGCGGAAACGCGAAGCCCCAGTGCACGGCCCGGTCGTAGAGCTGCCGGCCGAGCGGCGCGTACGGCAGCTGGGCCACGCTGAGGCCCACGCGGTACGTGACGCGCTGGAAATAATGGTCTACCGAGCCGGGGTCGGGCGTGAACTCCCCGCCCGTCGCCACGCGCCAGGTATTGGTGAGCCCCGCCGTGGAGAGCAGGCTGAACGACTTAAACTTGGACCACTGCTGATACGAGCCATCGGCGCTCACCGACCAGTTGCTACCGTTATCCAGCGTCAGGCCGGCTTGCGAGAGCCCCGGCACGGTGGTGTTGCCCGAGTCATCGGAGAGTTGGGTTGCCGTGCCAATAACGGCCCCGTTGGCATCGCGCTGCTCGGTAGTGCGCTGCCGCGAAGCCTTCAGGTTGGTCTGAAAGGTCTGCACGCCGGCCAGGTTCAGGTTTACCGTTTTGCCCAGCTTGTGGCGGTAGTGCACCGAGGCCCGGAACAAGAAGTCAGAGTAGCGCAAAATTTCCTCGTCCACGACCAGCTGCTGGGCCGCGATGGTGGGAGTATTTATGGCCGTGCCCGTCGTTTGGTCGATAGTACCAAACAAATACGAGGCGCTCCCCCCGATATTGAGGTCACGCAGCACGTGAAAGCCCTGGGCGAGGTAGGCTTCGGAAAGGCCGCCCGTGCCCGCGTATTGCCGGTAGGCCAGGGCGCCGGGGTCGCCGTTGACCGCGCCGGTGGAGTTGGCCTGGTAATCGACGGCGCTGTACGGCTTGAGGCCGATGGCGGCGCCCCAGCGCTTGTTCAGCGGCACGGCGAGGGCCAGGTAGCCCAGCGTGCCCGAGCCATTCCGGTTCGAAGTGGCCGCGTTGCTCACCGTTTTTACCTGCGCATTGAAGGCCGCCTCCCAGGTAGTGCGGGGAGTGTAGGCGAGCAAGGCGGGATTTAACTCGTTGACATTGCCCGTATTAGGCGCGGCCAGGCCCGTGCCGCCCATGCCCAACTGGCGCACGCCGCCGTAGTTGCCGGCGTAGTCGCCCAGGCCCAGGCGCGAGTAAGGCGAGTTGCCCAGCCCCTGCCCCAGTGCCGAGCCGGCGATGAGGGTAGCAACGGCCGTTAGCAGGGCCCCGGATAGTTTTTTAGTTGTCAACATTATAGCGTAAAATCTTATCCAGGCCCAGCAGCACCAGTTCTGGCACGGCAAAGATACAGCCGGCCAGCGCGGGAAGGGCAGCCACCAGGTAGGGAGCATCGCCGCCGGTCAGTACTACTTGCAAAGTGGGGTAGCGCTGCTGGTACTCGGCCACCAGGCCGCGCACCTCGGCGGCGGTGCCCCCCACTACCCCACTCAGCAGCGAAGAGGCCGTGGAGTTGCCAATTAGTTGCACCGGCTCGGCGGCCGGCGGCAACTCCATCAACGGCAGGCGGCCCGTAAACGCGTGCAGCGCCTGCAGGCGCATCCGCAGTCCCGGCGCGATGCTGCCGCCGTGGTAGGTGCCATCGGCCGTAACCAGGTCCAGCTTCAGGGCCGTGCCCGCGTCGATAACGAGCAGGTCCTGGCCGGGCCAGCGGCTGGCGGCCCCCACGGCCCCGGCCAGCCGGTCGGGGCCGAGCGTATGGGGGGTAGCGTAGGCATTGCGCACCGGCACCGGCGTAAAACCCGGCCGAAAGGGCAGCACCCGTGCCAGGCCATTGAGGGCGGCCAGCTCGGTCAGCCACGGCTGGGTAGCGGCTTCCTCGGCGACCGACGATAGGATGGCCTGCCGCGGCTGCGCTCGTTGCCACAGCGCCGCCAGCTGCGCGGGCATGGTTAGCACGCCGCTCTCGCGGGTGCCTTCCGGCCCAAACAGCCCGTACTTGAGCGCCGTGTTGCCAAGGTCGAGGGCCAGGGTAAGCATAGGGGTAGTAGCCAACTGGCGCTTGCGGGAGCCGCTCGTTCTCATCAATCGAGCCCCTACCCCCGCAAGCGCCAGCCAAGTGCTTACATGAAATATTTCAACCGGATAACCTCCTGCTCACTCAGGAAGCGCCACTTGCCGCGCGGCAGCTCCTTCTTGGTGAGGCCCGCGTACTGCACGCGGTCGAGGGCCACCACGTCGTAGCCCAAGTGCTCAAAAATGCGGCGCACAATGCGGTTGCGGCCCACGTGCAGCTCAATGCCCACGAAGTGCGGGTTGCCAGCCACCACGGCCACGTCATCGACTTCGGCCTTGCCGTCTTCCAACTCCAGCCCGGCCGCGATTTGACCCAGGTGCTCGGCCGTGAGCGGCTTGTCCAGCTCTGCCTGGTAGATTTTCTTGTTCTTATGCGACGGGTGCGAGAGCTTTTGGGCTACCTCACCGTCGTTGGTGAAGAGCAGCAGGCCCGTGGTATTGCGGTCGAGCCGGCCCACCGGAAAAATGCGCTCCTTCGACGCCGTAGCCACCAGCGACATCACCGTTTTGCGCCCCTCGGGGTCGTCGGTAGTCGTGATGAAGTCTTTTGGCTTGTTGAGCAGCACGTACACCAGCTTCTCGCGGTTGAGGTTGGTTTTGCCATACTGCACCGTGTCGGTGGGCTGCACCTTGTAGCCCATTTCGGTAATCACCTCGCCATTGACCCGGATTTCGCCGGCCGCGATGAGCGCATCAGCCTCGCGGCGCGAGCAAATGCCGGCGTTGGCGATGTAGCGGTTCAGGCGCAGCTCTTCATTACCAAAATCCTCCTCACTGGCCCGGCGCTTGTTGCCGCGCGTCTTGTCCTTTTCGTAATGGCCGAGGTTTTTATAGTCGGGAGCCTGCCCTACGGCGTCATTCGTCCGCCCCTTATCGCTGCTGCCGTAGGTGGTGCCCCGGCGCGGCCCACTCTGGGCTTCGCGCATGGCCTCGCGCCGCTCGCGAAACGTGCCGCTGCTTGTGTTAGCGGGGCGCTCGCCATAGCTGCGCGGCTTGCCAAAAGCACCTGGGGTGGGCTCGCGGCTGGCACCCCGGTCGTTGCCATAGCTGCTGCGACGGTCGTCGCGGCCGCCTTCAGTGGGGCGGGCGTCGCGGCTGCCGTAGCTGCGGCGGTCGCTACCCCCCTGCTCGCCGCCGAAGCTGCGGCGGTCGTTGCCTTCGCCACTCGGCCGGCGGTCGCCGTAGCTACTGCGGCGGTCGTCGCCCCCTGGCCGGTCACCACTTTCGCGGCGCGGCGCGCGGTCATCGCGCCGCTCGTAGCCACCCTCAGGGCGCGGGCGCGGGTTGGTGTCGCGCTCCTCAAACGAGCGGCGCTCGTCGCGGCCCGTATACACGGGGCGGTCGCTGGCTGGCGTTATGGGTGTGCCGTCGGGGTTGGTTTTGATAAACTTACGGTTGCGCTCTCCCTTGCCACCGCGCGGCACGGTCGGTTTGCCTTCGTAGCGCACCGGCTGGCCCTGCCAGATGGGTTTGGGGGGGTAGGCGGGGCGCTCGCTGCGCTCCTCGCGGTTGTCGCGGCGCTCGCCACCCTCGTTGCTTTGCTCAAAGCGCCGGGGCCGGGCATCGCGGTCGCCGCCAAAGATGCGCTTCTCACCATAACCGCCGCGCTCGGGGCGGTCACCACCAAAGCTGCGGGCCGGGCGGTCGCTGCGCTCGGGACGGTCGCCGCCAAAGCTGCGGGCTGGCCGGTCACTACCGCCACTGGGCCGGTCGCCACCAAAGCTACGCTTCTCGCCAAAACCGCCACGCTCGGGGCGGTCGCCGCCGCCAAAGCTGCGCTTCTCGCCAAAGTTTGGCTTATTGAAGCCACCGCCGCCACTGGGCCGGGCGCCAAATTTACCGCCGCCGCCTTGCCCAAACGTAGGCCGGGCGGGCGAATAGCCTTCGCCGCGGCCGTCGGGCCGGCTGCCTTTATAATTGCTGCTGTTGCCGCGGGGCGCGTTGCCACTGCGGGCGTCGCTGCCCGGACGCCCGGTACCACCAGCCGCGCCGCGCCGGCCTGGTTTATCTTCCGAAGAATGTTGCTTGCCCATCTTGGTTTAAGTGAGGTTATCTAATGCTGGCTTGTAGTCCCGCGCCGCCGGCGCTGGTAAGTGCTACCCCCTGCCCAGCGGGCAAGCGGCAAAAAAAGGCCGGACCCGCAAGCCGCCGCCGAAGCGCCGGGTGCGGGTCCGGACCAGTATACGGAGCAGTGCCTAGTCGCGCCGGGCCAGCTTGGCCTCAATCGAGTGCTGGGTGTGCGGCACCGCGCGCAGGCGCTCCTTGGGGATGAGCTTGCCCGTGCCAATGCACACCCCGTAGGTACCGTTTTTAATGCGCAGCTGCGCATTTTCAAGCTGCTGAATGAACTTCATCTGGCGTGAAGCCAACTGATTCAGGCTTTCTTTTTCGGCGGTCTCAGCGCCGTCTTCTAACACTTTTAGTGAGGCCGCCGTGGTATCAGTACCCGACTCATTATTACGAGTCAAGGTCTCTTTGATAAACGACAACTCCTTGCGGGCAGCCGTCAGCTTATCCTGAATAATCTGGTCAAACTCAGCTAAGTCTTCCCGCGAATAGCGGAGGTTTTCTTCAGGCATTGAAAAGCAGGTAAAAAAGTAATAAATTGAGCGCGGCAGGTACCAACCTGGCAAAGCCAACGCCCCGCTAATCCAAAAAGTTTAGCAGCACTACCAGCGCTAACTTTACTAGGAAGCGAGTTGGCAAGGCTTCGCGGGGGCAAAGGTAATTAGTTTCAGCGTCTTTGCTTCCCTCCCCACACCCAAGGCTCAGAATCCGAGCATCTGAATGGCGGCCACGGCGGCCTCTACCCCCTTGTTGCCGTGGCGGCCACCCGCCCGGTCCCACGCTTGCTCCAACGTATTGGTCGTTACCAGGCCAAATATCACGGGCTTATTGTATTTCAGTCCGACGGTGGTTAGGCCCTGCGCCACGGCGTGGCAGATGTAGTCATCGTGCTTCGTGTCGCCTTTAATCACTACCCCCAGGCAGATGACCGCATCCATCTCATCGTGCTGGGCCAGTAGCTGCGCACCCAGCGTCAACTCGAAGCTGCCCGGCACGGTGTTGCGAAAGATGTTCTCCGGCTTGGCGCCGTGCTTCAGCAGCGTTTCGTAGGCACCATTGCTAAGCGTATCGGTTAGCTCACGGTTCCAGTCAGCCACTACCAGGCCAAAGCGTTTCTCGCTAATATCGGTAAAGGCAGCGCTATCGTAAGTACTAAGGTTTTGGAGGGCAGTAGCCATAAAAATCGGGGGGGTAGGGCTTGCGTCACGCCTTACTTCTCAACAGCACTTTCTGCTTGCGTAAGCGGCGAAACAGTATTGGGGAATAAAGTAGAGTCGGCGGCCACTAGCAAAGCACAACGGCGCTCCCCAGGCTGGGAAGCGCCGTTGCGGGCTTAACACGGCTAGCACACTGCTATTGGCTGAGGGCTGCTTTGCGCTGGCGGGCTTCGCCAGCCTCTTGGGCAGCCGAGTAGTCGTTGAGAATTCGGTCGTAGGCTTTGATGGCGCCCGCGTTATCCTTGGCGGCTTCCAGCGCGATACCTTGCTTGAGCACGTAACCCGGCGAGAAGTACTCGTTGGCATTGTGGTCAGCCGCTTTAGCGTAGAGCTCGGCCGCCTCCTTAGGTTGGTTCAACTCCAGCTTGGCATCGCCCATCAGCGCGTAAGCTCGTGACTGCACCAAGTAGTCAGATGAGTTAAACTTGTCTAGGTAGGTGTAGGCGTCTTGGTACTTGCCTTGCTTCAGCGCGGCCACGCCAGCATAGAACTCGGCGAGGTTACCGGCTTTCGTACCGCTGTATTCAGTAGCCACCTTATCAAGGCCAGGGTGCTTGCCGTCGCCTTTCGTGGCCTTGCCAAGTGAGTCAGCTTCCCAATAGTTTACGGCTTTGAACATCGCATTCTGCGCCTGCGTATTCTGCTCCGTCCGCCAGTAGTTGTAGCCGAATGCCCCGGCAATGGCGGCTACCACCACTACCAGCACACCCAGCAACACGTTTCGGTTGCGTCGCACAAAATCTTCCGATTCGGCCAGGCGAGCAGCCAACGCGTCGGGGTCTTCAAGCAGCGGGTTTTCGGTCGCGTAGCTTTCTTCGGCCGGAGCCAGCGGGTCCGTCGACACCGGGCGAATAGGCTGACGGGCTCCCGGCGTTTTGCCGGTATATGGAATCTTAGACATTGGGATAGGTAGCTCAGGGCCGCTCAACTTTAGCAAGCCAGCCCAAGGGACCACCCGGCTACGCAAGCAAGGGACCGGGTTAATACTAGTTAATCGTGGATATACGGATAATCACTTTGCACGTACACATCGTGATAGAGCTCAGCCGCATCGGGGTAAGGCGAATTCTCTGCGAATTCAACCGACTCCTGCACCTGACCTTTGATGCGCTCATCAATGGCCGTCAGTTGCTCCTCCGTCGCCATAGCGTGGGTGAGGATAGTATGACGGACTGCTTCAATCGTATCGCGGTGGCGATATTCTTCTACCTCCTCCTTCGTGCGGTACTTGGCAGGGTCACTCATCGAGTGGCCTTTGTAGCGGTAGGTCTTAAATTCCAGGAACGTTGGGCCTTCACCACCGCGGGCGCGTTCTGCGGCACGAGCTACGGCCTTATGCACTTCCTCCACGTTCATGGCATTCACGGGCTCATTCGGCATCTGATAGCCTTCCGCGATGATGTGCAAGTCGGTCACATTGGAGCTGCGCTGCACCGAAGTGCCCATCGCGTATCCGTTGTTCTCCACCACGAAAATGACGGGCAGCTTCCACAACATGGCCATGTTGAATGCCTCATGCAGGGCGCCCTGGCGCACCGCGCCATCGCCCATGTAGCAAATGCACAGCTTGCCCGTCTTCTTATACTTCTCAGCAAATGCGATACCGGCACCCATCGGAATCTGAGCACCAACAATACCGTGGCCACCCATGAAACCAACTTCTTTATCGAACATATGCATTGACCCGCCTTTGCCTTTCGAGCAACCAGTAGCCTTGGCAAACAGCTCGGCCATTATGGCGTTCGGCGATGTACCAAGGGCCAGGGGATGCGCGTGGTCGCGGTAGGCGGTAATGTACTTATCGCCTTTCTCCAGCGCCGATACGGCGCCGGCAACACAAGCTTCCTGGCCAATGTAGAGGTGGCAAAAGCCCTTGATTTTTTGCTGACCATATAATTGACCAGCTTTTTCTTCAAACTTGCGCATGAGCTGCATCTGCTCATACCAGGCTATGTAAACCTCTTTCGAAAACTCTGGTTGGTCGGGAGAGGTGGCCAGCGGCTCCTTGCTATCATTACCACCGGCGTGCGCGGCGGGCAATACTTCTACAGCCGGCTGCGGCGCGGTTGCGACGCCGTTTTTGGCATCCACTACCTTGGCGGGCTGGCTTTTGGCAGCCTTGCTACCATTAGCGCCAGCCTTCGGCGCATCCTTTACTTTTGACTCCGCCATAATTCGGGGTATATAATTTCGCGTTGGGAGGGCGAAATTACGTAATTCTACCCGTACTCCCACCCCATTGCCTCTAATGACGCTTGACCATCTCCACCTGCTTTTTTTTAAGAATTATGACGAAGCAAGTCTGGACCTGAGTCCGGGTATCAACTGCTTCATTGGAGATAATGGCAGCGGAAAAACTAATCTGCTTGACGCCATTCATTACCTGGCGCTTACTAAGGGGGCTTTCGTGAGTGCCGATGCCCAAGTAATCAAGCAAGGAGCTGATTTTTTTGTGGTGAAGGGCCGCTTCTCCTCCCCTCAACCTCAACTGGACGAGACGATTCAGGTAAGTCTGCGAACTGGTCAGAAGAAGATAATTACGCACGACAAGCAGCCCTATGAGCGCTTGGCGGACCACATAGGTCGTTATCCGGCAGTACTTATTTCTCCCTACGACACTGACTTAATCCGGCAGGGTAGCGAAGAACGTCGCCGCTACTTCGATAGCTTACAATCGCAACTGGACCATGAGTTTCTGGAACTCCTCATTCAATACAACGGCTTGCTTCGCCAGCGCAACGCCACGCTGAAGCTTAGTGGCAATAGCCAAGGTTTTGACACGCTCTATTTACAGGCACTCGACGACCAGCTGGCTCCGCTGGGCGAGCGGCTGCAGGAGTTGCGCGCCAGTTTCGCTACGCAGTTCGTTCCCGTATTCCAGCGGCATTATGGCCAGCTTGCTGACGGCCGTGAGGAAGTTTCTCTTCAGTACAAAAGCCAGTTGACGGACCAAAATTTTCGTCATCTCCTGTTAGCCAACGAGCGCCGCGACATAGCCTTGCAACGCAGTACTACCGGGCCCCATCGCGATGATTTCGCATTTCTGATGGATGGCCTACCGGTAAAAACTTATGCTTCGCAGGGCCAACAAAAATCATTTGCTATCGCGCTAAAGCTCGCCCAGTTTGAATTGCTTGCCCAAAAGCCCCGGCCCGAAGGAGACGCTGCGACCAAACCCCTGCTGCTACTCGATGATATATTTGACCGCCTCGATGACAAGCGTATTGCGCGCTTGCTCGAATTAGTAGCTGACCAAACCTTCGGCCAAGTTTTTCTCACCGACACTAATCTTGCGCGCACTGACCAAGCGCTAGCCGGGGTGAGCAGCGCCATTCAACGGTTCAAGGTACAGCAAGGGACAGTACGGGCTATTTGATTTTAGCTACCCGCCTCCCTGAGGATAGGCTGTATTTTTGAGCTCCGCAACGCCTTCTTTTACCGAACGGCACTGAGAGTTATTTAAGCCTGAATCCGTGAAAAAACCTACCTTCTCCCCTACCGCTCGCCGGGCCGATATTATCCCGCTGAAGGAAG
The DNA here is from genome assembly GCA_964657755.1 of uncultured Rhodanobacter sp. Lineage (GTDB taxonomy): Bacteria > Bacteroidota > Bacteroidia > Cytophagales > Hymenobacteraceae > Hymenobacter. The sequence goes on from CAZZWL010000100.1 coordinate 18,602, forward strand.
GCCTGGAGGCTTTGGTACGAGCCTACCGGCTCGGCGGCAAGCTCAATGAGGTAACTGTAGTAGCCAGCTGGGAGCGTGTTATGGGTAAGGCTGTCGCCCTCAAAACGCAGGAAGTATACGTAGCCAAGGGCAAGCTATTTGTTCGTCTTTCTTCCGCCCCCCTCAAGCACGAGTTGGTAATGGCTAAGACGCGCGTTTTGGAAATGCTTAATAACGAGGTGGGTTCCCAGGTAGTAAGCGAGGTAGTTTTCCTGTAACCACACTGGGTTTGGTAGCCACGATTGGCACTAGCGCTTTTGGCGGCAGCTGCGGGCTTCTTACATGCTCTGCGCTGCATTATAATGATGCATTAGGGAGTCCAAAATTCAGAGCTTGTTATGCTGTTTCGACATGCTCCGTGACAGCCTGCTAATCGCTCGTTTTCTTTCCAGCTGCGGTGGTTGACGACGCACGGCACGATTTCGTGTAATGCCCTTTGCGCTTAGCTTTCCAGAATTGTTGCAGTCACTAGCATCCAGCGGGCATAAAACACAACAAAAATGTTCCACGTGAAACATTTTTGTTACTTAAGACCATACACCTTCAAGAGCAGCTCATTGTAAGCCTCCAGAAGCGCGATATACTTCGTTTGCAGAAGCAAAAGCTGCTTAACGGGGTCTGGGTCAGTATTTGCAGTAAGCGAAGGGCGGGGTGTTACAGGCGACGTTACAGTAGGGCGTATGCTTGTTGTTACAAAAGGCAAAACTGATTGTTCAGCAATTGTAAAGTCTTGAGTAAAGTCATGTCCGATAATCGAACCAACATTCTTTACAAAATTAGCCTCTAGTGTATCATCCTTGAATTTACGGTAGATAGTTGGACGTGTAATACCAAGCTCTTCGACGATACGGGTGATGGAAATACCGCTGTTTTTAATTGCTTCTTGCAGTATTTCACCTTGGTGCGGCATGAGCTAGCTGTAAATTGTAATGACAACACAAATATGTAATGCGCACGAGTGTAAACCAAATATTTTAACAAATAAAGGGCAGTGTAAAGCAACGAAGCATTGTAAATTGTAATGTGTAAAGGGCCGAGTTTGTAACAAGTAGGCTTGTAACAGGTACATCGGGACATATTACACGTTACATGCTGCCGGATAATAGCGCTAACAAGTGATTGGGATAGTCCGTGGTAATGCCCGCTACTCGCCACCCAATGGCTTGTTGAAAACCTGCCAGGGTATTTATCGTCCACGGCACAAGCCGTAAACCGGGGTAGTCATTCTGAATGACTGCTACTTCCGCAACTGATAATAGCTCGAAGTCGGGTCCGTAGCTGTTAGGAACAAAACCGAGCTGGGCAAACAGTACCGCCACTGAAATGCGGGACTCATTAAGCAGGCAGAGAGCTTGATTAGGAAAATGAGCCCGCGCAACCTGCAGAATACGGCTATCAAAACTGAGCAGCGTAGTGCGGGATTGCACCCCAGCGGCCAGCAGCTCAGCCATAACGAGCTCAACGAATAGAGCAGGGGTAGGGTGAAAAATATTGTCGCCACCGGGGCTGCTTTTTAATTCGACCGAATACCCTACTTCAGGGCGACCGGCTAGGCGGCAAGCTTCCGCTACAACACGCAGTACTTCGCGCAGTAAAGGGCGGTAGCTGGCTAGAGGCTGCTGCTCGGGAAAGCCCGCCAGCGGCAATTCACCCACCACGCAGCGGCGGATAGTGGCGTAAGGCATCTGGTAAAGGTTGTGGGTGCGCTCCTGGTAAGTGCTGATGCGCTCGCCACGGGGGCCAGTGCCCAGGCGAGCTGTCAGCCAAGGCTCGTGCGATACGACAACCTGGTGGTCACTGGAGATTACTACGTCTAGTTCCAACACATCGACGCCCAAAGCGAGCGCGTGCAAAAAGGCGGGTAGGGTATTTTCGGGTAGTAGGCCACGGCAGCCGCGGTGGCCGTGCACTTCGGGGCGCGGCCCCGGCAAAATCGGATTGAGAGAGGCTGCTGACATAGCGGCATTGTACGTGGCCAAGGGCGCGGGCAGACAGTTGGCCAGTAGCTTTGTAAGCTATTTTACTGCATCCCTACCCCCCTCATTTTGCTTAGCCTCTTATGAAGCGAATACTTTTACTACTATTTGGGCTGGCAGTTTTGGTCGGTGGCTACTACTATTACAGCAGTTTACGGAAGGGACCCGAATACGCGCTGCTGCAAGCGGCGGCGGCCACTCAGACCCACGATTTAGCCACTTTTGAGCGCTACGTAGACGTGAACAGCGTGACTAGCCACTTAGTCGACGACGTAGCCAGCCAAGGCTCTGTGCTCACAGCCTTGATGCCGGGCGGTGGGCTGGCACTCCGTGGTGGCCTAAGCTTACTGAAGCCGCAATTGGCCAAGGATGCCCACACGGAAGTGCAGCGCTACGTGGAAACCGGCTCGCTGGAAGAAGCTCAGGCAGCCGCACCCAAACGATTGGTCAACGTGTCCTTGCTGGGCCTGGCAGGACGAATAGTGGGGCCCGACAGCAAGTTTAAAGGCATCAAGTACGCTACGGACAAGGGCCACGAGGCGCTGGTTGGCTTGGAGTTTTCGCAGCCGCGCTACGATACTACGCTGGTAGTGGAAGTGCGGCTACTGAAGCAGCCGGATGGC
>CAZZWL010000101.1:0-20830 GCA_964657755.1 uncultured Rhodanobacter sp.
GTGAATCGTTCAACGACGGGCGGGGGCAAGCCCCGCACCCTACTACCCCCGACTTATGCGCTTCTTTACTCTACTTATCCTGCTGAGCACCTGGGCCACCGCCGCGCAGGCGCAGCTGCCGGCGCTGCTGCAAGCCTACGCCCGCACCAGCGCTGTAACCGGCCGCGAGGAGGAAGCCAGCCGCTTCGTGGGGCAGCTTTTCAAAGCCGGCACCTTGCGGCACGACCGGCTCGGCAACCTCGTGCTGGTGCTGGGCAATGGCAGCCCGCGCCGCCTGCTGGTGGCGCCGCTCGACGAGCCGGGTTACGTGGTAAGTCAGGTTCAGGCCAACGGCTACCTGCGCGTGGCGCCCGTGGGCGGCGGGGCCGTTGGCACCTTATACCACCAGTTTCTGGAAGGCCACGACGTGCGCATTGGCACGGCGGGCGGGCCGCGCAACGGTATTTCGGGCGTGCCTTCGTCGCACTATGACAACCTGCGGGCCGCGCCCGAGCGCACCCTACCCCCCTTTTCGTGGCAGGCGGCTTTTCTGGATGTAGGCGCGGCCTCGGCGGCGGCCGTGGCCCAGCAGGGCATTCACCTGCTCGACCCGGTGACGTTGGAGAAGAAGCCCGTGCTGGTGGCCCAGCAGTGGGTAGCCGCCCCGGCCATGCGCGAAAAAGCCGCCGTCGTGGCCCTCGCCACCGCCGCCCAGGCGCTGCTGGCCACGCCGCCCGCTGGCACCACCGTCATCGCCTGGACGACCCTCGACCTGCTCAACGGCAAGGGCTTTGAGGCCGTGGCTAACCAGTACGGCCCCTTCAACGAGGTATGCCGCTTCGACCGCAGCCTGGAGTCCGACGCGCCCGGCACCGGCCAGTTTTTGGTTGACCAGGAATTTACGTCCCTACCCGGCCAAACCCTGGCGCAACCCACTCGCCCGGCCCGCAAGCCGGTTTTGCCCAACGCGCAGCTGGCCAATGCCCACACCTACCTGCTGGGCTTGCCCGCCCGCTACGCCCACACGCCCGTCGAGGCCGTGGCCGTGGCCGACGTGCAGCAGCTCATCCGGGCGTGGCTGGCGGCGGCTGGCGCGCCGGCGGCTACTACGGCCGCGGCCCCTACCCCCCCGGCTACACCCCAGCCGTTGGCCCCTACCCCCCCACCTACGCCCGAAGCCCAGCTGCTGGCGGGCCTGGTGGCCAGCTACGGCGTGAGCACCGCCGAAACACCCGTGCGCGAGTTCATTGCCAAGCAATTACCCGCCTGGGCCAAGCCGACTACCGACCAGGCCGGCAACCTCACGCTCACCTTCGGCCAGGGCAAGAAGCACCTTGTGTTCGTGGCGCACATGGACGAGGTGGGCTTCGTGGTCGATTCCATTCGGCCCGATGGGCGGCTGGTGCTCAGCATAAAAGGCGGCGCGTTTCCCTGGCTCTGGGAGGCCCAGCCGGCGCTGCTGCACCGACCGGGCCAGGCCGACATATCGGCCGTGTTTGAGCCGCGCCCGCAGTATTTGAGCGCTACCAAGCGCGCGGCGGCCGGGCCGCTCACGGTGTTTGCGGGCTACGCCTCGGCGCAGCAGGCGCGGGCGGCGGGCATCGAGGTGGGCCGCACCACCGTGACCATGCCTAAGCAGCTGCGCCCGCTGGGGCCCAACCGCGCCGCCGCGCGCGGCCTCGACGACCGCGTGGGCTGCGCGGCGCTGCTGCTGAGCCTGCGTCACCTCGACCCCGCCAAATTGCCCTGCCGCGTCACCTACGTGTGGTCGACGGGCGAGGAAATCGGCCTGCTGGGCGCGGCCTTCGCGGCCCAAAGCCTGCGCGACGCCGACGTGGTATACCCGATTGACACCTTCGTGTCGTCGGATGCGCCGCAGGAGTCGCCCGCGTTTGGCTACTGCCCGCTGGGCCAGGGCGCCGTTATTCGGGTGGTCGAAAGTATCAACTTTGCCCGGCGCGACCTGGTGCAGCACGTGCACGCGCTGGCCGACCGCCAGCACATTGCCATCCAGGAAGGCATGACGGTGGGCGGCACCGACGGGATGGAATTTATGAACTACGGCATCCCGTCGGTGCCACTGTCGTGGCCCGGCCGCTACTCGCACTCGCCCGTAGAAGTGCTCGACTACCGCGACATGACCAGCCTGGTGCGCCTGCTCGGCGCGCTGCAAACCGAAGGTTCGGTTGCCCAGCCCAGCCGCCCTACCCCCCCTCCCCGACCCTAACCGCCCGCATGAACAACCAAGCCGTTTTCAACATCGCCGAAATCTGCGCCCGGCACGGCATCACCGACGTTATCCTGTCGCCCGGCTCGCGCTCGGCGCCACTCACGCTGGCCTTTGCGCGGCACCCGGCCTACCGCGGCAAGCTGCGCGTGGTGCCCGACGAGCGGGCCGCCGCCTTCATCGGCCTCGGCATTGCGCAGGCCACGCGGCGGCCGGTGGTGCTGGTGTGCACCAGCGGCACGGCTGGCCTCAACTACGCGCCCGCCGTGGCGGAGGCCTTTTTCCAGCAAATCCCGCTGCTCATCTTCACCGCCGACCGCCCGCCCGAGTGGATTGACCAGCTCGACGGCCAGACCATCCGCCAGCGCAACCTCTACGGCGCGCACGCCAAAGGCGCCTTCGACTTCCCCGCCGATACCTCGCACCCCGATGCCAAGTGGCACGCCGAACGGATAATTAATGAGGCCATTAACCTGACGCAGGCCGGGCCGGCCGGGCCGGTGCAGGTGAATATTCCGTTGCGCGAGCCGTTTTATCCAAAAGCGGGGGAAGATATTGTGTATGAGCAGGATGTGAAGATTATTCGGGATGATGGTGATGTACTCTTGAATACTTTTTATGCTGAAGCCCTTTCAAATACACCCTATGCTAATTTGCTCAAACGCGTACTCGTTGTAGTAGGGCAGCATGCCAGCGACGCCAATATTGTGGATGCGCTGCAGCACTTTGCACATCAATCCGGGGCAGTAGTAGTTGGCGACTCTATCAGCAATATTCCCGGAATAATGTCGCAGGACATATTTCTGAGCAGTACTAACGAAGGATTTCGGGAGTCGCTCCGCCCTGAATTGCTTATCACATTCGGAAAATCACTGATTTCAAAAGCACTGAAATTATACTTGCGCAAATACACTCCCAAACAGCACTGGCACTTGCAGCCACATTATGGACCAGTAGCTGATGTATTCCGTTCTTTGACGCATGTTTTTCGAACCAATCCAGCCTTTTTTCTCAACGACTTTACCGTCACATTTTCGCAGAAACTACGCATAAAAGCTTCTGACTATGGCAAAAGGTGGCGTGATGCTGACCTAAAAGCTACAATTGCCAGAGACCGTTTTCTACACGCGCACCAGTTTGGGGTTTTCAATGAATTTCGTGCCTTCGAGGATGTTTTGATGGAAATTCCAGGGAATTGCGCACTGCATTTAGCCAATAGCATGGCCGTGCGTTACGCTAACATTCTAGGGGTTGCGAATGATGAGCAAATCGAAGTATTCGCCAACCGGGGCACCAGCGGCATCGATGGCTGCAACAGCACGGCCGTAGGCGCGGCGCTGGCGCAGCCCGAGCGGCCGGTAGTGCTACTGACCGGCGACGTGGCGTTTTTCTACGACCGCAACGCGTTCTGGCACAACTACCCTACCCCCAACCTGCGGGTCGTACTCTTTAATAATCACGGCGGCGGCATTTTCCGGCTCATCGACGGGCCGCGCGACCAGCCGGAGCTGGACGAGTTTTTTGAAACCACCCAGGCGCTCACGGCCGAGAATCTGTGCCGCGATTTTAGTCTGCGCTACTTGCCCGTGGCGTCGTTCACCGAACTCAATGCCGCGCTACCGGTTTTCTTTGCGGCCGAAGGCGGCGCGGCGGTGCTCGAAATCTTCACTGATTCTAAAACCAACGCCGCCTTTTTCGAAGAATACCGCGCCGCCGTGAAAGCGGCTTTCGCTTAACTAATCAGTGTCATGCTTCGACAAGCTCAGCATGACGTACTATTTATTTTATACTTTTAACTCATGTCCGAACCAATTGAGTGGACCCCGATTAAGGAGTTCCAGGAAATCATTTTCTCCCAGCACGGGGGCATTGCCAAAATCAGCATCAACCGGCCGCAGGTGCACAACGCCTTCACGCCGCTCACGGTGGATGAGATGATTGAGGCGATGGACATTTGCCGCAACCGCACCGACATCGGCGTCATCATCCTCACCGGCGAGGGGGGTAGGGCGTTTTGCTCGGGCGGCGACCAGAGCGTGCGCGGCCACGGCGGCTACGTGGGCGGCGACGCCGTGCCCCGCCTCAACGTGCTCGACCTGCAGAAGATGATTCGCAGCATCCCGAAGCCCGTCATTGCGATGGTGGCGGGCTGGGCCATCGGCGGCGGCCACGTGCTGCACGTGGTCTGCGACTTGAGTATCGCGGCCGACAACGCCCGCTTTGGCCAGACGGGCCCCAACGTGGGCTCGTTCGACGGCGGCTTTGGCGCGAGCTACCTCGCCCGCGTGGTAGGCCAGAAAAAGGCCCGCGAAATCTGGTTCCTCTGCGACCAGTACGACGCCCAGGAAGCCCTCGACATGGGCCTCGTCAACAAGGTAGTGCCGCTCGATAAGCTGGAAGAAACTACCGTAGGCTGGTGCCATAAGATATTGCAAAAGAGCCCGTTGGCCCTACGCATGCTGAAATCGTCGTTCAACGCCGAGCTCGATGGCCAAGCTGGTATTCAGGAACTGGCCGGCAACGCTACCCTGCTCTACTACCTGAGCGAGGAAGCCAAGGAGGGTAAAAATGCCTTCCTCGAAAAGCGCAAGCCCGACTTCTCGAAGTTTCCGAAATTCCCGTAGGCGCAGTTTCACCGCAGCTTGCGTTAACCGCTACAAAGAAAAAGCCTCGTCGGATGACGGGGCTTTTTTTAGGATGGATAGATTAATACGGGTCAAAAACTAAAGCCAAAGGCGTGAAAGCTGTTGCAAATAGCCATAAAGAAGCGGCGCTGTTCCTGTTTGCGCCGCTTTTTCAGGGCTTTAGCGTGGGCTTTGAGGGCGGCTAGCTTGGGGCAGGCAGTGCTGACGGGGGCAGCCATTTTCGTAATCGGGGTGGGGTGGGGCTGAGTGAGCATGGCGTGATACGGAATAGGTTGTGGCTAAATGTACAAATTATTTTCCTTAAAAGCAAGTGCTCACTCACCCGCTTTAGTAGGCATTGGCCGGCGGTTTACCCTTACTTTGTAGCCTACCCTTCCTCTTTATGACAAACCTTTTGCGTGTGCTGGCAGCTTTGCTGCTGGTTTTTCCGGCGCTTGCGCAATCACAAACTATTGCCCCCCTGGCTCACCCAGCCTGGATAGTACAGGGCAACATCTATGAGGTGAACGTGCGCCAGTACACGCCCGAAGGCACGCTCAACGCCTTTGCCAAGCACCTCGACCGCCTGCAAAAAATGGGGGTAGAAACGCTCTGGTTTATGCCTCTGAACCCCATTAGCCGGGTAGACCGCAAGGGCAGCCTGGGCAGCTACTACGCCGTGGCCGACTACACCCGGCTCAACCCCGAATACGGCACGATGGCCGACTGGCAGCGCCTAGTGCGGGCCGCCCACGCCAGGGGCATGCAGGTAATTATCGATTGGGTGCCCAACCACACCGGCGCCGACAACCGCTGGCTGACGCAACACCCCAATTTCTTCGTGAAAAACAAGGAGGGCCAGCCGGCCGTGGCCTTCGACTGGGCCGATACCCGGCAGCTCGACTATAAAAATCCCGAGCTGCAGGACAGCATGATTGCGGCCATGCGCTACTGGGTGACAACCAGCAACATCGATGGCTTTCGGTGCGACGTGGCCTGGAACGTGCCGGCGGCTTTCTGGCAACGCGCCATTCCGACGCTGCGCCAGGACAAGCCGCTGTTTATGCTGGCCGAGGGCGACAGCGCCTACCTGCCCCGCAGCGGCTTCGACGCGGTGTATCCGTGGCACATGTTTAAGGCGATGGAAAAGGTGGCCGCCGGCCAGCGCCCCGCCACGGCCCTCGACAGCGTGTACCGCGGCTGGCAGGGTATGTACCCAAAGGGCACGATTGAAATGTATTTCACCAGCAACCACGATGAAAACAGCTGGAAAAAAGCCGATTATGGCAGCTTTCCGGGCGTGAAGCACGCGCCGTTCGCCGTCTTTACCCAGACGATGGGCAACGGCGTGCCGCTCATTTACAGCGGGCAGGAGGAGCCGGTGCTTCGCCCGCTCAAGTTTTTTGACAAGGACCCGATGACCTTTGGCAAGTACCAGCGGGCCAAATTTTACCAAACGCTGCTGGCCCTGCGCCGGCGCAGCCCCGCGCTGGCCTCGGATGCCTCGTTTCGCAAGGTGAGCGTGGGCGACGACCGGGCGGTGTACGCCTACGTGCGCGAAAAGGCCGGTAAAAAAGTGCTGGTTATCCTCAACTTATCAAGCAAGCCGCAGACTATCAGCGTCAAGGAAAAAGCCCTGCAAGGCCGGCCGTATAACCTGTTTAGGTACACTACCGAGCCGCTCAGCAGCAAGCCCTGGCAGGTGGAGCCGTGGGGCTACGTGGTGTATGAGTATGGGCGGTAGTAATAGTTGGTAACCAGTTCAGAACAAATGCCGACCAAGTTTTCTCTTGCAAAAATACTTGAGTACTTGCTCGATGACGACTTGCGCCCACCCGGGTTTAAAGCCCTACTCGCCATTCCTTTAATAGGGCTATTTATTTGGTTTGTAGCGAATGACAGGCCGCCCACGCCGGAAGAGGACGCACTCCTCGCTCGCCAATTTTATAGCAAAGCAGTAGTTCGGCAGAAGTACCTGAATGTTCGGGGTAAGCCTGTACTATCCATTGCGCAAGGCACTTTATTGGCAGAGGAAATAGATTGGGGTAACTCATTTTTTTCGTCGGAATTACCAAATGACAGCTTTCCGACTCATTCACGCGGAGCTTATTTGCGGGCAGAACGGTATTCACTGGTTGCCTACGCATCAGCCGGAGACAGTTTAATCAAGAAGCGCGGTGACCTGTTGGCAGTAGTGAAAAGGGGTAGGCAGACCCGCATTTTTCACTTCCATAGCCTTTGGCCTTAAGCAAACTCCTTACTATTAGGCTGACCTTCTAATCGCAGAATATACTGCTGCGTATCACGCCCCCTAACGCAGCCGTGACGCCGTAATTTTGTCCCATGCCTAGCCCCAACCTTCCTACTTCGCTGCTGCTCAACGGCCGCGAGTTTAGCTACGATAGCCTTCGGCAGAGCCCTACCCCCCACGCGAGCCTCAACGGCTACGAGGCCAAGGTGCTGGAGCTGCTGCGCCAGTGGCTGACGGGCGCGCCGGAGTTTGGGTTGCGCACCTCGGGCAGCACCGGGCAGCCGCAGCTCATTGTGCTGAAGCGGCGGCAGCTGGCGGCCTCGGCGGCCCGCACCGGCGACTACTTCGACCTGGGGCCCGGCGACCGGGCGCTGGTGTGCCTCAACTGCGACTTTATCGGCGGCAAGATGATGCTGGTGCGCGGCCTGGAGCGGCAGATGCACCTGACCATCGTGGAGCCGCACGCCGACCCGTTGGAGGCGGTGCCGGCGGGGGCCGAGTTCGATTTCGCGGCCTTCGTGCCCCTGCAGCTGCGGGCGATGCTGGCGGCGGGCCGGGCGGCGCGGCTTAATAAGATGCGGCATATTTTGGTGGGCGGCGCGGGCGTGGAGCCTAGCTTATTGGCCGAGATTCAGAAGCTGACGGTGCCGGTGTACCTCACGTATGGCATGACCGAAACGGCCTCGCACATGGCCTTGCGCCGCCTCAACGGGCCCCAGGCCAGCGCGCACTACCGCGTGCTGCCGGGCCTGCACCTGGGCCAGGACGAGCGCGGCTGCCTGACGGTGCGCGGCGACGTGACCGACGACCAGCTTATCGTGACCAATGACCGCATCGAGCTGCTGGATAAGCACACGTTTGACTGGCTGGGCCGGGTCGATTTCGTGATAAACTCGGGCGGCGTGAAGGTGCAGGCCGAGAAGGTGGAGCAGGTGCTCGACGTGGCCCTGGCCGAGCTGGGGCAGCCGCGTCGGGCCTTCGTGGCGGGCCGGCCCGACGAGCGCCTCGGCCAGGCCGTGACGGCCTACGTGGAGGGCGCGGCCCTACCCCCCCCCACCGAGCGCCAGCTGCTGGGCCTGCTGGCCGAGCGCCTCGGCAAATACGAGGTGCCCAAGGCGGTGCTCTACGTGCCGGCCTTCAAGGCCACGGCATCGGGCAAGCTCGACCGGGCGGCCACTATGCGGGGTACGGAACACACCCGCCGCAAACCTTAAACTTTGTTGATGAGTAGATTACCTGGCTTTTTTACGCAGCGGCGGCGCTGGCGGGCCGGCCTGTGGGCCACCACGAGCCTGGCGCTGCCGGCCCTGGCCCTGGCCCAAACGGCGCCCGACTCCGTCAGCACCCGCCCGGCGGCCGACACCACGGCCGCGCCCGTGGTAGCCGCCAGCACCAGCGCGGCCGGCGGCCTGCCCTCCTCCGAGTTCGAAACCTACAATGTGAGTGGCCAGGGCATTCGCTACACGGCGGCGCTCACGGGCATTTATAGCTCGGGCACGGTGGAGCGCATCTACCTCACCGCCAGCCACACCGGCAACCTGGCCCTGGGCAAGCACTGGCTGCTGCCGGCGGCCCTCAACTTCAGCTACGGCAAGCAGGACGGCCTGCTGCGCGAGCGCGAGCTGCTGGGCTTGTTCACGCCCGCCTACAAAGTGGGCCGCCTCAAATACTACGCCCTGGCCGAAGGCGAGCAAAGCAACCTGCGAGCCATCGCGCGGCGCTGGGTGGTGGGCGGGGGGGTAGGCTACCAGCTGTACCTCGATACGCTGCGCAATGAGGTAACGGTCAGCCAGTTTTTCCTCTACGAGCACACCGAGTACCTCGAAGGGCTGCTGCGGCAGGTGCCCCGCTCCTCCACCCGCCTCAAGCTGCGCTTCAGCAAGGGGCCGGTGGTGTTCACGGCGCTGGGCTTCTACCAGCCCTCGCTGCAGGATGCCGCGAACGACTACCGCATCAATACCACTAGCAGCCTGGGCTTTACGGTGAGCCGGCACCTAGCCCTCACGGCCGCCTACGCCTACTCCTACGAGAGTATTGCGGTCGAAAACCGCCGCTCGCTCAACACCAACCTGACGGTGGGCTTTACTTACTCCACGGGCAAGTAGGCTCAGTCGCCGTAGAGGCGGCGGCGCGTGTGGCTGTCTACGCCGTGGATGCGCAGGCCCCGCTGCGAAAAAAGCGGTTCCTGATGGCGCACGGTTCGAATCAGGGGGCCAATCAGCACTTTGGCCCGCAGGTAGAAGATGGGGCCGCTGATTTCGCGGCGCACTATCTGAGGCACGAATAGCGGCTGCCGCCAGCCCGCGCCCGCGCCCAGGCTGGCCCACGAAAACAGCCGCATCTCGGCCGCCATCGAGGGCTCGACGAGGGCAATAAAGTCGCGCGGCGAGCGCACGCGGTTGTAGTCGTCGTTGGTGTACTCGATGCGCACCGCGCCCATGCCGCCCTGCAGGTTGGCGCCCAGCTCCCAGCGCCGGTTGGCGAGCACGATATACTCGCCGTAGAGCGCCACGTTGTAGAAGCGCAGGGTGGCGTCGGCCTCGTCGGCGGCGTTGTCGGGCGGTTCGAGGCGGGTAGGGATGCGGCTGCTGAGAAAATAGAACGCGGCCCCGGTGCGCACGCGGCCGCGCCACTCCAGGCCCAGCTTCACGCCGTTGATAATGGAAAACTTGCTGTTGATGATGGAGTAGCGCGAGTCAATCTGCACGACCAGGCGGCGGTGGGCAAAGACCGGGGCCGGCCGCGCAGTATCGCCCGGCGCCCGGCCCGGCGCAGCCTGAGCCGGCGCGGCCAAGGCCGCCAGCAACCCCACCAAGAGCCACCAGCGCACCCCTAGCCAAGCCTGAAGTAGTTGATTAGTAAACGTAAACAAACAAATTAATCCTTTCACAAGGCTCGTACGCAGCACGCGGCCGAGCCGTTAAAATAGTAACACTACAGAGGTGCTTAACCGGGCGACACGGCTAAGGTTTGAGGGCCTGCTCCAGGGCGTTGTCGATGGCCGGGCTGGAGGAAGGCCGCGGCGACGGGTTAGTCAGAATGCGGCCATCGCGCCCGATAAGCCAGTAGCTAGGCAGGGACTGCACCGCGAAGGCCCTAGCCGCCGCCCCATCAAAAGCCGCGCCATCGTGCAGCTGCACGGCGTTGGGGCCGGCGGGCGGCTTGGTGGCCAGGTAGCGCTGCCAGTCGGCGGCCTTGCCGTCGAGCGACACGTAGAGAAAAACCACGTCGCGGCCCGCAAATTTCTGGCGCAGGGCCAGGCTGGCGGGCATTTCGGCCAGGCAGGGCGCGCACCAGGTGGCCCAGAAATCGAGGTACACCACCTTGCCGCGCAGGCTGCTCAGGGCCACCGGCTGGCCAGCAGCATCGGCCAGGGTAAAGTCGGGCGCGGGCTGGCCGGTGGCCAGGGCCAGGTGCGTGCGCACGGCCTGGCGCAGGGCGCGGGCAATGGTGGAGTCGTGGTTGTGGGCCCGAAAATCGGGCAGCAGCGGGCGGATGTCGGTGTGCTCGCTTTCCACTTTGCCCAGCAGGTACTGGCCCACGGTCACGTCGCGCACGCGGCCATCGCCGAGCACGTCGGTGGCCCGCTGGTAGAGGCGCGCGCCGGCGTTGCGGCCGGTGGGCAGGTTGCCATCCGGGTCGTTGAACTGGGTGAAGGCGTAGGTCATCAGCACGCTCTGAAAGGCGCTTTGGGTCAGCGACGAATCGCGCCGGTCGAGCTGCAGCTCGCGCATAAAGTCATAGTAATCAACCGGCAGCGTAGCGTAGCCATCGCGCCGCCGCGCGGCCGACTGCCGCGCATAGTAGCCGAGCAGCGCACTGGCCCACTCGTAGTCGAGGGCCTGCTGCTGCTGGCGCAAAAAAGCAGTCGGCAGCGGGTGCGCGGCCGCGAAGGTGGCCAGCGCCGCCCGCCGCCGTTGGCGGTAGGCATCGGCGGCGCGGCGCAGCTCGGCGGCGCTGAGGGTGGCGGCGCGGGCATCGGGGGTGCGGCGGGCCTCATCGTCCTGGCTGGCCAGCAGGTAGCTCTGGGCCAGGTAGTTGTTGGCGTTGGCCCCGCCGCCGGTGAAGGCGATGGTCTGGTCGAGGCGGCCGGGGTCGAAGGCCAGCCGCAGGGCATCGCCGGGCGTGAGGTAGAGAGTCGCAAACTCGTTGTCGTAGCCCAGGCGCGCCTCGGTGGGCGCGGCCAGGGGGGGTAGGGCCAGCCGAAAATCACCGGCCGGGCTAACCTTGGCCGTCACGGTCTGGGTGGGGCGGCCGCGCCAGTCGGGCCCGTAGCTGAGGCTGATGGTGGGCGCCATCACGGCGTCGAGGTGGCCGCTCACCACTACGCCATTGCCAATAGGCGCAGCGGCCGGGGCCGGGGCCGCCCGAAACGGCGGCGCCTTGAAGGGCGGCGGGGGGGGTAGGGCCGGCCGCCATCGCTGCGCGACGCCCGGCAGCGGCCCACCCAGTAGTAGCCCTACCCCTATCAGCAGGCTCAAAAGCAAGGAACTGCGCGCAGCGGCGCGGCAAATCAAGGTAACCACCATACTAACGCCGGCAGTGGGCCCAGCCACGCAAAGATAGCCGGGCTTACTCTTACCCATAGTGGCCCCGCGCCCAGCTAGTTTTTCAATGCGGCCTCAAGCGCGGCCACGGTTTTGGTGCCGTCCGAGGGGCGTGGGGCCCGCGTGTCGACGATGCGCCCGGCGCGGTCGATGAGCCAGTAGCTGGGGTAGGAAGTTACCTGGTAGTCAGTGGCTACCTGGCTCGATTCGCGGGGCTCGCGCAGGTGCACGCTATGGAGGCTGGTAAACTGCTTATCGACCAGCGTTTGCTTCCAGCGGGCTTCGGGGTCGCCCATCGACACGTACAGAAATACTACCTGCCGGCCTTCAAACTGCTTTTTCAGCGCGGGGGCCGACTCGGTCATCTCCTTCATGCAGGGCCCGCACCAGGTGCCCCAGAAGTCGAGGTACACCACTTGGCCTTTGAAATCACTGAGCGATACTGATTTGCCCGTATCGTCAAGCAGCGTGAAGGCCGGAGCGGGCTGGCCGGGGCTTAGGTTTTGCTTCTTGGCCATAGCCACGCGCAGGCTGCGGGCCAGGGTCGAGTCAGCGTTGTGCTGCTTAAACGTGCGGTAAAACACCTGGGCGCCAGGCAGGTCGGCATCGATTTTCCAGTGCATGAGCATTTGCAGGGCCAGGTCGCGCATTTTACCCTCGCCCAGCTCCCGCGTAGCCAGCTGGTAGAGGCGCGGGCCCTCGGCGGGGTCGGTGCTGAGCTTGCCGCTGGGCGCCAGGCGGTCCTGGTAGGCGTAGAGGAACTGCGCCACCACCGTGTTGTCGTCGAGCCCGCGCATGTAGTGGCCCAGCTCGCGCAGCGGCACTGCTGGCAAAAAGCTGAAGTACGCCGGGTCCACGGGCTGGTTGGGGCCCGCCTCCGCCGTATTCTGCATTCGGCTAATCTCCACGTAGTTAAGCAGCTGCGTGCCCCACTGCACGTTGATGAGCGCCTCGGCATCGTGCCGGAAGCTGGCGGGCAGCGGATGCGCCTGGGCGTAGGCCGCCAGGAAAGCCAGCCGCCGCTGCCGAAACGCATCGGCATGGCGGCGCATTTCGGCGGGGGTAGTGCCGGGCTTCTGCTTGAGCTGGTCCAGGGGCCGGGGCGCGTCGCCGGGCGGGCCGTACTCAAATTTCCACTGCGCCTGGGCCACGTAGTTGTTCACGTCGGCACCCTTGCCGCTGTACACCAGGCTCTTGTCGAAATCCTTGAAATCGAGCGTCAGCCGCAGCTGGTCGCCGGGCAGCAGGTAGAGGCGGGTGCTTTGGCCGGCGTAGGTGAAGTGCACGGGGGTAGTGGCTTGCAGGTCGTTGAACTCAAACTGAAAGTCGCCGCCGGGGCTGAGCGCGGCCTTCACCCGCCGCTCGCCCACCCACAGGCGCACCGTGTCGCCGGCCGGCGCGTGGTCGAGGTGGCCGCCGAAGCGCGTGACGGGCGGGCCGGGCGCCGCCAGCAGGTGAAGCGCGGGGCCCAGCAGGAGGGCAGACAGGAGCGGCAGCATAGGCGGCAACGGCTTGAGGTGGAAACAGGTAGGGTACTACAAGAGCCCGCGTGGGCCCCGATTGGTTGCTTCACCCCAGGTTTTTGGCGGGTTGGCCGCCGGGGCCGGTGGTTTCACCCGCTTTAAGCTGGGGGAGGGGGGTAGGGAGCCCGTAGTTTTGACGCAGTTACTACCCCTGCCGCCTACCCCCATGCCAACGCCCGACTTGCTGTTTTCATTGGCCAATCCGCTGGTACTGGTGGGCTGGGCCCTGCTGGTGCTGGCCCCGCGCTGGCGCGTCACCAACGCCCTGGTGCTCAGCGGCGCGTGGTCGCTGGGGCTGGCCGTGGCCTACGCGGCGCTCATTGCCACGCACTACCTGGGCGGGCACGGCAGCGAGGGCGGCTTTGGCTCGCTGGCGCAGGTGGCGGCCCTGTTTCGGGACCCGTGGGCGCTGCTGGCGGGCTGGGTGCACTACCTGTGCTTCGACCTGTTTGTGGGGGCCTGGGAGGTGCGCGACGCCCAGCGGCGCGGCGTGCCGCGCTGGGCGCTGGTGCCGGCGCTGGGGCTCACCTTTTTGTTTGGGCCGGTGGGGCTGCTGCTGTATTTTGGCGGGCGCCGGGCCTTTGGCAACGCCTTACTTTCTTCTCAAAACCAATAGCTTACCCGATGAAAACGCTGCAACTATCCACCGTTGGGGCCGCCCTGAGCGAGCGCCCGGCCCGCCCTACCCCCCTGGCGCCGGCCCAGTCGGCCGTGGCCGCCGCCGTGCGCGTGCTGCACCGCGTGAACCCCGCCCTGAGCTGGGCCGGCTGGCTGCACGTGGGCCTGATGGCCGCCGCCCTGGTGCTGCTGCCCCTCGACCAGCGCCACGTGACCGGGGCGCTGCTGTGGCTGAAGCCGCTCAAATTTGCCCTCTCGGGCCTGGCTTATACCTGGACGCTGGCCTGGCTGCTGGCCGACCTGCCGGCCCCGGCGCAACGTAGCGTGCGCCGCCTCAGCGGGGCAGTGGCCCTGAGCATGGTGGTCGAGATGGCCATTATTTTCATCCAGGCCGGGCGCGGCACCACCTCGCACTACAACGCAAGCAGCCCGCTCAACGCTTTGTTGTTCAGCATAATGGGGGTTTTTATTCTGCTCAACACGGTCATGACCGTGTGGGCCCTGTACCTGGCCTGGCGCTACCGGCCGCACGGCTCGGCGGGCTACGTGTGGGGCCTGCGGCTGGGGCTGCTGGTGTTTTTGGTGGGCTCGGCGCTGGGCGGCTTCATGATTCATAACATGCAGCACACCGTGGGCGCGCCCGACGGCGGCCCCGGCCTGCCCGGCCTGGGCTGGAGCACCGTGGCGGGTGATGTGCGCATTGCCCACTTTATGGGCATGCACGCCTTGCAGGCGCTGCCGCTGCTGGGCTGGGCGCTGGGCCGCCGGGTGCCGCGCCGGGCGGCGCTGCTCACGGGGGTAGGCGCGGCGCTGTACGCGGCGGCGGTGGCCGGCCTGCTGCTGGGCGCGCTGGCCGGGCGGCCGCTGCTCTAGTGCCCGGCGGGCCTGTTACGCCAACTTACCCGACCTTCGCGGCTATGAGCGACCGGCGCTTCCTGCTCTTTGGCATTCCCCTGCTGGCCGCGCTCGAGCTGGTGCCCCGCGGCGGCTATGGCCAGCCCCTGGGGTGGCACTGGCTGGTGGACTACGGCGTGGCCTTGTTGTTCACCATCACGCTCTGGCTTGGCAACCGCCAGCTGTGGCAGTGGCTGCTGCGCCGCTGGCCCCTGCCCGCCGCCACGGCGCGCCGCCTGTGGTGCCTGGCCGCCACCGGCGTGGCCTACACGGTAGCCGCCTCCCTGGCGCTGGGTGCCCTGCTGGCCGCGCTGCAGGGCTACCACCTGCACCCGGCCGAGGAGCTGCGCGAAATCAGCCTGAACCTGGTATCGACTTTCGTTGTGCTGCTGCTTTATGAGAGCCGGCACTTGTTTGAGCAGTGGGAGGCCAACCTGCGCCGGGCCGAGCAGCTAGCCCACGCGCAGCAGCAGGCCCAGCTCGACGCCCTGGCCCAGCAGCTCGACCCGCACTTCTTGTTCAACTCCCTCAATACCCTGGCCGCCCTCATCGAGCCCCGCAATGAGGCCGCCCAGCACTACGTGGAGGGCCTGGCCGATGTGTACCGCTACGTGCTGCTGAGCCGCGAGCGCCCCACCGTGCCGCTGGCCGAGGAGCTGGCTTTCGTGCAGACCTACGTGGCGCTGCAAAAAGTGCGTTTCCGGGACAACGTGCGGGTAGCATACGACCTCCCTACCCCCGCCCTGGCCCGGCACGTGGCCCCGCTCAGCGTGCAGGGGCTGGTCGAGAATGCCTTTAAGCACAACGAGGCCTCGCGGGCCCGGCCGCTGCACCTGCGCCTGGTGGCCGAGGGCGAAGACGGGCTGCGCGTGGAAAACACCTGGCAGCCGCGCACCGCCGGCCTGGCCCCCGGCACCGGCACCGGCCTGGCCAACGTGCGCCAGCGCTACGCCCTGCTCGGCGCGGCGCGGCCGGTGCAGGTGACGCGGGCGGGCGGCATCTTTGCGGTTTTCCTACCCCTGCTGCCCCCCGCCTAAGTGCCTATGCTGCCCCTGCGCGTTCTCATTCTCGAAGACGAGTACCCCGCCGCCGAGCGCCTGCAGCGGCTGCTGGCCCAGGCCGCGCCGGGCGCGCAGGTGCTGGCCGTGCTCGACACGGTGGCCGGCGCGCTGGCCTGGCTCGACGGCCACCCCGCCCCCGACCTCATCCTCAGCGATATTCAGCTGGCCGATGGGCTCAGCCTCGACGTATTTGCCCAAACGCTGGTGCGCAGCCCGGTTATCTTCACCACCGCCTACGACCAGTACGCCCTGCAAGCCTTCCGGGCCAATGGCATCGACTACCTGCTCAAGCCCATTAAATTGCCCGAGCTGCAGGCCGCCCTGCTGAAATTAAAAATGCTGAATTATGAGTTAAAAGCTGAGCCGGCTGACGCTCAAAACCCAACTCCTAATTCAAAACTCCTACCTCCTAATTTTTCCATAGAGCGCCTGCTCGATGCCCTGCCCCGGCCCCGGCAGCCGTACAAAACGCGGTTTCTGGTGCGGCAGGGCGACACGCTGCTGCCCCTGCCCGCCGCCGAGGCCGCCTGGTTCTGGAGCCGCCACGACACCACCACGCTGGCCACCCACGACGGCCGCCGCTTCGTGGTCGACTACACCCTGGAGCAGCTGGAGAAGCTGCTCGACCCTACCCCCTTCTTCCGGCTCAACCGCCAGCTCATTGCCCAGCTGCCGGCCGTGCGCCGGCTGGTGCCCCACTTCGGCGGCAAGCTGGCGGTAGAGCTGGTGCCGGCTCCCACCGACGAGATTTTGGTGAGCAAGGAGCGCGCCAGCGCCGTAAAAGCCTGGCTGGAGGGGTAGGCGCGCGGGTGCTGGCTGGCCCTCGTTTGCGCGTATCTTATTGCCTGATTTTGATTTGCTATGGAAGCCATTAAGCTGAAAACCGCCGTCCTGGACCGCCTCACCGACGCGGAGTTTTTCGAGTTTTGCCAGGACCACCGCGACTTACGCATCGAGCGCGACGCCAGCCACCAAATCACCATTATGCCTCCCGCCAGCTCAGAAACTGGTGCTACCAACAGCGATTTGATTGCTGATTTAGTCATCTGGAACCGCCAGCACGGCCTGGGTATCACCTTCGACTCGTTGGCCGGCTTCACGCTCCCGACCGGGGCCATGCGCTCGCCCGATGCCAGCTGGGTGGCCCAGGCGCGCTGGGACGCGCTCAGCGCCGACGACCGGCGCGGCTTCGCCCGCATCTGCCCCGATTTCGTGGTCGAGCTGCTCTCACTCTCCGACCGCCTCACCGACACCATGCGCAAGATGGAGCACTGGCTCGAAGCCGGCGCCCGCCTGGCCTGGCTGCTCGTGCCGGCCAGCGAAGCGGCCTACATTTTTGAGCCAGGCCAGCCCGTGCGGCCCGTCGTGGGCTTCGAGCAGCGCCTGAGCGGCGAGCCCGTGCTGCCGGGCTTCGCGCTGGAGCCGCGGCGCCTGCGGCCCCGCTAGCGCCGTGGGCCCTCCCCCTACCTGTCCAGCCAGCTCTTGAACACGCTCACCTTTTCGCGGCTCACCAGCACCGGGCCCTCGCTCTCGGGCGGGGCGGGCTTGAGGATGGTTTGCAGGCGCGAGTTGGTGTAGTGAATGATGTCGGCGATGGCGGCCTGCTGGGCCAAAAAGGCCCGGTTGAGCCGAAAAAACCGGGCCGGGTCGAGCAGGCCTTCGAGCTGCTCCATCGTGTAGTCGACCACGTACTTGCGGCCGTCGGTGCTTTGCAGCAGCGTCGTCTTTTCGAGGCTAAAAAAGTAGGCCACCTGCTCCACGGGCACCACCTTGAGGTGCTCGCCCACCCGCACCACAAACTGCGCTTTGTAGCTGGCCGTGGGCGCGGGCTGGCGCAACTGCTGCAGCAGCGCCGCCAAAGTGGCGGCATCCAACCCCGACGGGGCCTCGGTTTTTGTGCTGGAAACCGAACTTTTTGTGCTAAAATTCGGGTCGCCGGGAACGCTTGTACCCAATCGCTGCTGGAGCTTGGTCACCGCCGCGCGCAGCTCTTCTTCGTCAATGGGCTTGAGCAGGTAATCCACGCTGTTGACCTTGAAGGCGCGCAGGGCATACTGGTCGTAGGCAGTGGTGAAGATAACCGGGCAGGTAACCCGCACGTGCTCAAACAATTCGAAGCTCAGCCCATCGGCCAGGTGAATATCCAGAAACAGCACATCGGGCGCGGG
The DNA here is from genome assembly GCA_964657755.1 of uncultured Rhodanobacter sp. Classification (GTDB taxonomy): domain Bacteria; phylum Bacteroidota; class Bacteroidia; order Cytophagales; family Hymenobacteraceae; genus Hymenobacter. Next base: position 17,893 of record CAZZWL010000101.1, read on the forward strand.
GCCGGCTTGCAGCAGGGCCACGGCCTGCGCCACCGACTCGGCCGGCCCAAGTATCTCGAACGGCACGGCCTGCTTGTGCAGCAGGTTGGTGAGGCGGCGGGCGGCCAGGGGCTCATCTTCTACGAGTAGGGCGCGAATCATGGGGGGTAGAATCCGGGGTAAAATAGCTGCTCACCGGGTGGCCGCCCAGTGGCTGGCCAGGCTGTCGCGCAGGGCACGCACGCGCTGGTTGAGGGCCGTGCTCTGGCACACTACCTCGCTGTAGGCGCGCAGCGCCACCTCGCCCTGCGGCGCCGTGGCCAGCCGCCAAATAACGGCGCGGCTGTGCAGGTGCCACGCCGCGGCCAGCTCCGGCCGCAGGCGCACCACGAGCGTGGTCTCTATCAACGGGCTGAACGTGGCCTTATCAACCACCAGGGGCCGCAGCTGCTTGAGGCCCCGCAGCACGGCGGCCACCTCGGCGGCCGTGCGCAGCTGAAACGGCCGGGCCGCCCCGCCCCGCGCGTCGGGCAGCAGGGGGTAGAGCGTGATGCTTTCCACATCGGCGGCCTGGGCCTGCTGCAGCGCCCCGGCCACATCCGGGTAGGCGTCGGGGGTAGCGGCCCGGCGCGTCAGCAGCCACAGCCCGGCCACTAGCAGCCCGGCGGCCAGCAGCAGCAGCGCACGCAGGTACGTATCTTTTTTCACACCAGAAGGGGCCAAAGCCAACCGCCAGCCGCCCACTTACAGCGCCAGCAGCGGCAAAGTAACCACGAACTCGGTGCCCACCGGCCCGGCCGCCACCGGCCGCGGGGTGAGGAAGCCGTAGCGGGCGCGCAGGTTGGCCAGGCCGCGGCCCGAGGTTTCGGTGGCGGCCAGGCGGCGGGGGCGCAGGGTGTTGCGCACGGTGAGGGTGGCGGCGGCCACGTCCACGGTCACGCGCAGGCGCAGCGGGTCGGCCTGGTAGGCGGTGTTGTGCTTGAGGGCGTTTTCGAGCAGCAGCTGCAAGGCCAGCGGCGGCAGGTAGAGGGCCGTCAGCTCGGCGGGGGGGGGTAGGGCCAGCTCCACGTGCAGGGCCTCGGCGAGGCGGGTTTTTTGCAGAAAAACGTAGGCCTCGGCAAAGGCCAGCTCCTCGGCCAGCGGCACCAGCTCCTGGCTCTGGCTATCGAGCACGTAGCGGTACACGCTGCTGAGCTGGCGGATGAAGCGCACGGCGCGGGCCGGGTCGGCTTCCTCCACCAGCGTCATCAGGGCATTGAGCGAGTTGAAGAGAAAGTGCGGGTCCACCTGGCGGCGCAAAGAATCCAGGCGCGCCACGGCCGATTCTTTTTCCAGCCGCTCGGCCCGCACGGTGGCCTCGCGCCAGGCCAGCAAAAACGAGCGCGAGTGCATGAAGAGCGACACGACCACCGTCATCAGCAGCGAAAAAGCCGACTCGGACCAGAAGTTGCGCCGCAGCGAGTAGCCCAGCGCGTGGTGAAACAGCAGGACGGAAGCACTCTCCCGCACCACTGCTATCACCAGCAGCGACGCCAGCAGCGAAAACCCCACCGTGACTACCAGCCGCCGAATGGGCTTCTCGTCCCAGCCGGAGCGCACGTTCAGCAGGTCGGCCGTGTAGGCATTGGCAAACCACAGCCCCGCCGCGTAGCTGAACGAGATGCCGAGCGAGACGGCGTAGCCGGCCGGGTCGCGCCAGGGCGGCGGCGCAAACAGCAGCGCCGTGCCGGCGCAGGCCAGGGCTATCCAGCCCAGCACCCGCCCAAAGGCCTGCACCTGCGAGCGCTCCACCGGCGCTACCCAGGGCGTGCCGGCTGGGGCAGCGGCGGCGGCGGGCGGGGCGGCGGGGGTAGGCGGCAAAAACGAGGGCACGGCGGGCGGCGAAGAACAGGACGAAGAGGCCATAAAAATAGAACCTAAACGCGCGAAGCCGCCGGGCCGCTTCGCGCTTGGTGAGGGGGGTAGGCGGGGCTACTTGCTGGCCGCGGCGGCGGGCACCTCATATTGCTGCAAGCGGCCCAGCAGCTGGGCCTGGCCCCAGCTGGGCGCCAGCGCCGTGGCGGGCCGGAAGGCGGCAAACTTAGCCTGGGCCTGCTCATAGAGCGGGCGCGCCGCCGCGGCCCCGCCCCCAAACAGCTTGGGCGTGTAGTACACGTTGTTGGCCGCCACCAGGTAGGGGCGCGGGTTGGCCGGGTTCAGGCCCTCGGCCTGGGCCACGGCCTCCTCCACCTTGGCCGAGTACTGCTGGGCGCGCAGCATGGGCGCAATGCCCAGCCGGGCCTGATAAATGTAGGCTTGCAGCGTCAGCAGCTCCGACTCGTCGCCCTTCAGCTGGCAGGCCTGGGCCAGGGCAGCCTCGGCCCGGTCGAGCAGGGCGTCTTTGGCGTCGCCCTTTTCCTGGCTTTGAAACACACTGACGGCCAGCGCGTAGGCCTGGTAGTAGCGGGGCAGCCAGTCGGCCGGGGCCACGGCGGCGGCCCGCTCCAGCCGGGCGGCTAGGGCTTGCAACTGGGCGGCCTCGCCGGTCTGCGTCACTTCCTGAATGGTGGCGCCCAGCAGCTCGGCGTAGCCGGCGGGGGTAGGGCGGGCAGCGGCCGGCGTGGGCGCGGCGGGCACGGCCTGGGCGGTGGCGGCCAGGCTACTGGCGGCGAGGGCGAGGGTGAGCAAAGCTTTTTTCATGACTCAGAAAGGGGGTAGTGAAACGGGTGATGGCCGCGCCAGGCGCGAGTAGTGGCCCAAAGGTGGCGGGCACTTCCCGCCCGCCCAAGTGCCCGCGCCCGAAGCGTCGGCAAACCCCACCCAAGCCGCCCAAACCGCAGAAGAAGCGTTGCCGGCCACCGCGCTACCGGGCGGCCGGCTTTGGCCGGCCCCGCCCCTGCCGGCACGTGTGCGCGCCAAGGCGTTGTCCAGCGTTTCCAACGTTTAGTTTACGCCTTCAGACGTTTGGTTTACGCTTTTA
>CAZZWL010000102.1:0-20199 GCA_964657755.1 uncultured Rhodanobacter sp.
AATTACTTCTTCTTAGCGGGAGCGCCTTTGCCACCTTTACCGGCTGCTGCTGCGGGTTGGCCCGGCTTCGGACGCTTAGCGCCGTACTTCGAGCGACGCTGCAAGCGGCCGCTTACGCCTGCCGTGTCGAGCGCACCACGAATGATGTGGTAACGAACACCTGGCAGGTCTTTTACCCGGCCTCCACGAATGAGCACGATGCTGTGCTCCTGGAGGTTGTGTCCTTCACCGGGAATGTATGCGTTTACTTCCTTACCGTTGGTAAGGCGCACACGGGCCACTTTGCGCATAGCCGAGTTCGGCTTCTTAGGCGTGGTAGTATACACGCGAGTGCATACGCCCCGACGCTGCGGGCACGAATCAAGAGCAGGCGACTTCGACTTGGTAGTCAAAGCTTCCCGACCTTTCCGTACTAGTTGGTTGATGGTTGGCATTTAGCGATTGGTTGAACGAGAGCCGTTTGCTCCCAAATTTTCAGGCCTGCAAAGGTAAGAAAATAGTTTGGCAATAGCAAACTCGCTGAAAAAGTTAATTTTCCGTGCACTAACGCCTCTACTACGATTCCACTAGGCCTCCCCTACCGCTCCACCAAAATTCATGGGGTAGGCCGGCGTTTCCTGATGTAGCTTGATAGGGCCGTAGCTCTGCTCAAAGCGCTGGATGTTTTCTTCCAGCGCCGAAAGCAAACGCTTGGCGTGCTCGGGAGTTAGAATAATCCGCGCCTTTACCTTGGCTTTGGGAGCACCGGGCATCATGCGGATAAAATCAACGACGAACTCGCTGGTGCTATGCGCAATTAGGGCTAGGTTAGCGTACTCACCTTCGGCAATAGCTTCGCTCAATTCAATGTTGAGGGCGTTCGGGTCGGGATTCTGGGGTTGGGATGGTTGCATATTTTACTTATCAACAGTACGTCCTTTTAGCATTGTTTCTTCCATATACTCAACAGCTTTACCAACAGGAATACTGAATACCCCGGCACCACCCTTATCAAAGCTAGTGCGCCATTCGTTGTATCCTTTTTTATAGTCTGGCATGTTTTCGGTCTTTCCAATCTTCCTTAGGCCGCTAGAGTCGAGTGCGGCTTCCGAAAAAGGCATATGACTGATTACTGTTGAATATTTTACTGGGTTTTCTGATGTCTTAATTTTAACGCTGTCTACTCGCACATGGATAATGTTACCGCCTTTATTCTCATGTTCAATTTTAAGAATGACTAGCTTCGCATGCGGCTCAAAATCACGCGATTTGAATGAATATTCATCTCTTACATGATACTTGGAATCAGTTGTGTCTTGCAAAGTTGAGTTACTTCTATTCATGCTGCAAGCCATCAGCATTGTGAGTGATAGAAAAGGTATAATATTTTTCATACCTCAAAGAAACGAAAAACCCCGACTAGCTAATGCTAACCGGGGTTTTCACTTACAAACCTATATCATTCGCTATTCCTGCACCGTCGTCTCACGCTTGGCGCGCGAGGGACGCTTGACGGGAACCACCGCCTGCTCGGCAGCCTGGGCTGCCTGACGGGTGGCGTGGTCTTCTTTTGAAGATACCTCGATGCCCTGGTACTCGCGCAAGCCAGTACCGGCGGGAATGAGGTGCCCGACAATCACGTTCTCTTTCAAGCCCAGCAACTCGTCGGCCTTGCCACGGATGGCGGCTTCGCTCAGCACCTTGGTTGTCTCTTGGAAAGACGCGGCCGAGATGAACGAGGCAGTACCCAGCGAGGCCTGCGTGATACCCTGGAGGGTAGGACGCGATACAGCGGGGTTGGCATCACGTACTTCAGCGAGTTTGAGGTCGCGACGGCGAAGCGACGAGTTCTCATCACGCAACTTACGGGAAGAGATAATCTGACCGGGGCGGAACTCCGAAGAATCGCCGGCATCGGTCACGACTTTCATGTCGATAACGATGTCGTTCTCTTCCATAAGCAGCACTTTATCCACGAGCTGGTTTTCGAGGAAGCTAGTGTCGCCGGCGTCCATCACGAGCACTTTCTGCATCATCTGGCGGACGATAACTTCAATATGCTTGTCGTTGATTTTTACACCCTGCAAGCGGTACACCTCTTGAATCTCGTTCACGAGGTATTGCTGCACCGAGCTAGGACCCTGAATATTCAGGATATCGCTCGGGGTAATGGCACCATCGGAGAGCGGCGAGCCAGCCCGCACGAAGTCGTTGTCCTGTACGAGGATAAACTTCGACAGCGGCACCATGTACTTCCGCTTCACACCGTCTTTCGACTCCACGAAGATTTCGCGGTTACCACGCTTCACCGAACCGTAGGTTACTACCCCATCAATTTCCGACACAACGGCCGGGTTCGACGGGTTACGCGCTTCGAACAGTTCCACAACGCGGGGTAGGCCGCCCGTGATATCACGGGTCTTACCTACGGCACGGGGAATTTTGGCTAGAATGTGACCAGCTTTCACTTTCACACCGTTCTCGACATTCAAGTGAGCGCCTACTGGCATGCTATAGGACCTAGCCGAATCAGCATCGGCACCTTTGGCGGGATGCAGCAATACGGATGGATTCTGCGCCTTGTCTTTCGATTCAACGATTACCTTCTCGCGGAAGCCCGTCTGTTCGTCGGTTTCCTCACGATACGTAATGCCTTCCGTAAGAGCGTCGTACTGAATAGTACCGTCAAACTCGGCTAGGATTACCGCGTTATACGGGTCCCAGTTTACGAGCTCTTGGCCCTTCTCCACCTCCTGGCCTTCTTTGGCTAGCAGGAACGAGCCGTACGGAACATGGTTGGAAATAAACACTTTGCCAGTGCCTTTCTCCACAATCCGAACTTCGCCCGAACGACCCATCACTACGTTGGTCTCGGCACCTTCGGAGTTTACACCGGCTACGGTGCGAATATCTTCAAACTCGACAATACCCGCGAACTTGGCACGGATATTAGCCTCCACAGCAATGTTTGAAGCCGTACCACCTACGTGGAACGTACGGAGTGTCAACTGGGTGCCAGGCTCACCAATCGATTGGGCAGCGATGACCCCAACGGCCTCCCCTTTCTGTACCATCCGGCCAGTGGCTAGGTTACGGCCGTAGCACTTGCCGCAGATACCGCGCTTGCTTTCGCAAGTCAGTACCGAGCGAATTTCTACCGACTCGATGCTGGTAGCATCAATACGACGGGTGATTTCTTCCGTAATCTGCTCACCGCTAGCCAAAATTAACTCTTCGGTCAGCGGGTCGATGATATCGTGCACGGCCGTGCGGCCGAGGATACGCTCAGCCAAAGGCTCTACGATGTCCTCATTATCCTTCAAGGCAAAGGTTTCGGTACCGCGTAGTGTACCACAGTCCGGCTCGTTTACGATAACATCCTGCGATACGTCAACTAGACGACGCGTCAGGTAACCGGCGTCAGCCGTTTTCATTGCCGTGTCAGCCAGACCTTTACGAGCACCGTGGGTCGAGATAAAATACTCAATTACGTCGAGGCCTTCTTTGAAGTTCGACAGGATTGGGTTCTCAATAATCTCACCTACCGAGCCTTGCAGTGACTTCTGGGGCTTGGCCATCAGACCACGCATGCCGCCGAGCTGGCGAATCTGCTCCCGCGAACCACGAGCGCCCGAGTGCATCATCATGTAGATGGAGTTGAAGCCCTGGTTCTCCTTTTCGAGGCGGCCCATCAGCGTCTCCGTAATCTGCGAATTAATACGTGTCCAAATATCAATTACCTGGTTATAGCGCTCGTTATTCGTAATCAGACCCATCTGGTAGTTCTGCATTACGGCAGCTACGTCGGCTTGCGCCTGCTTGATGAGGATGTCCTTCTCCTTCGGAATCTGGATGTCGCCCAGCCCCATGCTCAGGCCACCTTTGTAGGCTGACTGGAAACCGAGGGTTTTGATATCGTCCAGGAACTGCGCCGTGCGGGCCATGCCCGTGCGCTTGAACACCATCGAGATGATTTGCTGAAGCTTTTTCTTAGTCAGCAACTCATCTACGAAGCCTACTTCGGCGGGCACGAGCTGGTTGAAGAGCACGCGGCCGGCGACGGTTTCGATGGTTTTCTGAACGAGGTCATCATTCGTATCACGAACCATCGTGCGCACCTTGATGTAGGCGTGCTTCGACAGCTGCTTCTCGTTGAGCGCAATAACTACTTCCTCGTCAGAGTAGAAAATGCGGCCTTCGCCCTGAATTTTCTCCTCCGGCGTCGAGCGCTTGCCTTTTGTTACGTAATACAGACCCAGAACCATGTCCTGCGACGGTACCGCGATAGGCGCGCCGTTGGCGGGGTTCAGGATGTTGTGCGAGGCCAGCATGAGCATCGAGGCTTCCAGGATAGCAGCCGGCCCGAGGGGCACGTGCACAGCCATCTGGTCACCGTCAAAGTCAGCGTTGAAGGCCGTACAAACGAGCGGGTGCAGCTGGATAGCCTTGCCTTCGATGAGGCGCGGCTGGAACGCCTGGATACCCAACCGGTGGAGGGTAGGGGCGCGGTTGAGGAGCACTGGATGGCCTTTCAACACGTTCTCCAGAATATCCCAAACTACGGCATCCTTACGGTCCACAATTTTCTTAGCCGACTTCACCGTCTTCACAATGCCGCGCTCGATGAGCTTGCGGATGATGAACGGCTTGAACAGCTCGGCCGCCATGTTCTTGGGCAAGCCGCACTCGTGCAGCTTCAGCTCCGGACCCACGACAATTACCGAACGACCCGAATAGTCGACCCGCTTACCGAGCAGATTCTGACGGAAGCGGCCCTGCTTGCCTTTCAGCATATCGGACAGCGACTTGAGGGCGCGGTTGCCTTCGGCGCGCACGGCGTTCACTTTACGTGAGTTATCGAAGAGCGAATCGACGGCCTCTTGCAGCATACGCTTCTCGTTCCGCAAAATCACTTCCGGCGCTTTGATTTCAATCAGGCGCTTGAGGCGGTTATTGCGGATGATAACGCGACGGTACAGGTCGTTCAAGTCGGAAGTAGCGAAACGGCCACCATCCAACGGCACGAGCGGACGCAGTTCGGGCGGAATCACCGGCACCATGCGGATAATCATCCACTCGGGGCGGTTTTCCACGCGGGTAGCGGCATCACGGAACGCTTCCACTACGCGCAGACGCTTCAAGGCTTCAGCCTTACGCTGCTGCGAGGTTTCGTGCGCGGCCGAGTCGCGAAGCGAGTAGCTCAGCTCGTCGAGGTTGATGCGCTCGAGCAGCATTTGCAGCGCGTCGGCACCCATCTTAGCGATAAACTTCTGCGGGTCCTCGTTGGGCAGCATCTGGTTCTCGCGGGGCAGCTTGTCGATGATGTCCAAGTACTCATCCTCGGTGAGGAAGTCGAGTTGCTGCACACCTTCTTCGGCTTGCACACCGGGCTGCACCACTACGTAGCGCTCGTAGTAGATAATCTGGTCGAGCTTCTTAGTGGGCAAGCCCAGCAGGTAGCCGATTTTATTCGGCAGGCTCTTGAAGTACCAGATGTGGGCTACGGGCACCACCAATTCGATGTGGCCCATGCGCTCGCGGCGCACCTTCTTCTCGGTCACCTCCACGCCGCAACGGTCGCAGATGATACCCTTGTAGCGGATGCGCTTGTATTTGCCGCAATGGCACTCCCAATCCTTCACCGGGCCGAAAATCCGTTCGCAGAACAAGCCACCCATCTCGGGCTTGTACGTGCGGTAGTTAATCGTCTCGGGCTTCACTACTTCGCCTGTGCTACGCTCCAGAATTGCTTCGGGTGAGGCCAGCGAGATAGTAACCTTTGAGAAGTCCTGAACTAACTTCTTGTTTTTTGCGAAAGCCATTTAGGTTGGTTTTTAGCTGTTAGCTGTTTGGCTTTAAGCTGTTAGAGTTTTTTCTAACAGTTCGACGCTACGAAAAGTGCTCTACAGGTCGGACAGGTACGCCGCATAGTAGATTTTCGTCAGGCCTTAAGTACTCACTATCTATAAGCTTCCGGTTCCTGTGGCTACCCTGACCTGTCTCGGGATAGCTGTTTCGTACCGATATACTTTTAACTATTTATTTATAAGCCGTTAACTAGGAGTTGGCCCCGTCGATAAGACCAACTCCTAGCTGATAATCTACTCCAGCGTGATTTCCAACGCCAGACCGCGCAGTTCGTGAATCAACACATTGAATGACTCTGGAATGTTTGGCTTGGGCAATACGTCACCTTTTACAATGGCTTCGTATGCTTTGGCACGGCCTACCACGTCATCCGACTTCACCGTCAGTATTTCCTGAAGCACGTTGGAAGCACCGAAGGCCTCCAGCGCCCACACTTCCATCTCGCCAAAGCGCTGGCCACCAAACTGCGCTTTACCCCCCAGCGGCTGCTGTGTGATAAGTGAGTATGGCCCGATGGAACGCGCGTGCATCTTGTCGTCAACCAAGTGGCCAAGTTTGAGCATGTAAATCACACCCACCGTTACCGGCTGGTCAAAACGGTCACCGCTTAAGCCATCGTATAAGTAAGCCCTACCCCAATCGGGCAGGCCAGCCTCCGTTAACTCGTGCGCAACCTCATCCTCAGTAGCACCGTCGAAAATCGGCGTTGCGTACGTGCGACCCATTTTCAGGCCCGCCCAACCAAGCACGGTTTCGTAAATCTGACCGATGTTCATCCGGCTAGGTACACCCAGCGGGTTCAGCACGATATCCATTGGCGTGCCGTCGGGCAAGAAAGGCATATCCTCATCGCGTACAATGCGGGCTACTACCCCCTTGTTACCGTGGCGACCAGCCATTTTATCACCCACCTTCAGCTTACGCTTCTTAGCAATGTACACTTTAGCTAGCTGCACAATACCAGCAGGCAGTTCGTCACCTACTTCCAACGTAAAGCGGTCGCGCTTAAACCGCGCCGTGATAGTGTTCCGACGCTTCGCGTAATTTTTGATGAGTTGTTGCAACATCTCATTCACGCGATTGTCGGCGGTCCAATGGTCGAGTTGTAAGTCTTTAAAGAGATTTACTTCTTCTGGCACGGCGTAATTGCTCTCGTCGCGGTAGGCGTTCTTATCGGGAAACAGCGCTTCGCTGATGTTCTTCCGATTGAACTTCACGCCCTTGGTCAGCACGTCATCACCAAAGCGGTGCTTGATGCCCTGCGAAGTTTTGCCTTCCAGCAACGCAACGAGTTTATCAATCATGATGGCTTTTACACCACGCAATTCGCGAGCGTAACCTTCCTTAAGGTCTTCAACTTCCTTTTTCGACTTAGCCCGCAGGTTTTTGTCTTTCTTAGGGCGTGAGAATAGCTTAGTGCCAATCACTACCCCGTTCAAAGAGGGCGGCGCCTTAAGCGAAGCATCCTTCACGTCGCCAGCTTTATCACCAAAGATGGCGCGAAGCAGCTTTTCTTCCGGCGTTGGGTCAGTTTCACCCTTCGGCGTAATCTTACCAATGAGGATGTCACCTTCGCGAACCTCAGCACCTAGACGAATAATGCCGTTGTCATCGAGATTACGCACGGCCTCTTCGCTTACGTTCGGAATTTCTGAAGTCAACTCTTCCTCGCCGCGCTTGGTTTCGCGCACTTCCAACTCAAACTCTTCAATGTGAATCGAAGTAAATATATCATCGCGCACTACGCGCTCCGAGATAACAATGGCATCTTCGAAGTTGTAACCCTGCCAAGGCATGAAGGCTACCTGCATGTTGCGGCCTAATGCCAACTCACCACGGTTGGTACCGTAACCTTCGCACAACACTTGGCCTTTAGTAACGCGCTCACCATTTTTAACGAGTGGCGTGAGGTTGAGGCAAGTATCCTGGTTAGTACGGCGAAACTTAATGAGACTATATATCTTGCGTTCAGCATCAAAGCTTATGGACAAGTCATCTTCTGATAAGTCGTACTTAATGATTATACGATTAGCATCTACTGAGTCCACATAGCCTTCCCCTTCGGCGATGATGAGCGAGCGCGAGTCGATAGCTGTGCGACCTTCCAAGCCCGTGCCCACAATCGGGGCCTCGGGGCGGAGTAGTGGCACTGCTTGGCGCTGCATGTTCGAGCCCATAAGCGCTCGGTTAGCGTCATCGTGCTCCAGGAACGGAATCAGCGAAGCAGCTACCGACACAATTTGGTTCGGAGCTACGTCCATATAGGTGTACTCTTCCGGCCCAACGACGGGGAAGTCGCCTTCAAAACGACCTTTAACCAATTCCTGTGTCATTTTACCTTCGTTGCTAAGCAACGAATTGGCCTGCGCAATGTGGTGCGTGTCCTCTTCCTCAGCGGTCAAGAATTTCACATTAGAGCTCATATCCACTGCTCCACTCGACACCGTGCGGTAAGGTGTTTCGATAAAGCCCATCGAGTTAACCCGAGCATGCACGCAAAGCGACGAAATCAGGCCAATATTCGGGCCTTCCGGCGTTTCGATGGTGCACAGGCGGCCGTAGTGCGTGTAGTGTACGTCACGCACTTCAAAGCCAGCGCGCTCACGCGACAGACCTCCCGGCCCAAGCGCCGATACGCGACGCTTATGCGTCACCTCGGCTAGCGGGTTTGTCTGGTCCATGAACTGCGACAACTGGTTAGTACCGAAGAACGAGTTAATGACACTGGAAAGCGTACGGGCGTTAATCAGGTCAACCGGCTTAAAGTCTTCGTTGTCACGCACGTTCATGCGTTCCTTGATAGTACGCGCCATACGGGCCAAACCAACTCCGAACTGGGCGTAAAGCTGCTCCCCTACTGTGCGCACACGGCGATTGCTCAAGTGGTCAATGTCATCGACAATAGCCTTCGAGTTAATCAAGCCAATCAGGTACTTCACGATGAGCACAATGTCCTCATTGGTTAGTACGCGTGACTGCTGCTCCATCCCAATCTGGAGCTTCTTATTAATCCGGTAGCGGCCTACTTCTCCGAGGTCATAGCGCTTATCTGAGAAGAAAAGCTTCTGAATAATGTCGCGGGCAGTCTCTTCGTCAGGTGCTTCCGTATTACGGAGTTGACGATAAATCTGCTCGACTGCTTCTTTCTCCGAATTTGAATTGTCTTTCTGCAACGTATTGTAAATAATTGCAAAGTCCGCAATATTCACATTCTCTTTGTGCAAAATAACCGATTTCGCGCCAGCTTCCACGATGGTATCAATGTCAGCCTCCTCAATAGTTGAGTCGCGCTCCAACAATACTTCATTGCGGTCAATGGAAACTACTTCACCAGTATCTTCATCAACAAAGTCCTCCGTCCATGTCCGAAGTACGCGTGCGGCCAGCTTACGCCCTACCGCTTTTTTCAAGTTCTTTTTATCAGCCTTAACCTCTTCGCTTAAGCCGAACAAGTCTAGGATATCTTTATCGGTACCATAACCAATGGCGCGCAGTAGCGTCGTAACCGGAAACTTCTTCTTCCGGTCGATGTACGCATACATTACGTTATTCACGTCCGTGGCAAACTCAATCCACGAGCCTTTGAACGGAATAATACGAGCCGAATACAGCTTGGTACCGTTCGTGTGCTTACTCTGAGCGAAGAAGACGCCCGGTGAGCGGTGCAACTGCGATACGATAACGCGTTCAGCGCCGTTAATAACGAACGAGCCTTTCTCCGTCATATACGGAATATTGCCCAAGAAAACCTCCTGTTCAATTGTCTGGAAGTCCTCGTTATCCTTGTCGTTACAAATGAGCTGGAGTTTCGCTTTCAGTGGCACTGCGTAGGTCAGGCCGCGGTCGATGCACTCATCCACCGTGTATTTCGGTGGGTCAACGTGGTAATCAATAAAGTTGAGCACGAAATTCTCGCGCGAGTCTGAAATCGGAAAATTCTCGGCAAACACCTTGAACAGACCTTCATTCGTGCGGCTTGCAGCAGCCGTCTCGAGTTGGAAAAACTCCTGGAACGACTGCACTTGCACGTCCAGAAAGTCCGGGTACTCGATAACTTTCTTAATCTTGGCGAAGTTGATTCGCTCACTGGCGCCGGTCAAATGTTTGACCTCGGCCGCCTCTAGTGCTTTCGGTGTAGCCAATTGGAAAGATTTTAAAAAATGTACGCGTAAGCTACTCTAATTAAGCGAGTTATTCACTGTCAAATTGGGTTCACAATACGGCTCTTTACACCTGCACCTACGGTAGAAAGCTATTGCACAAACTCAGCCGTTATGAGCGCAGCAAAGGACCTTACCACGTTGCCTGTCAAATGAGTCAGAAACTCTGGAGACTTTTAACGTGATAAGGTCCTTCATTTTGCTTTGCTCCATTCGGAATAACAGAAGAAGAAAACTGCTAGCGTAAGACAACCACAAACAATAGCTTCTGGTTGCAAAACTCAACTTATTCTCTACAAACAGGAAAAGACCTGGCTAAATGCCAGGCCTAGTCCGGTTCGGGAGCTAGCCCGTAGGCGCACCTACTTAACCTCTACTTCGGCACCAGCTTCTTCGAGCTGCTTCTTCAGGCCTTCGGCTTCGTCTTTGGTTACCCCTTCTTTCAAAGGCTTAGGAGCACCGTCAACAAGTTCTTTAGCCTCTTTCAAGCCTAAGCCAGTTAGGTCTTTAACTAATTTCACAACCTGCAGCTTAGCGCCACCAGCAGCTTTTAGGATAACGTCGAACGACGTCTTCTCTTCAGGAGCTTCAGCAACAGCGGCAGCACCACCACCACCAGCGGGGGCAGCAGCAGCAGCCGGCTCAATGCCGTACTCGTCTTTCAGGATACCTGCGAGTTCATTTACTTCTTTAACGGTGAGGCTAACAAGCTGCTCAGCGAAGGCTTTCAAATCTGCCATTTCTGTAGATTGGTAAAAAAGGGGTTGTTGAAAATTAATTGAAAGTTGAAAAAGATGAGCAGCGGTTAGCCTGCAACCTCTTCTTTTTCGGAAAGCGTTTTGAGGAGGCCAGCCAAGATGTTACCGCCACTCGATAGGGCAGAGATAACGTTTTTGGCAGGCGATTGCAGCAAGCCGATAACCTCACCGATGAGTTCGTTCTTGCCTTTGATGGTACTAAGAGTGTCCAATTGGTCGGCACCAGTGTAGATACTGGAGTCTACGTAGGCACCTTTCAGCGCGGGCTTTGGCGTTACGCCGCGGCCGTAAGCTTGCGCTTTATAGAAGTCTTTCAGCAGCTTAGCGGGAGCCGAGCCGCTCTCTTTCGAGAACAGTACGCCCGACTGGCCTTTCAGCGCCGTGTCCATCTCCGTCGTATCACCGCCGAGGGTATCGAGGGCTTTGCGGATGAAAGAGTTTTTATATACTTTGAATTCCAGGCCGCGGTTGAAGCAGAGGCGACGGAAGTCGTTGATTTTCGCTACCGACATGCCCGAGGCATCGGCGATATAGAATGCGTTGTGCGACTGAAACTTCTCGCTCAACTCATCCACGAGGGCTTGTTTTTCTTCCCGATTCATGGCTGGTTGGTTAAATTATTGTGCGGAAGAAACCGTGCTGTCAACCGGAACGGCCGGCGACATGGTGCTGCTGAGCGTGATGCTACGGATGTATGTACCTTTCGACGAAGAAGGCTTCAAACGACCAAGAGTCTGAATTACTTCCAAGGCGTTTTCGGCCAGCTTGCTGGGGTCGAACGAAACCTTACCTACCGAGCAGTGAATAATACCGGTTTTGTCAACTTTGAAGTCGATTTTACCAGCTTTCACTTCCTGCACCGCCTTGGCTACGTCGGTCGTTACCGTACCCGACTTCGGGTTTGGCATCAGACCACGCGGGCCAAGTACGCGACCCAGACGACCGACCTTCGCCATTACCGAAGGCATGGTGATAATTACGTCGATGTCGGTCCAGCCCTTCTCGATTTTGGCAATGTAATCGTCCAAACCAACGAAATCGGCACCAGCTGCGGTAGCTTCGGCTTCTTTGTCGGCGGGCACGAGGGCCAAAACGCGAACGGTTTTGCCAGTGCCGTGGGGCAGCGTAGCTACACCGCGCACCATTTGGTCGGCTTTGCGGGGGTCTACGCCGAGGCGAACGTCGATATCAACCGAGGCGTCGAACTTGGTGTAGGTGATATCTTTCACCACTTGCGCGGCTTCGAGCAGGCTGCGTACCTGCGTTAGGTCAAACTTAGCAAGGGCTTCCTTGCGCTTTTTGCTGATTGCTGCCATTGTGTATGTCCTCCGGTTAGTTATTCAGCAAAAGGCGAGTCGCCCTTCACGGTGATACCCATGCTGCGAGCCGTACCGGCTACTTGCTTCATGGCCGACTCCACTTTGAAAGCGTTCAAGTCGGGCATTTTGGTTTCGGCGATGGTACGAACCTGGTCCCACGTTACCGAGCCTACTTTGTTACGGTTGGGCTCTTTCGAACCAGCCTGCAACTTAGCGGCATCCATCAGGAGAACCGGCACTGGAGGAGTCTTGATGACAAAGTCAAAAGATTTATCCGTGTACATCGTAATCAGGACGGGGCAGATTTGGCCAGCTTTATCTTGGGTGCGAGCGTTAAACTGCTTGCAAAATTCCATGATATTCAAGCCTTTACTACCAAGCGCAGGTCCAATCGGCGGCGCGGGATTCGCGGAGCCTCCCTTTACCTGAAGTTTCAGGTAACCTCTAATTTCTTTGGCCATTTGGTTTATAAAGCTGTGATTGGCGTGACGTAACTCGCGTCAACCTCAGTTCAGATAATACTCCTAAGTGGAAGCCCCGCCTGACCGGAGTGGATATCAGACGACGTATATTATTTGTAGCTACTCCTTCTCGACCTGCGTGTAGCTCAACTCTACTGGCTGAGCGCGGCCGAAAATTTTCACGATAACATTCAGTTTCTTGCGCTCTTCAAAAACTTCGTTGACGTTGCCGCTGAAGCCATTGAAGGGACCATCAATAACTTTTACCAATTCGCCTACTGTGAAGGGAGTTTCGATTTCGGCTGATTTCTCTTCTGCCTCATCTACTACCCCTAGCAAACGGTTTACTTCATTAAGCGAAAGCGGGACCGGCTTAGCGTTGGTCGTTTTGGTTTCTTTGTCGCCCAAGAAACCAATTACGCCCGGCGTAGAAGTAATGATGTTCTGAACCTCGCCGTGCGTCAAATCCGAGTGGATAATGATGTAGCCGGGGTACAGATTGCGTTCGCGTACGCGCTTTTTGCCGTTGCGCATCTCGAATACCTTCTCAATCGGAATCAGCACCTGCGGTAGAAGCTCCTGCAAGTTGTGCCGACCAATTTCAGTCTCCATATAGGTTTTGGCTTTCTTTTCCTGGCCGCTCACTGAGCGTACCACGTACCATTTCAATTCACCCATTTCTTAGATACTTAGCGGGCGAAAGTTGAATAAAAAGCGTTGAGGGCTGAGTTAAAGCTCACATCCATCAAGCCTACTACGGCGGCAAAAACCAATGAGCCAAGCAGAACTAGCCCAGCACTCTTTTGCAGTTCGGTAGTCGAAGGCCACGTTACGTTGTAACGCATTTCTTCGATGGTATCGCGGAAATAGTTGTTCAGCTTAGCCATGGTTGCAAAAAGCCGGTGAGGGCATAAAATACCGCCGCCGCAGCGGCTAAAGTGGCACGAGTGGAGAGATTCGAACTCCCATCAAAGGTTTTGGAGACCTCTATTCTACCCTTGAACTACACTCGTAAAGAACAAACCCGTTAACACTATTTGCCAAAGGGAGTGCAAAGGTACTCAACTTTTCGGACAAAACAAATCCGCCCCTGAGTTTCCAGGGGCGGATTGTGTCAATTATTAGTCGAAAGACTAAAACTAGTCGAGAATTTCGGTTACCTGACCGGCACCTACCGTACGGCCACCCTCACGGATAGCAAAGCGGAGGCCTTTCTCCATTGCCACCTTGTTGATAAGCTCAACCGTAATGGTGATGTTGTCGCCGGGCATTACCATTTCAACGCCCTCAGGAAGGGTGATGATACCGGTAACGTCGGTGGTACGCAGGTAAAACTGCGGGCGATAGTTGTTGAAGAACGGAGTGTGACGGCCACCTTCCTCTTTCGAGAGCACGTAAACCTCAGCCTTGAACTTCAGGTGCGGAGTTACCGAACCGGGCTTGCAGATAACCATGCCGCGACGGATGGCTTCTTTTTCAATACCACGGAGCAGCAGACCTACGTTGTCACCAGCTTCGCCACGGTCCAGGATTTTGCGGAACATTTCCACGCCCGTTACCGTCGACTTCAAGCCTTCAGCGCCCATGCCGAGGATGTCAACTTGCTCACCCGAGTTGATGATACCGCGCTCGATACGACCGGTGGCAACAGTGCCACGGCCCGTAATCGAGAACACGTCCTCTACAGGCATCAGGAAGGGCAGGTCGGTCAGACGAGCGGGAATCGGAATGAACGAATCAACAGCAGCCATTAGCTCGTTGATTTTGGGCACCCAATTGGCATCGCCGTTCAGGCCGCCCAGCGCCGAGCCCTGGATAACCGGAATGTTGTCGCCGTCGAAGTTGTAGAACGAAAGCAGTTCGCGGATTTCCATTTCCACAAGCTCAAGCAGCTCGGGGTCATCCACCATGTCCACTTTATTCATGAACACCACCAACTGAGGAACACCTACCTGACGGGCAAGCAGGATGTGCTCGCGGGTCTGGGGCATCGGGCCGTCGGTAGCTGCTACCACGAGGATAGCACCGTCCATTTGGGCAGCACCCGTTACCATGTTCTTCACATAGTCGGCGTGGCCGGGGCAGTCAACGTGGGCGTAGTGACGGTTAACCGTCGAGTACTCTACGTGAGCGGTGTTGATGGTGATACCACGCTCTTTTTCCTCGGGGGCGTTGTCAATCGAGGAGAAGTCGCGCTTTTCAGCCAGGCCCTGGTTTGCCAATACCATCGTGATGGCAGCGGTCAGGGTCGTCTTGCCGTGGTCAACGTGACCGATGGTGCCGATGTTTACGTGCGGCTTCGACCGGTCGAAATTTTCTTTAGCCATTGTAAAGAGTTGAGAAAAAGAGGGGAATTAAACTAAAAAGCAAGTAGTCTATATGGCAAGAAAGCGAAACCCAGCTTGGGCCAATTCAGGCTTAGATGCTGCGTATCGCTTTTCTTGCTGACCCGGTTCTAACCCCACCCTAAGGGGGGTAGTTCCGTAACTGCTGAGCCATTTATGGGATTTGAACCCATGACCTCTTCCTTACCAAGGAAGTGCTCTACCACTGAGCTAAAACGGCTTATTCTACTTATTAAACTGAGCGGGAGACGAGGTTCGAACCCGCGACCTGCAGCTTGGAAGGCTGCCGCTCTACCAACTGAGCTACTCCCGCAGATGGCATCAAACCTTTAAATGTGGGGGTAACAGGACTCGAACCTATGAACCCGAAGGAGGTGAGTTACAGTCACCCGCAATTGCCGCTATGCGATACCCCCATTTATAAACAAATCCGGCCGTTTACCGTAATTGAGACGCAAAAGTACGGGTTTTTAGAGAAGATGCAAGCGCGCATTCAGAAAAATGTGCATCCCTACCCCCTCTTTTCTACCTGCCTACGCAAAAACGACTAGCTGCCCAGCGACCCTTACTCTTGGTTTACATCAAGTTATAAGCAGCTTTAAGGCGCTCATCAGTTTCGCGGGTTTTTATATCTAGCAACACATTCTTTAGGCTGGGCTGGCTGGGTACGAGGGCTAATAGCCCTCGGTATGCCCCTAGCCTCACAAAGTACTGCGGGTGCGTACGAGCCATGCTCTCCAGCTTTTGAACGCCTTTGTCGCGCTCCACAACCGGTACTTGCGTCATAAAGCTTCCGAATGCCTGAAGGTAGGTGTAGAGGTCTATATCGGTGAGGTCAGGGAGGCGGCGTAGGTACCAACTGTACTGGTCGAGGCTTCCCCGCTGGGCATAATAGCCTGCCAGCGCTACCAGTAACGTCGAGTTAGGCGTATTCTCGAGGGCGGCAATTTGATTTCGAGCCACCAAGGCCGGAATCTTTGCGAGGGCATCCACAGCGCCGGCTTCGACCACGTAGGAGCTATCGCGCAGGGCAGCTTGGTAGGTAGTGGCGTAGTTATCATTGGGGAAAGAGGCCAACGTGAGCAGTGCTTGGGCCCGCACGGCACTATTAGGGTCGGTGGTGGCCAGGCGTTGAATTTCCGCCTTTACCGCGTTGGCACTGGGGCCGCGGTAGCCCCGCAAGTGGTCCAGCGCGGTGCGGCGAACCGCGAAAAAATTATCCGATAGTGCGTTACGCATCAGGCCGCTCACGCCAAAGTCGGTGGTTTTGTTCTGGAGTTGGTCAAGCGCCTCGTATTTCTGCAGGTAGTTCTGCGCATGGTAGAACTGGAAAATCATCTCATCCTGGGTACGTTCTTCATCAAGCTGCGCCAAAAGCTGGCCTTCGCTATCAAACTTCACCATAGTGGGCTTGTCGGCAGCTAAGAACGAGAACGTCTGGTCGGCTTTGGTAATGGTAATATGGTGGTCGGTGGGCTTGTCTTTTTGCCACACGGTTACCGTAGTGGGGAGGCGAAAAACGGGTTGGAACAACGTATCCTGGGTCTGTTGCACGTGTAGCAGCACCTGACCATTGCTGTAGCTATGCGAGATTTTCAGCTCGGGATGGCCCCGCTGCATGAACCACTGGTCGAAAAACCACATCAAGTCTTCCCCGGTCGTTGACTCGAAAGCCGTGCGCAACTCACTAATTTCGACCGCAGTGTATTTATTTTTAGTCAGGTAGCTATTCAGGCTGGCGAAAAAGGCTTCATCGCCCACGTATTTACGCAGCATGTGCAGCACCCTACCCCCCTTTTCGTAGGAGTGCCGGTCAAACATGTCCTCCCGGTTGGCGTAATGGTAACGAATGAGCGGTTCGCGCTTCGAATCGGCTTCTTCTAGGTAGTGGGCTAAATCTTGCTGCTGCACCAGCGCGGCCGCATCAGCGCCATACTTATGCTCCGCCCAGAGGTACTGCGAGTAATTGGCAAAACTCTCGTTGAGCGGCAGATTGCTCCACGACTCACAGGTGACGTAGTCGCCAAACCAGTGGTGGAACAACTCGTGAGCGATAATCGACTCCGACGTTTCGTAGTTCGCGTCGAGCAGTTCGCGGGGGGTAGCCTGAATGGCGGCGCCGTGCACGGTAGCCGTAGTATTTTCCATTGCACCGCTCACGTAGTCGCGCACGGCCACTTGGGCGTATTTCTCCCACGGAAACTCTACCCCCAGCTTTTTGGAGTAAAACTCCATCATCTCGGGCGTGTGGCCAAAGACGGCTTTTGCCGTGCTTTTGTACTTGGGCTCCACGTAGTAGTCCACCGCTTTGCCGTGCCAGGTATCGGACACTACGGCAAAGTCGCCTACCGCCAGCATGGTGAGGTAGGGCGCGGCCGGAAGGCTCTGGCGCCAGGTATCCGTGCGCGAGCCATCGGCATTCTTCTTCGAGGCTACCAGCAAGCCATTCGATAGCGTTTTGAACTGGTCCTCCACCGTTAGGGTGATTTCCTGCGTCATGCGCTGGTTAGGGTGGTCGATGGTCGGAAACCAGCAGGAACTACTCTGCGTCTCTCCCTGCGTCCAGATTTGGCGGGGCTTGCCGGCCTCTTTGCCCAGGGGATTGATGAAATAGAGCCCCTTGTCAGACGTAATGGCCTCGCTACCCCCCGTTGGCAGCTCATTGGGCTTGGCTACGTAGCCGATGCGAACCTGATAGGTTTGCTCGCGGGGGTAGGCGTGGTCGAGCGTGATGGTCAGTTGCCGGCCGTCGTACTTGTAGTTCAGCGTTTTGGGTGTCTTGGCCCCTAGGAGCTGCACGCTCTTGACATCGAAGCCACGCGCATCGAGTACGACCATACTCTGCGGAAAGAAGTGTGGGTGCAGCGTGAGAACCGCCGTGCCCAACAAGTACTGGTGCGCATAATCAAACCGCACATCGAGCTTGGTATCAACTATATCAGTTATCTGCGGGGCAGCCGGGTGCACGGGGGCAGCCGCGGGCAGCCACGAAGGAACCGTGATACCCGAAGGCGGCGCCGGCGCCGGCACTGGTACCGCCGCAGTTTCGGTCGACTTCTTCCGTGATGCCTTGCCCTGGCCACTGGCTGGCTGGCTCAGGGCGGGTAGCACCGTGAGCGCACAAAAAATAAAGCTGCTAAAAAAAAAGTATCGCATGCGAGGGGCAGACTGCGGGTAGGGCTGGCAAGTTCCGACGAAATTAAGATTCACCTTACCTTTAACCCCGCTTCGGCCAGCAGGGCCGGCATCCGTATGCTGCATATTAGCCTTGACCCAGCGCACAGCTGGGAGGTGGACTTTCGGGCCATCAACTCCGTCACGCTCAATAACGAACCGTTTGCCTGGGACATTGTGCCCCTTGGCGATGGGCGCTTCCATGTGCTGCACGGCGGGCGCTCCTACTCGGCCGAGGTACTGACCGCTGACTACGCGACCAAAACCTTCGCGTTGAAAATCAACGGTCAGCGCATCGAGTTGCAGGCCAAGGACCGGTTCGACCAACTGCTCGACCGCCTGGGGCTCAGCACCGCCAACGCGACTAAAGTCAATGAGTTGAAGGCCCCCATGCCCGGCCTCATTATCGACATCCGGGTGCAGCCCGGCCAGGCCGTGCAGAAGGGCGACCCGCTGCTGGTGCTGGAGGCGATGAAGATGGAAAATATTTTAAAAGCGCCCACCGACTGCGTTATCAGCAGCTTGAAAGTGGACCTGCGCGCCAACGTTACCAAGGGGCAGGTGCTCGTGCAGTTCGCCTAGCTTCTCTCCTACCCCACTCATTTTTTCTTAGCTCCTATTTTGACCTACCAGCGAATACTTCTCAAACTCAGCGGCGAAGCCCTGATGGGCCAGCAGCAGTACGGCATTGACGCTGAACGCCTGATGCAGTACGCCACCGAAATCAAGGCCGTGGCCGCGCAGGGCATTCAGGTGGCCGTGGTTATTGGCGGCGGCAATATTTTTCGCGGGGTGCAGGCCGAGCAGTTTGGCCTCGACCGCGTGCAGGGCGACTACATGGGCATGCTTGCCACGGTCATCAACTCGATGGCCCTGCAAAGCGCCCTCGAAAAGATGGAAGTACCCACCCGCCTGCTCTCGGGCCTCACTATTCAGCGGGTGTGCGAGCCGTATATCCGCCGCCGGGCGGTGCGCCACCTGGAGAAAGGCCGCGTCGTGATTTTTGGCGCCGGCATTGGCTCGCCGTATTTCACCACCGACTCAGCCGCCTCGCTGCGCGCCATCGAGATTGAGGCTGACGTAGTGCTGAAGGGTACGCGCGTGAATGGCATCTACACCGCCGACCCGGAGAAAGACCCGACGGCTACCCGCTACGCCGAAATCACGTTTGAAGAGGTAATGGCTAAAAACCTGAATGTGATGGATATGACGGCCTTCACGCTGTGCAAGGAGAATAATCTGCCCATCATCGTTTTCGATATGAATACGCCCGGCAACCTGGAGCGGCTGATTGCCGGCGAAAGCCTCGGCACACTCGTGACGATGGGCGGGCCCGGCCAACCCATCCGCATGGGCGCCCCTACCCCCCTGCTCGATGCCAAGCACAGTGGCCTGCAGCCGCTGGTGGGCAACCAGCCGGAACAAGCCTAATTGCGGCCAGAGTTAGGAGCTACTGCTATTTCGCACTGAATTTTACAGCTGCCAACCGGTGCTCCTAACTCCTAACTTTTACCCCTTACCTTTTTTCAAGTGGACGAAGAAATTCAATTTTACCTCAGCGACGCGGAGGAATCGATGGGCAAGGCCATTGCCCACGTGGGCGTAGAAATGGGCCGGATTCGGGCCGGCAAAGCTTCGCCGGCTATGCTCGATGGCTTGCGCGTGGACTATTACGGCACGCCTACCCCCGTGGCGCAGATTGCCAACATCTCGGCGCCCGACCCGCGCTCGCTGCTCATCAAACCCTGGGAGAAAAATATGGTGAGCGAGGTAGCGAAGGCCATCAAGAATAGTGACCTGGGCTTAAACCCCATCGCCGATGCCGACGGGGTGCGCCTCAACATTCCGCCCATGACGGAGGAGCGCCGCCGCGACCTCGTGAAGCAGGCTAAAAACGAGGCCGAAAGCGGCAAGGTGCGCGTGCGCGGCATCCGCAAGGATGTGAACGAGGCGCTGCGCAAGCTGCAAAAAGACGGTGCCCCCGAAGATGCCGTGAAAGATGCCGAAGCCAAGGTGCAGAAGTATACCGACGTGCACATTGCCGAGGTCGACAAGCTTTTCACCAAGAAGGAGTCTGAGATTATGACCATCTGAGGACCCTACCCCCCGCAAAAAGGCCCGACTGCTTCCGGAGT
>CAZZWL010000103.1:0-18642 GCA_964657755.1 uncultured Rhodanobacter sp.
CCCCTACCTTTGCCCCATGACCCCCGAAGCCATTAAGCAGGACTTTGAGTCCGCCATCGTCAAGCACTTCTCTTTCAAAGCCCGGCTGCGGTCCTTTTTGCACGGCAATGGCAACGAGGAAGGCCCCCTGCGCGACCCCGACCAGTGCAGCCTGGGGCAGTGGATAGCCGAGCGCGGCCAGGGAGCCTACCGCCACCTGCCCGAGGTGCGCGAGCTCGACCAGCGGCACCGCCTCATTCACCAGCAGGCCAACCGGCTCATGGACCTGCACCTAGCCGGGCGCCGCGAGGAGGCGCTGGCGGGCTTTGGCCAGGTGCAGGTGCTGGCTGACCAGCTGCTGGAGCTGCTCCAAACTATGGAGGCCAAACTGCGTACTGCCGGAGCCTGAGAACGCGGCTGGCCGTCATGAAAATTAACCTTACCACGAAAATCTTTGCCGGCTTCTTACTGCTGCTGGGCTTGTTTGCCGCCGTCGTAATCCTGAACTACCGCCTGGCCGGCCAGGTGCTGCGCAACTCGCAGCGCGTGGAAGCCTCGCAGCGCACCTCGGCCGATGGCACCACGCTGCTGCGCAGCGTTATCGACATGGAAACCGGCTTTCGGGGCTACCTGCTGCTGGGCAATGAGCAGATGCTGGAGCCCTACTATTTCGGCGAGCGCGACTTGCTGCACCGCTTCGCTACCCTGCGCGAGGAGCTGGCCGATGAGCCCGCGCAGCGCCAGCGCCTCGATACCACGCAGCACCTGTTTCAGCAGTGGGCAGCTTATACGCACCTGATGGTGAGCGAGAAGCGGGCCGTGCACCAGCGCGACCCCAGCCAGGAGGGGCTCACCGGCATGCCCCACGCGCAGCTGGCCTCCGGCATGTCGGGCAAGCAGATAATGGATGCCATCCGCTTTCAGATGGCCAACTTTGACGCGACGGAAAACCGCAACCGCCAGCTGCAGCGCCAGCGCTTGGCCGACAGCATCTCGCACGCCCAAAAGCTGTCGGGGCTGATAACGGGGCTGGCCCTGGTATTTGGGCTGCTGTGGGCGGTGTACATCGTGCGGCTGCTGGCCCGCCGCTTGCGCGGCATGATACTGCTGGCCCGCCGCCTGGCCGAGGGCGACTACAAGTCGCAGCTCGTGGACCACGAGCACGACGAGGTGAGCGAGCTAACCGCCACGCTTAACACAATGGCGCGCACCATCGACCAGAATATCAGCCAGCTGGAGGGCCGCAACCAGGAGCTGGACCAGTTTGCCTACGTGGTGTCGCACGACCTGAAGGCGCCGCTGCGGGGCATCGAGAGCGCCTCGCGCTGGATTGAGGAAGACATGGGCAAGGACTCGCTGCCGCCCCACATCCGCGAGTTTCTGGCCCTGATGCGGCAGCGCGTGCACCGCATGGAAAACCTCATTACCGGCATTCTGGCCCTGGCGCGGGTGGGCCGGGTGGCCGAGGCCGACGAGGCCGTGTTCGTGCGGCAGCTGCTGCGCGAAATCACCGATACCCTTGGCCTACCCCCCGGCATGCAGCTGGAGCTGCCCTTCTTCCTGCCGACCCTGCCCACCAACCGCACGCAGCTCCAACAGGTATTCAGTAACCTGATTTCCAACGCGATAAAGTACCACGACCACCCCGACCAGGGTATTATCCGCATCGGCTGCGAAGACCTGAGCGATACCTTTTACCGCTTCTCGGTGCAAGACGACGGCCCCGGCATCGCGCCGGAGTATCATGAACGTATCTTCATCATTTTTCAGACCCTTGTGGAGCGCGATGCGCTCGAAAGCACGGGGGTAGGGCTGGCCATCGTGAAGAAAATAGTGGAGCGCCAGGGCGGCCGTATTTGGGTTGAATCGGCTGAGGGACAAGGTTCTACCTTCTTTTTCACCTGGCCCAAGAAGCCGGCGGCCAGGGCCGCCTCGGCCAGCGCGCAGGCCGTGCCGGTGGCGCAGCTGGCTGCGGTGGCCAAGTAAGCCCGGCGTATCCTTTCCAACTACGTCTGCGTTAGTGTAGCCCAGCCTATTTTGGCGCCGGTTCGTCTCACCTCTTACCCCATGTCCCCCCTTTCATCGCCTGCTACCCCCTGCATTCTACTCGTAGAAGACGACCAGATGGACGTCATGAACGTGCAGCGGGAACTCCGCAAGCAAAATATCGCCGTGCCGCTGGTACACGCCCGCAATGGCCGCGAAGCCCTGAATATGCTGCGCGGCGAAAACGGCGAAACCAAAATGGCCCGCCCCAGCCTGGTGATGCTCGACCTGAACATGCCCCGCCTCAATGGCCTGGAGCTGCTCAAAATTCTGCGCGCCGACCCTGAGTTCAGTGACCTCAACGTGTTCATTATGACCACTTCCGACCTCGATGTGGACCGCTCGGGAGCCAGCGCGCTGGGGGTGAGCGGCTACATCATCAAGCCCCTCACCTTCGACTCGTTTGGCGGCGAGGGCGGTGGCACCGTCGATGGATTCAGCCTCTTCCTCGATTTGCTGAAACTGAAAAACAGTTAACAATCATCAGTTATCAATTATCAGTTGTTCAATCAGCGCAACTGGTGCTTGAACGACTGATGACTGATAATTGAATCATAAAAGCCGGAAGCTCAGCCGGTGGTGGGGGGTAGGGCCGTGCGCCCGCAGGGCCGCGCGGTGCGCGGCCGTGGGGTAGCCCGCGTTCTGCGCCCAGCCGTAGGCCGGAAACTCGGCGGCCAGGGCGGCCATATGCTCATCGCGGAAGGTTTTGGCCAGGATGGAGGCCGCCGCGATGTGCCGAAACCGGCCGTCGCCCCCCACGGCGCAGGTGTGCGCCAGGTTGGGGTAGGGCCGAAACCGGTTGCCATCGACGAGCAGGTGCGCGGCGGGCACGCCCAGCGCGGCCACCGCCCGGTGCATGGCCAGGTAGCTGGCCTGGGCAATATTAAGCGCCTCAATCTCGGCCACGGTGGCCTCGCCCACGGCCCAGGCCACGGCCTCGGCGCAGATGGTGGCGCGCAACGCTTCGCGGCGCCGCGCGGTGAGCTGCTTGGAGTCGTGGAGGAACGGCGGGCTGAAATCGGGGGGTAGGATGACGGCCGCCGCGAAGACGGGCCCGGCCAGGCAGCCGCGCCCGGCCTCGTCGAGGCCCGCTTCGTGGGGGTGGCCGGTG
This sequence comes from uncultured Rhodanobacter sp., assembly GCA_964657755.1. Classification (GTDB taxonomy): domain Bacteria; phylum Bacteroidota; class Bacteroidia; order Cytophagales; family Hymenobacteraceae; genus Hymenobacter. Next base: position 3,137 of record CAZZWL010000103.1, read on the forward strand.
TGGCTGGCCAGCAGGCCCGCCACGGGGATTTTGGGAAGGGGGAGCACCATGAGCAGACGGCGGCCCCGACGGGCCCGCGCCCGCAAAGGTCGGCCGGCGGGCCTCAGAATTTCAGCACTTGCAGGAAGAATACCTGGCGCTCTTCGCCCCGGCCGGGCCGCAGGCGCTGGAAGCCGCTGGCCACGTACTGGTTGTTGGCCCAGGGCAGCAGGTCGGGCTGGCGCACGTCGAGCACCTTATCGGGTACCTCGGCGGCCGAGGTAAGCAGGTCCACCTTGGTATCGTTGGGGCTGGGGTCGCTTTGGCTGATGCGCTTGTAGTGCAGCTCATTATCGAGCAGGTAGGCCAGGAGCAGGCGGCCATCGGCCAGCTGCAGGGGCTGCACGGCTTCTTCCAGCTCGGAGCGCACCACGCCGGGGCCCACCACGAAGTTGTTATCCCAGAGCAGATTACCCCGCTTATCGAAGCCGCACACCAGCACGTGCGTGGTATGAAAGCCCACGAAAGTGCGGTTGGAGCCGTAGCCGCCGTAGCCGGGGCCCAGGCCACTATAGCGCCCCGTGAGGGGGTAGGGATTCATCATCAGGGGGCCGCCGTAGCTGGAGTAGCTGTACTGCGGCGTGTAGACCTCGGCCACCAGCGTGTAGCCGCCGTCGGGCTGGCGCAGCAGCTCGTGCAGCAGCAGGTGGTAGTGCCAACGCTGGGGGCTGGCGGCGCGAGCCTCGCGGCGGGCGGCGCGGTCGTGCAGGCGGGCCTGGCGGGTGGGGTTGAGGTAGTCGAAAAAGTGCCGGAAGCGCTTGAAATCGTAGAAGCGCAGCGCGGGCCGGGCGCTGGCCGGGTTGTCGGGGCGGGTGGTGAGGTCGGTAGCGAACAGGCCCTGGGCGTAGCGCATGTCGCGCAGGCCGTAGGTGCCGGCCAGCAGGCGGGTGGTGGTGTCTTCGGGCGAGCTGAGCTGGGCCGTGAGCAGGCTGCGCTCGCTCTCGGTTTGCACCAGCTCGGAGTTGAGCAGCTCGCCGCGGCTGGCCGAGAGGCGCTTGAGCAGCAGGCGCTGCTTGCGGCCGTTGCTTTGGCTGAGCACAAACTCGGCGCGGTTGGCCGGGCGGTCGGCCACGCTGGTCAGCTCCGTGTTGAGCGGCTCGTAGAGGGCGGGCAGGAACTGAAACTGCCCATCGGCCACGTTGAGCAGCAGCACGGTCTGGTGCTGCTGGTCCGAGAGGGTCACGTTCACCAGCAGGCGGCCGTCCATCGCCTTGAGGGCCACCACGTCGCGGCACAGCTTGGTATCGAACTGCTGGAGGCGCACCTGGCCGCCGCGCACGTCGTAGGCCACGGCCAGCAGGCGGCCCGGCGTTTCGGGGGCGCTCAGCAGCGCATACACTACGCCCGGCTCGGCGCACACGCGCTTCATCTCAAACTCGGGCGCAATCTCCACGGTCACCTCGTGGCGCAGGTGCAGGTTGGCCCCGTAGTGCTGAAACACGTAGCGCGGCTTGCGCGTGCCCGGCGGCTGGTGCCGGATGAAGAGCACCACGGCCGTGTCGGCGGGCAGCGACTGCACCTGCACGTCGTCGTTGGCGGGGTCGAGCAGCAGCTCGGCGCGGGCCACCTGCACGGGGGCATCGGGCGGAGGCGGGGGGGTAGGGCGCTGCGCCAGCCCAACCAGCGGCAGCCACCCCAATAAAAAAGCGAAGAAGTGTTTCATAGCGAACTTCGCAACGCGGCGCCGGCACGAATAGTTGGCCGGGCTCTCACGAAGATAACCACGTTGCCGGGTTTAGCAACCCGTCTTTTTTCATCTCCCGTGCCCCTACCCCCGGCCAGCCGCCCCCCGGCCGCCCGCGCTGCTGTTTAGCCGGTTGGCCGACGCGTTTCCTACCCCTCGCTCAGGGCCAGTATGAGGTCAAACTCCTCGGGGCGCACGGGCGTGACCGACAGGCGCGACTGGCGCAGCAAGCTTAGCTGGGCCAGCCGGGGCTCGGCCTTGAGGGCGGCCAGCGGCACGGGGCGGGCCAGCGGCGCGTGGGGCCGCAGGTGCACGGCCACCCAGGGGCCGCCGGCTTCGGCGGTGGCATCGGGGGCGGCGGGGGCGTGCACCAGGGCCACGCCCACCACCGCTTTTTCGCTCACGCTGTGGTAAAAGAGGGCCAGGTCGCCGGGCCGCATGGCTTGCAGGTTGTTGCGGGCCTGGTAGTTGCGCACGCCGGTCCAGTCGGTGCCGCCATCGCGCACAAATTCTTCCCAGGCATACGCCTCGGGTTCAGATTTAACGAGCCAATGCTTCATACCCGCAAAGGTCGGGCGGGGGCGGCGATGGGGCGAAAAATCGCGGCGCCGGCCATTTCCCGTCCTACCCCCCCCTTTTACTTCCGCGTGACCTGCATACTGACGCGGCGGTTGACGGAGCGGCCTTCTTCGGTGTCGTTGGTGGCGATGTTGTCGAGCGCCCCGAAGCCGACGGCCGTGAGGCGCTCGGCCGGCACGCCCATGCTCACGAGGGCGTCTTTGGTGGCGGTGGCGCGCTCGCGACTCAGGCGCAGGTTGTTGAGCGGGTTGCCCGAGCTATCGGTGTAGCCCCCGATTTTGATGGCGGCCGCCGGGAAGCGCTTCAGGATGCTGGCCACGTTGGAGAGCTGCCACAGCGACTCGTTGGTGAGCACCGCCTTGCTCGACTCGAAGTAGATGCGGTCGAAGCCAATCCAGTCGCGGGTGGGGTCTATAAGGTCCACCTCCTTGGCGGGGTCAATCAGAAACTGGTAGAGCTTGCTCTCGGTAGACGCCGCCCCGATGACCTGCCGCAGGCCATTTTTGAGCTTCAGCACCACGGGCACCGACGCCCTACCCCGCCCGATTTCGGCAGCGGTGGGCGTGCGGTTCACCACGGGCAGGGCCGCGTACTGGCCGCCGGCGGGGGGGGTAGCGGCCGGCCCATCGGTGGGGGTGGGCGCCGCGGCGCTGGCATCGGCTGCCACCTCGGGGCCGCTTTTGTGCGTGCCCACGATGTAGCCCAGCTCAGCTATCGCGATAAAGCTCACGGCCAGCAGCAGGGCGTTGGAGCGCGTGGCCAGCCACCCCGCCGCGCCACCCTGGCTCACGGGGGCGGGCCGCGCGGGCGCGGCAGCCCCGGCGGCCGGGGCCGCCGCGCCCGCTACCTGGTGGGGCCGTAGCCACTGGCCCAGGTCCTGGGCCGACCCGCCGTTTTCGGCTACCAGGCGGCCCATAATGGCCAGGGCTGCCGCGGCCCCTACCTCCAGCAGGCGGCCCACGGTGGCGGTTTGCACCTGGGTTTCTTTCACCACGCCGTGCAAGGTGCCGTGGTAGCGGTCGTCGAGCACGCTGCGCACCAGGTCGGCACCCTGCTGGCCCGAGTCCTGGGCGGTGCCGGCTTCGCGGGCCAGGTTCCACACCACCTCGCGGCCGCTGGGCTGGCCAGCGGCTTCGGCAAAGGCGCTCAGCACCACGTCGCTCACCCGCGCCAGGGCCGCGTGCGCGGCGGCCGGCGCCTCATCGGCCAGGATATTGGCTTGCAGTAGCTTATGGTCCTGGGCGAACTGTTGGATTTCGGCCGGCATATTTTTTAGCGTAATCATGGCAGAAGCGGGCGAAAGATGAGAAATGCTACTTTTTATTGTTTTGTTACTACGCAATATACAACGCACGGCGGCTCGCCTGATTGGCGCGGCCGCACAAAACCGGGCGGCAGCAAAAATCAGTTGGCTGGAAAGGCCGCCCGAATGGCCCGGCGGCCGACGACAAACTGAGCGCCTTGGTACTCAAACTCTTCTACAACTGCTCAACCTTCCCGCCGGGATATATCACGAACGTGGCGCTGTCGAGCACCGCCGCGCCCGCCTTGTTTTTGAAGCGGTAGCGGTGCACCAGCTCGGTGCCCAGGTGGGTAGTGTCAGTTACGCCAATAAAGCTGTTGGCAATGACCAGCAGCGAGTCGTTGTGCTTGTTGGCCTTGCCGTATACTCCTTCAATGACCTTGGTGCGGGCGGGCGGGTCGTGGCGGGCCAGCGAGGCCTTGTAGTTGGCCAGGGCCTGGTTGCGCGGCACCAGCGCGTCGTCAAACGCCTTCATCGCCACTACCCCCTTAATGGCCGCCTCACGCTGGCGGGTATAAGTGGCGGGCTTGCCCCAGCCCACCGGCTCGTAGCCCGGAAAGTCGGCGCTGTTGGCGTGCATGTACGTCACCACAGCCCGCTGCAACGAGTCGGTCGGGGCAGCGTTGTTGGCCGAGCCGGGGGGGGTAGCACCTGGGTGGGAGGCCGGAGCCTGGTTGCAGCTAGTGGCCGCCAGCAAAAAAAGGAAGGGTAGCGCGGTTCTCATAGGGGGTTTTCGCCAGCTTGGGCCTGGTGGGAAGGGGTAGGCAAATTATGAAATTAACTTCATCTTTGGGAAAATTCAACTAATCATCAGTTAATTAGCGGCCGCTAGGGTGAAGAAATTAGCTGTTGGCCAAGCCCCGCGAGGGAAGCTCACTACCCCGCGCTTACCTGCTAAATTTATGCTCACCGAGGCGATGTTGAGCCAGGTGCTGGCTGCCGCAGTAATCCCAGGGCGTACCTGCGTACTACCCGGCGTAATCTACTAAAAATAGCCTGATTCGGTTTTAAAATTAAATTTTTTACTGTTTTCGCAAACCAATAGTATAATTTTATCGATAAATAATTGCCCTGCCGCCCCTACCTCCCTGGCCTACCCCAACTTTTAACCCTATGATTTCATCTTTTCGATTGCGCTTATTGGCCCTGGGCTGGCTAGTACTAGGGCTGGGAAGCTGCGTGACGCAGCACAAGCTGCCCTACCTGCAAGGCGGCCGCTACTCCACGACTTCGCCCACGGCGGTGGAAAACGCCCGGCCCGTCTATTTACTTCAGGCCGGCGACGTGCTGAGTATTAAGGTGCAGAGCGTGCAGCCGGCGCTGAGCGACATTTTTAATATCCAGGGCCCGCAGACCATCGCCACCGGCGACCCCGGCGTGCTATACCTGACCGGCTACTCGGTGGATGACACGGGCAGCATTACCCTACCCACCATTGGCCAGCTGAAGGTGCAGGGCCTGAGCGTGGAGCAGGCCCAAACCCTGGTGCGCCAGAAGGTGGCCGCCTACGTGCGCGACGCCAACGTGCTGGTGAAGCTGCTGAGCTTTAAGGTGACGGTGCTGGGCGAGGTACGCCAGCCGGGCCGCTACTTCATCTACAACCCGCAGGCTACCGTGCTGGAGGGCCTGGGCCTGGCCGGCGACCTCACGGAATTTGGCAACCGCCAGAACGTGAAGCTCATCCGGCAAACCCCGAAGGGCTCGGAGGTGGTGCTGCTGGACCTCACGGACCCCAACCTGCTCAAATCGCCCTACTACTACCTGCTGCCCAACGACGCGCTGTACGTGGAGCCCCAGCAGGCGCGCACCGCGCGCGGCAATGCCAATAACCTGGGCATCGTGTTCGCGGGCATTTCGGCCATTGTGCTACTTATCAGTTATTTAACCCGGTAAATTAAGCCTGCGAATAGCCTTCGCGACGTTCTTCTAACTCTTCCCTTTCTGCTATGGAAACTCGCCCTGCGCCCTTTGCGGCCGAACTAGACCTGCACGAGCTTTTCTTTAAGCTTCAGCGGCGCTGGCCGCTCTTCGTGGGCTCGCTGCTGCTGGCCGGCGCCCTGGCCTGGGTATATCTGCAAGTGAAAGCGCCGGTGTACGATTTTCAATCGACGCTGCTCATCGGCGACCAGTCGACGGGCTCGAAGCAAGCCCAGGAGCTCTTGCAACTACTTGACAGCAAACCCAAAGGCCTCAAGCTGGAAGACGAGGTGGGCCTGCTCACGTCGTCGGGCATGCTGCGGCGCACGCTGGCCCAGCTGCCCTTCACGGTGAGCTACTACGCCGAGCCCAGCTCGTGGCTGAACCTGGTGCGGCCCTTGCAGGTGCGCGAGCGGGCGGCCGGCGACATGCCCTTTTGGGTGGTGGCCGTGCCGGGCCGGCCGCAGCTCACGGGCGTGCCCATCTACGTGGAGGTGCTGGCGGGGGGCAAGTTTCGCATTCAGGCCGAGGCCAAGCGCGGCGAGCTGCGCCAGCTGGCCACCGGCGACCTGGTGCGCGAGGTGCTGGGCGTGAAGTTTGACCAGACCGTGGCGGCCGGCGACACCCTGCGCAGCCCGCTGCTGACGGTGGTGCTGCGGCCCGAGCCCGACCAGCTGGGCGGCGAGGCCGGGGGCCGGTACTTCTTCAAGCTCAATGACTTGAGCAGCCTGACGGGCGACTACCAGAGCCGCCTCAAGGTGAAGCCCACCGACCACGAGTCGCGCATTCTGGAGCTGAGCGTGCAGGGCACGGTGCCCGCTAAGGAAACGCAGTTCCTGAACACGCTGATGAACACCTACGTGCAGGACGACCTGACCCAGAAAAACCAGATTGGCGGCAAGACGGTGGCATTTCTGGACAACGAAATCAACAAGCTGGCCGACTCGAAGTCGAAGGCCGCGCAGAGCCTCAGCTCGTTTCGCTCGGCCAACAGCGTGGTGGATGCGGGCGCGCAGTCGGGGGTAGGGATTCAGCAGCAAACTGAGCTGAATACCAACCGCAACCGCCTGGCTACCAACCGCCGCTACTACCAGAACATGCTCAGCTACCTGAAGGCCCACCGCGGCCCCAACCAGGTGGCGGCCCTGAGCAGCGCCGGCATTGATGACCCGGCCACCACGGGCCTCATTCAGCAGCTGTCGGATTTGAATGGCCAGCGGGCTTCGCTGATTGTGAACGGCACCGAAATCAACCCGCTGGTGGTGGTGCTGGACGAGAAAATCAGCACCACCAAAGAGCTGCTCATTCAGACCCTGACCGGCCTGGTCAACAGCTCGGGCAGCGCCCTGAACGACGTGGACCAGCAGCTCGGCAGCGTGCGCGGCCAGCTGACCAAGATGCCCGAAACCGAGCGCCAGATGAACAACTTGCAGAACACCAGCAACTTCAACGAGAAGAACTACAGCTTTCTGGTAGAAAAGCGCAACGAGGCGGCCATCGCGCTGGCTACCAACGTGACCGACAAGAAGATAGTGGACCCCGCCAAGCAGAATGGCACGGGCCCCTCGGCCCCCAAGCCGCTGCTGATAGCGCTGCTGGCCGTGCTGGCCGGCCTGCTGCTACCCGCCGGCCTGGTGCTGATGCAGGACAAGACCAACCGCCGGGTGCAGAGCAAGGAAGACCTGGCCCGCCTCACCAACATTCCGCTGCTGGGCGTGATTCCGCACGGCACGGTGGAAGACAAGCAGACCATGCTGCACGACCCGCGCAGCCCCATCGCGGAGGCGTTTCGGTCAGTGCGGGTGAACATGCAGTACCTGGCCGCCGGCCTCGACAAGCGCGTGATTGGCGTCACGTCGTCGGTGCCCGGCGAAGGCAAAAGCTTTTGCACCGTGAACCTGGCCGCCGAGCTGGCCCAGAGCGGCCGCCGCGTGGCCGTGCTGGAGTGCGACATGCGCCGCCCTACCCTGGCCGGCTACTTTGGCATCGACCCGCGCGCCCGCCACGGCCTGAGCACCTACCTGGCCGGCGAAAGCACGCTGGATGAGGCGCGCAACGGCACCAGCATTACGGGCCTCGACGTGCTGTGCTGCGGCCCCCTACCCCAGAACCCGACCCGCCTCATCGAGAGCCCCAAGCTAGCCGAACTGATGCACCAGCTGCGCGAGGAATACGACTACCTGCTGGTGGATATTCCGCCGCTGGGCTACGTGTCGGAGTTCCTGGTGCTGCTGCAATACCTGGACGCCAAGATTTACGTGGTGCGCCAGAACTACACCGACCGCGCCCTGGTGGGCCAGATAACTGAGATGCACCGCGACCACAAGGTGAAGCAGCTCTACATGGTTATCAACGACGTGCACTTTGGCAGCACCTACGAGTATCGCCACAAGGCCAACGCTTATAAGTACGGCGTGTAAACGTCCGGCGCTACCAGGGCGAGCCGAATGCGCGTGAAGCGAGGCCGCGGCGATGACAAGAGGCGCTATCAACTCAACCTAACATGGCAGTAACCACCCAAAATCTTACTTCGACCGCCGTGCGCGGCGTGCAGTGGACGACGGCGGCCACGGTGCTGACGGCGGTGCTCCAGATTGGCTACACCGCCGTGATGGCCCGCCTGCTCGACCCCGCCGCCTTCGGCCTGGTGGCGATGGCGGGGGTAGTGCTGCGCTTCGGCAGCTACTTTGCCGAGATGGGCCTGGGCCACGCCCTGGTGCAGCGCCTGGCCATCGACGACGACGACGTGCGCGCCACTTTCACGGCCTCGCTGGGCCTGGGCCTGGCGGTGGCGGGCCTGGCCTGGCTGGCGGCGCCGCTGGCCGTGTTTTTTCTGAAAAACGACGCCGTGGTACCCCTGGTGCGGGTGCAGGCGCTGGGGTTCATCCTGGTGGGGCTGGGGGCCACGGCCACCAGTATGCTGCGCCGCGAAATGCGTTTCGAAGCCATTGCCAAAGTGGAGGTGACGGCCTACATCCTGGGCTACGGGGGGGTAGGCGTGACGCTGGGCCTGCTGGGCGCCGGGGTGTGGAGCTTGGTGGTGGCCAGCCTGGCGCAGCAGCTTTTCGCGGCCGTGCTCAGCTACGGGGTGGCGCGGCACTCGCTGCGCTTCATCTTCCAGCGGGCGCCCTACGCCCGGCTGCTGGGCTACGGCGGGCGGGTGTCGGTGGTGGGCTTTCTGGAGTTTGTGAATGGCAACCTCGACACGCTGCTCATTGGGCGGCTGCTGGGCTCGGTGCTGCTGGGCATTTACAACCGGGCCTACATGCTGCTGTACCTGCCCATGTATTTCTTGACCAACAGCCTGGCGCGGGTGGCGTTTCCGGCCTTCAGCAAGATTCAGGACGACCTGCCGCGGGTGCGGACGCTGTACCTCACGGGCAGCACGCTCATTGCCACCGTAGTGCTGCCGGTGTGCGCCGGCGTGGCCGTGGCCGCCCCCGAGCTGGTGGCGGTGCTGCTGGGCCCGCGCTGGGCGGCGTCGGTGCCGATTTTGCGGGTGCTGTGTTTTTCTATCCCGCTCACCATGAGTACCTTGCTGGCCGGCGTGGTGGCCGATGCCCGCGCCAACCTACGCCAGAAAATTATTCTCAACCTGACCTACACGGTCTTGCTGGCGAGCTTATTCTGGTCGCTAAAGGGCTACGGCCTGGCTGGCATCGCGGTGGGCATTGGCACGGGCGAGTTCGTGCGCACGCTGCTCTACATGCGCGTGACGCACCGCGACATTGGCATTCCCTACCCCCAGCTACTGGGCATTTACCGGCCGGGCCTGCTGAACGCGGCCGCCGTGGGCCTGGGCCTGCTGGCCGTGGCCGCCCTGCTGCGCCCGCTGCACCCGCCCGCCCTGCTGCTGCTGCTGGCCCTGATGGCGGCCGGCGCCGGGGCCTTGCTGGCGGTGGTGCTGCGCTGGCCGTCGGCCGAGCTGCGGCCGCTGCTGCGCCAGGCGCTGGGCCGGCTGCGCGGCCTGCGGGCACTACCCGCCCCGGCCCAGCCGCACCTGGCCCGCTACCACGCTTTTCTGGAACGCCAACCAGGCGCTTTCTCCTCGCTCGACCCACTGGATAACCCGCTCGTGCTATGAATATTCTGCTGATTTCTTTGCAAGTGCCGGGGGCCGCCTCGGGGGTGCGCGTGCACTACGAGCGCATGGCCGAGCTGCTGCGCGCCGAAGGCCACCGCGTGACGGTGGTGACCCAGGCCAACCTGCGCCCCTGGGTGCGGCGCGCCATTGGGGTGGGGCGGCGCCTGCTGGGGCTGCTGCCGGGCCAGCTGGGCCAGCGCGTGGGTATCAACCTGGGCCAGGTGGCCGAGATAGTGTGCGCTATTGACCGGCGCCAGCCCTACGACGTGGTGAATGCCCAGGACCCCATCAGTGGCTGGGCGGCGCGCCTGGCCCTGCGCGACCGCGTGCCGGTGGTGGTGACGGGCCACTTTCACAACCACCCCGGCCAGGAAGTCATCAACCAGCTGAGCCTACCCCCCACCGGCTGGGCGGCGCGCTTTGAAATGGGCTGGTTTAACTTTTTGCTGCGCCGCATCCGGTTTTTTCTGTCCACCTCGCAGTACGCGCTGCGGCTGGCCCAGCCCTTTCTGGCGGCCGATACCGTTTCGGCCGTGGCTTACAACGGGGTGGACCTGGCGGCTTTCGCGCCCTCGGCGGCGGCCACGGCGGCCGCGCCAGCGGGCACCAACCTGCGCCTGCGGTTTCCGGGCCGGCCCATTATCCTGAACGTGGGCCAGCTCGAAGCCCGCAAAAACCAGCGCTACCTGGTGGCCGTGGCCGCCGAGCTGCGCCAGCGCCACCCCAACGTGCTGGTGGCCCTGGTAGGCAATGGCGAAGACGAGGCCATGCTGCGCGACCTCATTGCCCGGCAGGGCCTGGCCGACAACGTGGTGCTGCTGGGCTACCACACTCAGGTGGCCCCGCTGCTGCACTCGGCCGACATCTACGTGCACACCGCCACCCACGAAAACTGCCCCTACGCCCTGGTGGAGGCGATGGCGGCGGGCTGCCCGGCCCTGGCCCTGGTGGCGGGGGGTAGCCCCGAGCTGCTGGCCGCCACCCCCGAAGTGTCGCTGCCCCACTCGACGACGCCGGCGGCGGTGGCCGCGCAGCTCGCCGACCTGCTCGCCGACAACGCGGCCCGCCACGACTTGCAGCAGCGCCAGTTTGCCTACGCCCGCACCCGCTTCGACCGGGTGGCGATGCTGCGCGATACGCTGGCTTTTTACCGGCGGGTGGTGGGGCCACCCGCCGCCGGCGTGGCGCCCCTACCCCCCCGGCCCCGGCTGGCGGCGGCCGGGGCCGCGTAGCGGGGCCGGGCTCTGGGTTTTACGCTGAACTTTCTGGGTTATGAAAATCAACTTGCGCTTTCTCCTCATCCTGCCGCTGCTGGCCGTGCTGGCCACCAACGGCGCGTTCTGGGAATTTATTTACGGGCCGCAGATTGACCAGGAGCCGGACGGCGTCAAGCTCTACACCTACGCCCTGTTTGCGGCCTCGGCGGGGGTGCTGGTGCTGTATGCGCGCTACATGGAGCCGTTGATTAAGGTCTGGATGTGGGTGGTGCTGGTGGCCATTGGGGGGCTGATGCTGGAATCGTACGCCAACCAGGGTTCCTGGGTGGCCTACCCCCACGTATTCAGCAAGCTCTTCGTGCTGCTCATCATGTTCGGCATTTATGCGTTTCACCGGCGCTTTGGGCTGCCCTCGATGGGGCAGCTGGTGAGCGTGCTGCTATTTGTGCTGATGGCCAACATGCTGGTCTTTCACCGCGACTCGCTCAGCCTCACGGCCTTTGCCGAGAACGAGCGGGGCTTTGGCTCGGGGGCGGCGTACCTGTTCGTGGTGGTGGCCCTGTACTGCCTCAACCGCTACCTCACGCGCGGCGGGCTGCTGGCGCTGGGCGGCTTTTTCTTCTGCCTGCCGCTGATTTTGTTCTTGCAGCACCGCTCGGTATGGATTGCCACGGTGGTGGCCATTCCGCTCGATTTGCTGCTGCTGCGCCGCACGCCGGGCGTGCGGTTTTCCCTGGCCAAAGTGGTGATGCTGGTGGTGGTGCCCGGCATTGTGGGCGCGCTGGGCACCACGGCCATCGCGCTCAACAACCCCGAGGTGGTGAGCCGCCTGCAAACCAACGTGGAGGACATGACCAATGCCGACAAGCAGGGCACCGGCAGCTGGCGCCTCAAGCAGCTGGAGTCGTACCTGCCGCTGGTGTACGAGCGGCCCATCGCGGGCTGGCGGCTGGAGGGCTTTGAGGTGCCCATGCAGTTCTACGACCCCAGCAACGACCAGCCCATGTGGGCCGACCGCACGGGCCACCACTTTCACAATTTTTACCTCGACCGGGCCTTTTATTTCGGCATTATCGGGATTTTGATGGTGCTGCTCGTGCCCATTATCCGCATCGGGCAGCGGCTGTGGCAGCCCGGCCCCATGCGGCCCGATACGGCCCTGCTGATTGCCTACTTTGGCTGCCTGCTGGTTTTTTCGGCTTCCTACGACTGGTCTACCTACCACTTTGGCTTGCTGGGCCTGCTGCTGGCATCCCTGGCCGAGCGCGAGCCCCGGCCGGTGCCCCTACCCCCCTTGCTAGCCGCCGAACCCACCGAAGAAGTGGCGCCCGCCGAGCTGCTACCGGCTTAGCACCAGCCTCGGTTGGTTATCGTATGTGCGGCCCCTACCCTACTATCACCTCGCTCTTCTTTCCCGCCTCGCTTTCTGAATCCAGACTTTTTAGCTCCGTGAATTTATGGCCTTTTCTTCCGCTAACCAGTCGGCCGGCGCGCTAGCCACGCCGGTATTGCTGCTGATTTTTAGCCGCCCCGACACCACAAGGCGCGTGTTCGACACCATTCGGCGGGCGCGGCCTACCCGCCTCTACGTGGCCGCCGATGGCCCGCGCCCCGGCCACCCCACCGACGCCCAGCGCTGCGCCGAAACCCGCGCCGTGGTGCAGGAGGTGGACTGGCCCTGCGAGGTGTTCACGCTCTTTCAGGAAACTAACCTGAACTGCGGGCTGGCCCCGGTGACGGCCATGAACTGGTTTTTTGCGCACGAGCCGGAGGGTATTATTCTGGAAGATGACTGCGTGCCGGCACCCAGCTTTTTTCCGTTTTGCGCAGAGCTGCTGGCCCGCTACCGCGACGAGGCGCGGGTGATGCACATCGGGGGCAACAACTTTGGCTCGGAAGCGCAGCGGCCGCCGGCCGCGGATGAGCCGTCGTACCACTTCTCGACGCAGCGCAACAGCTGGGGCTGGGCCACCTGGCGCCGCGCCTGGCAGCTCTATGACTACCACCTCACTGATTTTGAGGGGGTAGCGAAGTCGGGCGAGCTGAACGACAGCTTTACCGGGCCGCTCGAAAAGCGCTACCGCCTGGGCAAGATGGCCGGCGTGCGGGCACTGCCCCAGCCACCCGACGTGTGGGACTACCAGTGGGAATACACCATTGCCCGGCACCACGGCCTCTACATCGTGCCCGCCGTGAACCTGGTGGGCAACATTGGCTTCGGCCACGACTCGACCCATACCCACGACAGCGCCGACGTGATGGGCGCCGTGCCGGCCCGCGACCTGGCCTTTCCGCTGCGCCACCCGGCCCGCGTGGCCCAGGACCGGCGGCGTGACAACCGCCGCTTCAACGAGTTTTTACTAGGCCGGATAAAAGCAATTGTACGGCGCATGCTGGCTGGGCAAAAGCCCGTGGCCGCCGGCCTGCAAAGCCCCCAAAACCCCAAGCCCACCATCTCCAAACGGGCCGATGCCCTGCTGCCCTCATGAACGTGCTGGTTTCGTCCTACGCCTGCAACCCCACCAAGGGCAGCGAAGAGGGCATTGGCTTCAACTGGATGTGGCAGTGGCTGCAGCTGGGCCACGAGGTATGGTGCCTCACTACCCCCGTGGGCCGCGCTGACCTCGAAGCCTACGCCGCCCAGCACCTGGCGCCCGCCGACCGGGCGCGCCTGCGCCTGGTGTACGTGCAGGTGCCGGCCGCGGTGCAGTACCTCTACCGCTGGCAGTTTGGGGTGTATGCGCACTACTTGGCGTGGCAATACCTGGCGTGGCGTACGGCGCGGCAGCTGGCCCCGCCCGGTGGCTTCGACCTGGTGCACCACGCCTCGTATGGCAGCCTGCAAATGGCCACCTGGCTGTGGCGGCTGGGCCGGCCGCTGGTGATTGGGCCGCTGGGCGGCGGGCAGCAGGCGCCGCCCGCCTTCCGGCGCTTCCTGCCCGACTGGTTTAAGACCGAGACGCTGCGCAACTTCATCGGCAAGCTGCTGGTGACCGGCGACCCCAACGTGCGCCAGAGCCTGCGCCGCGCCGATTTGGTGCTGGCCACTAATACCGAAACGGCCACCGCCATCCGGGCGCTGGGCGGGCGCCGCGTGGAGATGTTTCTGGATTCGGGCCTGCCGGCGGGCTTCCTGCCGGCCGAGTTCCCGGCGCGCCCGGCCGCGCCGGTGCTGCGCATTTTGTGGCTGGGCGGCCTTGTCACGCGCAAGGCCCTGCCCCTGGTGCTGGAAGCCCTGACGCTGGTGAGCCCGCGCGTGCCGTTTCACCTCACCATCGTGGGCGATGGCGTGCTGGGGCCGCAGTTGCCCGGCCTGCTGGCGCAGCACGGGCTGACCGACCGCGTGACGTGGCGCGGCAGCCTGCCCTGGGCCGAGGTACGGGCGGCGTTTTTGACCCACGACGTGTTTATGTTCGCCAGCCTGCGCGACTCGTTTGCCACCCAGCTGCTGGAGGCGATGGGCGCGGGGCTGCCCATTATCACCCTCAACCACCAGGGCGCGCGCGACTTTATTCCGGCCGCGGCGGCTTGGAAAGCACCCGTGACTACCCCCGAAGAAACGCTGGCCGCCCTGGCCCGCGCCGTGGAAGAATGCTACGACGACCCCGCCCGCCGCGTGGCTATGGGCCGGGCCGGCTACGCCTTTGCCAGCACCCAGACCTGGGCCGCCCGGGGCCAGCGCATGCAGCAGCTGGTGGCTGGCCTGCCGGGCCGCCGGGCGCCGGTACCCGCGGCTGCGCCGGCCACCGTGGCCGCGCGCTAGCCCCTACCCCCTCCTTATCAAGCCAACCCTTCCCTATGCTCTACCTCATTATTCCCGTTTTCAACCGCTGGCGCTACACCCGCGCGTGCCTGGAATCGTTGCGGGCGCAAACCACCCAGGACTTTCGGGTGGTGGTGGTGGATGATGGCTCGACCGACGAAACGGCCGCCGCGCTGGCCCGCGACTACCCCGAGGTGGAGGTGGTGACCGGCACGGGCAGCCTGTTCTGGACGGCCGGCGTGAACCGGGGCATCGAGCGGGCGCTGGCCCTGGGCGCCACCCGCGTGCTGACGCTGAACAACGATGTGCTGGCGGCGCCCGACTTCGTGGCCCAGATGCTGGCCGCCGCCGCCCGGCACCCCACCGCCGTGCTCGGCGCCCTGGAGTTCGACGCCGACACCGGCGCGGCCATCTACGGCGGCGAGCGGCTGGATTTTCGGACCAATACCCGCTACGACTTGCTGGCGGAGCTGCCGGCCGGCCAGCGCACGGGGCTGCACGCCGTCACGTACCTGCCGGGGCGCGGGCTGCTCATTCCGAAGGCGGTGCTTGATAAAATCGGGCTCTTTGACGAAAAGCGCCTGCCGCACTATATGGCCGACTTCGACTACACCAGCGTGGCGCGCCGGGCGGGCTTTCCGGTGTATTGCAACTACGACGCCCAGCTCAGCACCTACCCCGAGGAAAGCGGCCAGACCCTGACGCGCAAGCACCGCAGCGTGCGCGGCTATTTCCAGCACTTGTTCGGCATTCGGGGCGGGGGCAACATGGTGAACTTCACCCATTTCGCCCTCAAAAACTGCCCCAAGCCCTACCTGCCCTACTTCCTGCTCAACGGCTACGCGCGCCGCCTGGTGGGCTATTTTCTGCACTAGATGAGGCGCGTATTTTCCTACCCCCCCGGCTGGCTGTGGCTGGCG
>CAZZWL010000103.1:18673-19885 GCA_964657755.1 uncultured Rhodanobacter sp.
CCACGTCCATCAGGCCCGATTGTCCGGGCCGCCGCGCCAGCCACCACGCCAGCGGCGAGGCGGTGCTGGTCATCACCAAGGGCGGCACCTACTCGGGCCGCTACCAGAGCGCGGCCTCGGGGGTGGCCTGCGTGCGGGTGGCCACGGCCGAGCCGGTGGTGCTCGACGGCTGCACCCTCACCGGGCCGGGCAACCTGATTGAGGCGGCCGAAGGGGCCAACCTGACGGTGCGCAACTGCCGCGGCCAGGGCCTGGTGCCCACCCGCGACAGCCAGGCCACCGGCCGCTTCGTGGATGCCTACCGCCCGCAACGCCTTAGCATCGAGCATAATATCCTTACCCAGACCAGCGGCATCGTCGTCAACCGCTGGGGCAGCCCCGCCGATGCGGCGCACACCCTCACGGTGCGCTACAACCAGGCGCGCAACGTGGACGGGCGCTGGCGCAACGCCGGCGGCAGCACCCATTGCAGCTTCTTGATTTTGAATACGGTGCAGCACCTGCCGGGCATCGAAATCGCGTATAATGAGGTGCTCAACGAGCCCGGCCAGAGCCTTGTGGAGGACAATATCAACCTCTACAACTCGTCGGGTACGGCGGGCAGCCCCCTGCGGGTGCACGACAACTTCGTGCGCGGCGCCTACCCCTTCCCCGCCACGGCGGCCTCCTTTACGGGCACCGGTATGACCAGCGACGGCGACGCCAAAACGGCCGCCAACGCCACGGCCTTCGTCGTGGCCGACCACAACCAGTTTGTGGCCACGGGCAACGCGGGGATGAATATCGCGGCGGGCCACGACATTTACTACCACGATAATCGCCTTATTACCAGCGGCCTGCTCCCCGATGGCCAACGTTTCAGCGCGGGCTTTGCCGGGCTGGGCGTGTTCAATTTTTATAAGCAGCCGGCCACCGTTTTTTTCAATAACCGGGCGGAGCGCAACGTCATTGGCTACGTGAAATGGGGCGGCCACGAGCCCTACCCCGACCGCCAGGACCTGAGCCCCGGCGCCTGCGCCACCTGCACGGGCACCACCAGCCTGCCCAACCCCGTTACGCCGGCCACCGAGGCCGGCGAGTGGGCGCGGTGGCGGCAGAAGCTAGCCCAGGCCCGCGTGGTGGTGGGGCCGCTGCCGGCCGGCACTCCTTCTCCAAAATAAGTAGTTAACACCTTAGCCTGCATGTATATCGGCGTTTTGGGCCCCATTGCCA
>CAZZWL010000104.1:0-19660 GCA_964657755.1 uncultured Rhodanobacter sp.
TGGCCGAGCAGCAGGCTTTCTACGAGCTGGTGCTCAACCAGCTACCCTGCGACATTGGCATTTTTGACGCGCAGTACCGGTATCTGTTTGTGAATGAGCGCGGTATTAAAGACCCGGAGGTGCGCGAATGGGTAATTGGCAAGGATAACTTCGAGTATTTTGCCCGCACCAACCGCCCGCGCGCGATGGGTACCGAGCGCCACGCCCGCCTCGAGCAAACCATGCGCGAGCGCCGGCTCATCACGTTTGAGGAGAGCTTTGCGCACCCCGACGGCGAGCGCCACCTGCTGCGCTGCCTCCACCCGGTATTTCACGCCGATGGCACGCCCCACCTTATCGTGGGGTACGGCCTCGATATCACGGAACGGGTGCAGGCCGAGCAAATCCTCACCCACGCCAAGCTGGCGGCCGAGGAGTCGGCGCGGGTCAAGGAGGCCTTTTTGGCCAACATGAGCCACGAGATTCGCACGCCCATGAACGCCATTCTGGGCATGAGCCAGCTGCTGGCCAAAACGCCGCTCTCGGCGGACCAGTTTGGCTACCAGCAGGCCATTGCCACGTCGGCCGAGAACCTGCTCGTCATCATCAACGACGTGCTCGACCTCTCCAAGCTCGAAGCGGGCAAGCTGACGCTCGAAATCATCGGCTTCGCGCCCACGCACCTGCTGGCCCAGGTCGAGCAGACGCTGCGCTTCAAGGCGGCCGAAAAGGGGCTGGGGCTCATCACGGTGCTTAGCCCGCAGGTGCCAGCCGTGCTGCTCGGCGACCCCTACCGCCTGCGCCAGGTGCTGCTCAACCTGGCCGACAACGCCCTCAAATTCACGAGCAAAGGCTTAGTAACGGTGGAATGCGCGCTGCTGGCCGACGCCCCCGACGTGCCGGCCGGCATGGTCGCCCTCGCGTTTCGGGTCACCGACACCGGCATCGGCATCGAGTCCGAGTACCTGGACACGATGTTCAACGAGTTTACCCAGGCCGACTCGTCGGTGACGCGCAAGTTTGGCGGCACGGGCCTGGGCCTGAGCATTTGCCGCGACCTGGTGCGGCTCATGGACGGTGAAATCAAGGTGACCAGCCAGAAGAACAAGGGCACTACCATTCGCTTTGTGCTGCACCTGCCCGTGGGTGAGCCCCAGGCCGTGGTGCGGCGCAAGCTGCCCGTGCTCACCGATGCGCACCGCCAGCTGCTGCGCGGCATTCAGGTGCTGCTGGTGGAGGATAACCTATTCAACCGTCAGATTGCCAAGTCTTTTCTTACCCAGGCTGAGGTGCAGGTGACCGAAGCCGAGCACGGCGCCCAGGCCGTGGAGCTGGCCCAGCGCCAGCGCTTCGACCTCATTTTGATGGACGTGCAGATGCCCGTGATGGATGGCTACGCTGCCACGGCCGTGCTGCGCCAGCAGCTGGCCCTCCAAACGCCCATTATCGCCCTCACGGCCAATGCCATCAATGGCGAGCGCGAAAAATGCCTGCTGGCCGGCATGAACGGCTTCCTGGCCAAGCCCTTCCAGGAAATGCAGCTGCTGCAACTGCTCGCCGACTGGGTGCTACCCCCCGCCACGGCCTCCGAACCGCTGGCCCTGGCCGAAGAGCCGGCGCCAAGCGAAACCAACCGGCCACCGCTGAGCCTCTACGGCATCGACGACCTGCTGAAGGCGGGGCAGGGTGATGCCGACTTTGTGGTGTCGATGCTCCATACCTTCGCGGAAAGCTGCGAAGAAGCGCTGTGCGACCTGCGCCGCAGCCTCGACGAAGCCGACCTGGAGCTGCTCAAAACTACGGTCCACACCCTCAAGCCCAGCTTGCAGCACCTCAACGCCTGGCAGGTGCTACCCCCCATTGAGCAGCTGGATAAGTGGGAGGAGCATTTTGTGCTGGCCCCGCTGCTGGCGCTCGTAGACCAAGTGACGCAGCTGCTAGGGGAAGTGCTGGCCCAGATTGCGCTCGACCTGCGGGAAGAGCGCGTGCTGAGCCGGGTGCTGGCCGCGTGAGCTGGTGAGCTTTGGTGAGAGCCAGCGGCTTACCCAACGAAACCAGATTCTACGAAGTATTTCGTAGTATATACGAAATACTTCGTAGAATCTGGTTTTCGCCAGTTGCCAGCTGTTAAAATCAGGTGCTGTTTTACCCAACGGTAGTTTTCTCCGTACCCTACCGCACAAACACCTCCCTTCGCTCTCCCTGCGGCTTATGACTCCCACGCGACTCCTTCTTTCGGCCCTGGCCCTGAGCCTAACGGCTTCTAGCTGCGCCATCTTTCACCGCCACCGCGACGCGGCGCCCGCCCCACCAGCGGTCGAAACCGTGCGCACGCCCGACTCGCCTACCCCCCCCACCGCCGCCCGCGACCTGGCCGATGCCATGACCACCGTGCTGCATCTGCGCCCCGACCAGACCGGCAAGGTGCGCCAGGTACTCAACTCGACCGTGGAGCAAGCCAACGCCGCCCGCCAGCAGTATCCCGCCCAGTCGCCGCAGCTCACGGCGGCCCTCACCCGCATCAACACCGCCTCCGACAAAGAGCTACGCCAGGTGCTGGGCACCACTGCCTACCGCGAAATGCAGGTAAAGCGTGCCCAGATTCAGGCCGAGATGCTAAAAAAATAGCTGTTGGCTAGCGCCTGCGGCGCAAGTATTCGCCCTTCGTCAGCCACAGGCCAGCATACTCATTTACCTGGCGCGTAGCTAGGCCAGACCTAGGGGCGAGGGTGAAAAGCAGGCGGCCGTCGTCCCTTTTCAGTTGTATGGTGCTGGGCTCCAAGGCCCAGATGCGCAGGCTGTCGCGGCCGAACTCCTGCCAGTGCAGTTGCCGGCCCACCACGGCCAGGCGCTCCACCTGCCAGCGGCCCGAGTCGGCGGGCGTGTTCAGGTAGTACCAGCCTCGGTAGCGACGCAGGTGCGCGGCCTTGGCCCCGGTCAACTGCACCAGCGTATCGGGCATCAGGTAGTGCAGGCGGCACGAATCGGGCGTGAGGGCCAGCACCTGAAACTGCTCGCCGTAGCGGCCCGTGGCCAGCCCCGCCCGCCGGGGTAGCCCCAGCGAGTCGAGGAGGATGGTGGGTATTTCAATTGTCTCTGCCCTTTGCTTAACTACCTGGTATTGACTCACTAGCAACATGCTAGTCGTGTCGTCGGCAACGGCGTAACGCCCCCGGTCGCGGGCCGCGAAGCCCGCCGCGTCGGCCCCACCCGCCGGAAAAGGCTGGGCGAAACTCACTTCCACCGGGTTGCCAGTGAATTCCATCGACCGGTCGGCGCAGCCAGCCAGCACGCTGGCTGCCAGCAGCCAGCCACTTTGTTTGAGGAGCGTTTTCATGCACCTTCATACCGCCTTTCCGCCGACGTAACCCAAGCGGCATTACCGCACCCGCGCCCTGGGCAGCAGCCGGGCAAATACCCCTGGTAGCCAGCGCTTTACCAGTACGCCATAGGTTTCGCGCCCTCCGATATTGACCTCACGGGCACCCCGCGCAATGGCCCGCGCGGCTTGCTGCGCAAACACGGCCGGGGCCAGGCCGCCCGCCGTGGCCGCGTCCATCGTGCCCAGCGGCTGCCCGTCGCCGGCCAAGGCATTCACCGACACGTTGGTATGAATAAAGCCGGGGCAAATAAGGGTGATGCCGATACCCGTGCCCGCCAGCTCGGCCCGCAGCGAGTCGAAAAAGCCGTGCAGCGCGTGCTTAGAGGCCGCATAGGCGCTGCGGTAGGGCGTGCCGAACTTACCTACCAAGCTGCTAATGACCACGATGCGCGCCCGGTCCTGCGCCAGCAGCTGGGGCAGCGCCGCCTTGGTGAGGCCCACCGTGCCAAAGTAGTTCACCTCCATCAGGCGGCGGTCTACGGCCAGGGTGGTTTCCAGGGCCAGCGCCCGTTGGCTGAGGCCACCCGCGTGCACCAGCACGTCGAGCCGGCCGTAGTGCGCCCACACCGCCGCCACGGCGGGCTCAAACTGCGCCGGCGCGCTCAGGTCGAGGGGTAGCACCAGCGCCTCGGCGGGGGCACAGGCGGCCTGCACCCGGCGCAGGGCCGGCTCGCTGCGGGCCGACAGCACCAGCCGCGCCCCCTGCCGGCCCAGCTCCTGGGCCAGCGCCTCCCCAATGCCGGAGGAAGCCCCCGTTAGCCAAACTACCTGATTTTTGAAATTCATTTTTTAGCTCCCTGCCGGACTAAAATATCATGTGTTTTACCAGCCCCTAGTACTGTAAATAGCTTACCTTCAACGTACTCGTGACGCATTTCGCTGGTTGCTTCCAGCTCGAAGTATGCTTCCGGCGTGCAGTGCCGCGTGGCTGTTTCCATTTGTCCCATCGGCTTGTCTTTACCCAAAGATAACCTTATAAATACGTCAGCAGCAGGCCCAGCAGGCGGCGCACCCGGCCGGTGTAGGGGGGGTAGAACGGCTTAATGCCGGTGAGGCCCACGCGCTGCCGCAGCACGGCCTTCTCGTTGCTGAAGGCCAGGAAGCCCGCGTGGCCGTGGGCCTTGCCCAGGCCGCTGTTGCCGACGCCGCCAAATGGCAAATCGGGGTGCGCGAGCTGAATAATCGTTTCGTTTACGGCCGCGCCGCCGGCCGCGATGCTATCGAGCAGGTAGCGGCGGTTGGCCGGGCTGGCGGTGAACACGTACTGCGCCAGCGGCTTGGGGCGGGCGTTGACGTAGGCCACCGTTTCGGGCAGGTGCTCGAAGGTAAGCACGGGCAGCAGCGGCCCGAAAATTTCCTCTTCCAGAATGGCGGCGCCGGCGGGCACGTCAGCCAGGATAGTGGGCTCGAGGTAGCACTGGTGCTCGTCGAGGCTACCGCCCTGCACCACGGTAGCGCCGCGCGTTTGGGCGTCTTCGAGCAGCGCGGCCAGGCGGCCAAAGTGGTGGGCATTGACGATGCGGGCGAAGGACTTAGAAGCCTTAATCGACTCGTTATCACTACCATAATATTTACCAATGGCCCGGCTCATTTCGGCTAGTAGCTCGTCGTGCACGCTGGCCTGCACCAGCAGGTAGTCGGGGGCCACGCAGGTTTGGCCGGCGTTTACGAACTTACCCCACACGATTTTTTCGGCCGCGTCGCGCAGGTTGGCCGTTTCGTCCACGATGGCCGGGCTCTTGCCGCCCAGCTCCAGCGTGAGGCCGCTGAGGTGCTCGGCGGCGGCGCGCATCACGATTTTGCCAACTTGCGGCGAGCCAGTGAAGAAAATATGGTCCCAGGGCAGGCGCAGCAGCTCGCTGGCCACTTCCCTACCCCCCTCCAGCACCAGCACCTCGTCGGGCCGGAACAACTCTTCGGCCAGGCGGCGCAGCAGGGCTGAGGTGGTGGGCGTTTGCTCGGCGGGCTTGATAACCACCGCGTTGCCAGCCGCCAGGGCCGAGGCCAGCGGGTCAATGGCCAGGTAAAACGGGTAGTTCCAGGGTGCGATGATGAGCACTACCCCCTTGGGCTCGACCTGCACCCAGCCCCGCGTGCCGGCCAGCGCCAGCGGCGTGCCCACCCGGCGCGGGGCCGCCCACTTGCCCAGCTGCCGGCTGCTATGGCGAATTTCGGTTAGCGAAGGCCAGATTTCGGTCAGGTCCGTTTCCTCGGGCGGCTTCTTAAAATCCTGAAACAGTGCCTGCTGAATGGCCACGCGGTTGGCCACCAGCCAATCGGCCAGCCGGCCCAGGCGTTGGCGGCGGGTGGCTACGGCTTGGGCCCGCAGCGCCGGGGCATTGGCCCGCAGGGCGGCAAACTCGGCGGCAAATAGCTGGGGACCGGCCGGCGCGGCGGTGGCGGGGGGTGGGACGAACTGGGCGGCAACAGACATAAACAACCGGGTGGAACAGGGGCCAGAGCCGACCGGAAGCCGGCCGCAGGTAGTTGAAGCGTTGAAAGATACAGCCCACCGTTCAACTTCTGCCCCGCCCTACCCCCGCAAAAATGGCCCGCCTCCGAGTTGGAAGCGGGCCATTGGCAACAACTAGTCAACCGAGTCTAAAACAGACTCTTTTTCACGGTGCGGTGGCCGTTTTCGTCAATCTTGATTTTAGTACCGTCGGCGCGCTTGATTTTCACCGAGCCGTCGCCGCTCCGCTTGATTTTAGCGCCGTTATCGTATTTCACTTTGTGGTTATCTTCTTTATTCTCCACTTTTTTCACGCCCGAACCCTGGCCCACGCGGGCACCCAGGCTGGGTTTAGCCGCCGCAGTCGTGATGGTGGTAGTGGTCATAGTAGTGTAAGGGCCAGCGTAGTAGTTACCCTGGTTATCGGTGTAGGTGCGGTAGGCGGCGGGGTCCGTCACCACGGTTTTCACCTCGCGGGTGGTTTGGTCGTTGATGGTGCGCACGGCAGCGTAGCGGCCCGCAGTATCGGCCACGTAACGGTTGTCTACGTCGCGCAAGGCGCGGCCCCGGCCGTAGTATATCTGCTGCAGACGGGCCTTGGTGGCGGCGTCGGTGGTGTGTAGGTCAGTGGCTACCTGGCTGGCCAGCTGGTCGGCCCCGCTACGGTAGCTGGCGGTATCCACGGTAGTAGTGGTGGTGGTAGTTTGGGTGCCACCGGGCACGGCCGTGGTTTCGGTGGTTTCGGTTTTCTTTTCCTGTGAGCAGGAAGCGAAAGCAAACGTGGCGGCCGTGGCCAACAGGATGAATTTGGTAGTCATGAGCTTATAAGGCGTAAGGTGGGGTTTTACCCGCAGATTTGGCCTCTTACGCACGACTGGAAAACGATGTTGCCAGCCACTTACTAAGCAGCTGGCAACAAGTATATTAGCAAAAACTACGCGTTGACTACCGAGCCGCCGTTGGGGTGCAGCGTCTGGCCCGAGAAGTACGAGGCATCTTCCGAGGCCAGGAACACGTAGGCCGGTGCTACCTCGGAGGGCTGGCCGCAGCGGCCCATTGGCGTATCGTGGCCAAACAGGGGTACTTTTAGCAGGCCGGCGCCCGTGATAAAGGGCGTCCAGATGGGGCCCGGCGCCACCGAGTTCACCCGGATACCTTTCTTGATAAGCTGCAGCGACAGCGCCCGCGTGAAAGCCTCGATGGCCCCCTTGGTGGAGGTGTAGTCGAGCAGCGCCTCATTGCCCTTGTAGGCGTTCACCGAAGTCGTGTTGATGATGGCGGCGCCTTCCTTCAGGTGCTTCAGCGCCGCCCGCGTGATGCGGAACATGGCGATGATGTTGAGGTTGAAGATGCTATCGAGCTCCTCATTGGTAATTTCTTCGAGCGAGTCGTGCCAGTTTTGCTCGGCGGCGTTGTTGACCAGCACATCAAGCTGGCCGTATTCGGCCACCGTGCGGGCCACTATTTCGTCGCAGAAAGCCGGCACTTTCAGGTCGCCGGGCAGCAGCAGGCAGCGGCGGCCTTCGGCCTGCACCAGCTGCTGGGTTTTTTCGGCGTCCTGCTGCTCGGTGGGGAAGTAGCAGATGGCCACGTCGGCGCCTTCGCGGGCAAAGTGCACGGCCACGGCCCGCCCGATGCCCGAGTCGCCGCCCGTGATGAGGGCAATTTTATTCTGGAGCTTCTCGGCGCCTTTGTACCCTTCGCGAATGTGCTCGGGCTCGGGCGTCATCTTGTATTCGAGGCCGGGCTTGCCGGCGCCCGCGTCTTGCGACTGGGGCGGGAAAATAGTGGGCTTGTCAGACATTATTTTGCTAACCTGATTGGTGTGTGGAAAAGGATTTAGCTTAACGGGCGGCGGCAGGTGGGGTTACCCAATACCCGCATTTTATGCGCAAAAAGTCAGTTCTTTGCGGCTTGCCTACCCCCCCGCCCGTGCCCGAAGCCCTGCTGCCCACCTCCGCGCCTACCCCCCCGGCCCACCGCCACTTCGTGCTGCACAAGCCCTGGGGCTACCTTAGCCAGTTTACCAGCGAGTTTGCCAAAGAGGTGAAAAAGAAGCGCTTCCTGGGGGAGCTGGGTGATTTTCCGGCAGGCACTATGGCCATTGGCCGGCTCGACGAGGATAGCGAGGGCCTGCTGCTGCTCACCACCGATGGCCGGGTGAGCGAGCAGGTGCGCGGCCGCCGCGTGGAGAAAGAATACTACGCCCAGGTCGATGGCCTGCTCACGCCCGCCGCGCTGGCGCAGCTGCAAGATGGCGTTGCTATCAGTATCCACGGTGTGGCCTACCGCACGCTGCCCTGCCAGGCGCGCCTGCTGGCCGAGGTGCCCGCCCTACCCCCCCGCGGCCGGCGCATCCGCGACGAGCGCCACGGGCCCACCAGCTGGGTGGCCCTCACCGTGACGGAGGGCAAGTACCGGCAGGTGCGCAAGATGACGGCCGCCGTGGGCTTTCCTACCCTGCGGCTGGTGCGCGTGCGCGTGGGTGAGGTGCACCTCAGCGACCTGCCCGCCGGGGCCAGCCGAGAGGTCCCTAGCTTTTTCGGAAAATAAGGAGTAAATTCGGGACTTATTCCGGTGCGAGGTGGTTATAACTTAGTCAGTTGCCACCCGTTGGGAGTCTCCCACCGTAGCGCAACCGAATAGCTAACCCTCCCCTATGGCCAGAGCGCAAGAAAGTTTCAGTAAGAAAGAAAACGAAAAGAAGCGGCAGAAAAAGCAGCAGGAAAAAGCCGAGCGCCGCGACGAGCGCCAGGCCAACAAGAAGGATTCGACCCTGGAAGAGATGTTTGCCTACGTCGACGAGAACGGCAACATCACCTCGACGCCGCCCGACCCAACGCGTAAGAAAAAGGAAATCAATGCCGAAGACATCATTGTCGGCGTGCCCAAGCAGGAAGACCGCGAGCCCGAGGAGGTGACGCGCACCGGCACGGTCACGTTCTTCAACTCGTCGAAAGGCTACGGCTTCATCAAGGATGCCGCCAGCCAGGAGAGCATTTTCGTGCACGTTAACGCCCTAGGCGGCCTCACGCTGCTCGAAGGCAACAAGGTAACGTTCGAGATTGAGCCGGGCATGAAAGGCCCCACCGCCGTGCGTGTGAAAATGAGCGCGTAAGTACTGGTGATTTAAGAAAAAGCGGCTGAAGCTCTGGGAGCTTCAGCCGCTTTTGCGTTTCTGCCGCAGGGCGGGGTATTACCTAGGAATGGCGCGGTTTTCCGTCGCGGCCGGCTCCCACTCACCTACCACGATACCAGTGCGCTTGATTTCCTGCACGAAGGGATTCCAGTCGGTGAACTGCTCGGGCGAAAAGGTGTGCGGCTCGATATCCAGGAACTGCTTCTGAATAATGGCGCTGCTGATTAAGCCCACGTCCTGGAACCCAAACCCGGTGAATTCATCAGCTACCAGGGCCACGTCGATATCCGAAAACTCCCGCTGCTCGTTGCGGGCATAAGAACCGAACAAAATGACCTTGCGCAGCGAAAGATGCTGGCTGCGAATGCTTTCAGCAAAGGCTTTAACCCGGTCTAAGGCAGCTGATTGAGTAAGCATTGGCGAAGGTCAGTTACGTCTCGTAGCACCGCTTGAGTGAAGGTTTGGGTGGCTTGCTGGCGCAGGTTGGCGGTGTAGCTTTCATAACGTCCTTCCAGTTGAAAGGTGTTCAATTGCTGCACAAACGTGGCCGGGGCCAGGGTCAATACCAAAGTAGTATCGGCCAGCAGCCGGGCAATGTTGTGGATGCGAGGCGGATAGTCGCCCGCGTTGTCTTGCACCCAATGCGCCTTGCTCAGCTTCTCAATGGTGAGATGCGCCAGAAAAAGCGACTGCAAATAGCGCTTGGTTTGAAATAAATCCTGCGCCGCCAGCCAATCCTCTTCCGCCGTTTCTTTCCACTATTGAATATGGTCGTGCTTGGTCATGCAGCAAAGTAACGAAAAACGGCCGAAGCTGCGAGAGCTTCGGCCGTTCCAAACAATTAAACAACAGCTTACATATGAATGGCGCGGTTCTCGGTAGCCGCCAAACACGCTTCTTTCATGGCCTCGGCGTAGGTAGGGTGCGAGTGGCTCATGCGGGCCACGTCCTCGGCGGAAGCGCGAAACTCCATGGCGGTCACGGCTTCGGCGATGAGGTCGGCGATGCGCGGGCCAATCATGTGCACGCCCAGGATTTCGTCGGTGGTCTTGTCGGCCAGCACTTTCACGAAGCCGTCGGTGTCGCCGCTGGCGCGGGCTCTACCACTTGCTTTAAAGGGGAAGCTGCCGATTTTGTAGGCCTTGCCCTGCTCCTTGAGCTGCTCTTCGGTGTAGCCTACCCCCGCCACTTCGGGCCAGGTGTAGACCACGCCGGGGATGAGCAGGTAGTTGATGTGCGGCTTCTGGCCCACGATGGTTTCGGCCACGAACACGCCTTCTTCCTCGGCCTTGTGGGCCAGCATGGCCCCGCGCACCACGTCGCCGATGGCGTAGATACCGGGCACGTTGGTCTGCAAATGCTCATCGACCTTGATGCGGCCGCGCTCCTCCATCTGCACACCGGCGGCTTCGAGGTTGAGGCCCGCCGTGTAGGGCGCGCGGCCCACGGCCACGAGACAGTAGTCGCCCTCAAACTTCACCTCCTCGCCTTTCGGGTTGAGGGCGGTTACGGTCACGGTATCACCTTCGCGGGTGGCGCCGGTCACCTTGTGGCTCAGGAAAAACTCGATGCCGATTTTTCCCAGCACACGCTTCAGCTCTTTGCCCAGGCCACGGTCCATAGTCGGGATGAGCGAGTCGAGGAACTCGACCACTGAGACTTTGGCCCCGAGGCGGGCGTAGACGGAAGCCATTTCAAGGCCAATTACGCCGCCGCCAATCACAATCATGTGCTTGGGCACTTCCCGAATGTTCAGGGCCTCAGTGCTGGTGATGATGCGCTGCTTGTCCTGCTGAATGAACGGCAGCACCGTGGGTTTGGAACCGGTGGCAATGATAACGTTATTGGTTTCAATCTGCTGGGCCTCGCCGCCGGCCAGGGGCGTGATGCTCAGGTGGTTCTTGTCAACAAAAGAGCCGACGCCTTGTAGCACGTCGATTTTGTTCTTCTTCATCAGGTAGGCGATGCCGTCCACATTGGCTTTTACCACCCCCGCCTTGCGGTCAATCATGCGGTTCATATCCACCGTCAGGTTGTCGAGGCCGATGCCGTGCTCGGCAAACACCGAGTGGGCATTGTGGTAGTGCTCCGAGGAGTCGAGCAGCG
Organism: uncultured Rhodanobacter sp.; assembly: GCA_964657755.1. GTDB lineage: Bacteria > Bacteroidota > Bacteroidia > Cytophagales > Hymenobacteraceae > Hymenobacter. Next base: position 11,059 of record CAZZWL010000104.1, read on the forward strand.
CCTTGCTCGGAATGCAGCCCACGTTGAGGCAGGTGCCGCCCAGGGTCGGATACTTTTCAATAAGCGCCGTTTTCAGGCCCAGCTGGGCGCAGCGAATGGCGGCCACATACCCGCCGGGCCCCGAGCCCACCACGGTCACATCATACTGATTCATACGCACAAATAACAAGTGAAAGCCGGCCTGCGGCCAGCTCCACAAAGATACGCCGGTGGGTTACTGGTTCCCGGCGGCTAGCTGTTCTGGCGAGCACCGCGCAGTAGTTATGGCTTGGGCCGGGGGCTGAGGGCTACCCCCCCGGCCAGCACCAGCGCGTCTTCGCCCGCGCCGATGGTGGCAGTCTTAATGCCCGTTTTCTCGCTGAGGCCCTTGCGCAGGTAAAAGGTCAGAAACGTGGCCGCTACCGCGCCCAGGCTGCCCACCAGCGCCCCTTTAAGGGCGCTGCCGCCCTGGCTTTTGTACCAGGTGGCGCCCACCAGCGCGCCCGAGGCGGCGCGCATCGAGAGCTGCTGCGGCACAATGCGGTCTCCGGTGTTGGGCAGCTTGTCGCCCACCAGCTCGCCGGCCGTCAGCAGCTTGAGGACGGTGGCTACACCCGGCTGGGCCAGGAAGCGCAGCGGCGAGCCCGCCATGCCGGGCGCCAGCGCGCGGTGCGAGAGGTAGTCGCTCAAAAACATGGGGCCGCTGGTGGCGCGGGCGCCCGTAATGGCCGCAAAGCCCAGCGCGGGCCAGAACCTGGCGGTGCGGGTGGGGGTAGGGGCGGCCTTGGACTTCTTGGATTTCATTGGGTGGGTGGCAAGTGGGTTTGCGCTTTTAACGCAAGCTCAGGCCAAATGGCTAGCCGCCTGCCCACAAAAAAGCGGCTGCCCCCGAAAGGACAGCCGCTTCTGGCTGGTCAAGCAGCGGGCGCTTACACGCCCAGCAGCAGGCGCGTCGGGTCTTCAAGCAGCTCCTTCACACGCACCAGAAACGACACCGACTCGCGGCCGTCAATCACGCGGTGGTCGTAGCTGAGCGCCAGGTACATCATGGGGCGAATGACGACCTGGCCATTCTCGGCCACTGGGCGCTGAATGATGTTGTGCATGCCCAGAATGGCCGACTGCGGCGCATTGATGATGGGCGTGCTCAGCATCGAGCCGAAAATGCCGCCGTTGGTGATGGTGAACGTACCGCCCGTCATCTGCTCGATGGTGAGCTTGTTGTCGCGGGCCAGTCCGGCTAGGCGCACCACTTCCTTCTCGATGCCATCGAAGCTCAGCTTCTCGGCATTGCGAATCACGGGCACCACCAGGCCCTTGGGCGCCGACACGGCAATGCTGATATCCACGAAATCACTGTACACGATGTCGCCGCCGTCGATGAAGGCGTTCACGGCCGGCCACTCCTGCAAGGCCACGCACACGGCCTTGGTAAAGAAGGACATAAAGCCCAGACCTACCCCATTCTTTTCCTTGAACTTGTCCTTGAACTTGGTGCGCAGGTCCATGATGGGCTGCATATTCACCTCGTTGAAGGTGGTGAGCATGGCCGTCTCGTTCTTCACCGCCACCAGGCGGCGGGCCACCGTCTTGCGCAGGTTGCTCATGCGCTCGCGGCGCTGGCCGCGCTCACCGGCCGGGGCGGCGGGGGCAGGCTCGGGCGGGCTGGCCGGGGCGGCAGGGGTAGGCGCGGGCGCGGCGGGTTTGGCCTGCGTGTTTTGGGCGTCTTCCTTCGTGATGCGGCCATCGCGGCCCGAGCCGGCCACATCAGCCGGGCTGATACCTTTCTCGCTCAATATCTTACCTGCGGCCGGCGAGGGCACGCCCGTAGCATAAGTTGCCGCGCCACTGCTTGCTAGCGGAGCCGAGGCAGCAGGGGCAGGCGCCGCCGGGGCGCTGGCTGCCGGGGCGGCCGCAGGCGCGCCGCTACCCCCCTCAATGCGGGCGATGAGCGCCCCGATGCCAATAGTTTCGCCTTCCTTCACGGCGTGGCGCAACGTGCCGCTACCCTCAGCGGGCAGCTCAAACGTGGCCTTGTCCGACTCCAATTCGGCGATTACCTCGTCGCGGCTCACCTGGGCACCGTCGGGCTTCAGCCACTTGGCCACCGTCACTTCGGTGATGGACTCGCCCACGGCGGGGATTTTCATCTCCACCGTGGCGCCGCCGCTGGTCGGGGCCGCATCGGCCGCACCGGGGGTGGCGGGGCTGCTATCGGGGCGGTCGGCGGGGGTGCCGCCGTAGCCGGCCTGGTCGCTGGCCTGGGCATTCTCCTCACCTTTGGCCAGCGGGTCAGCAGCTGCGGGGGGGGTAGGGGCCGGCGCGGCCTGGCCGTTGCTGGCACCCGCGCCGTCGAGCTGCGCGATGGCCGTGCCGATACCAATAGTTTCGCCCTCGGCCACCAGAATTTTCAACACGCCATCGGCCTCGGCGGGCAGTTCAAACGTGGCTTTGTCCGACTCCAGCTCGGCGATTACTTCGTCGCGCTTCACGGCCTCGCCGTCTTTCTTGAGCCACTTAGCGATGGTGACTTCGGTGATGGATTCGCCGACGGCGGGGATTTTGATTTCGGTGGGCATGGGCAACGGGTGGAAGATATCGAGTGAGTGGCGCAAAATGGCGGCTGCTTAAACCAGCGCAGCCTGAATAAATGGGCGAAGTCGCCCCTGAAAGTAAGTTGCAATGCGAGCGGCCTCGTGCATTTCGGCTACCGTCACGCGGGTGTTGGGTGGGTAGCGCGCACTGACTGCGTAGTCGGCTAGCTGGTCGGCATCGTCGCGCTCATTAGCAGTAAAGGCAAAAGCTGGAGCCAGCTTATCGAGCAAATCGGGTAGGTCGTGCGTTTTGGGAAAGGTAAGACTTTGCGCTAGCAGCACTCCTTTGCAGTATTTCTCAACTGCTTGCTGAAAGGCAAACGGAATGTGGTAACCATAAGCGGTCGGGTCATCGGCCAGCATCCGCTGGGCCGCCCGCAGGTCCAAGTCAGCTACGTCGAGCCACTCTTGCAGGAAAAGCTTTTCGGCATTGTTAAGCGGCATAAAGCAAGCGACCTTTTGTAGAAGCCTGGGCCTCAATACTAAACCTAACTTCAGTGGCAGCAGTCACTTCGGCCGGGGTGCGAACTAGAATATCCATTGGAATGCCGGCGCCGCGCACCAGCCGCCGCACGGCCAGGGCCCGCTCTTGCCGGGTAGGGCCCAGGCCACTTTTCACCACCAGCAAATCCAGGTCGCTGTCCTCCGTCGGTTCGCCGTAGGCATACGAACCGAACAGGATAATCCGGTCCGGCGCGTAGCCTTCGACGATGCGGCGCACCACGGCCTGAATTTGCTCTTCGGTTATCATAGACCGCAGATTTAACGGATTCAACGGATTTCGCGGATACGCCCGCTGCGCGGGCTGGCTAAGTGCTGCGGGGCTAGTCGAGCTTCTTGGCTACTTCGGTCGTTTCCTTGATTTGCGCGTCGGCCACGGCTTCTTTAGGTTTATCGAAGGCGCGGGCCACGATTTCCTTCTGCTCCTTCACGTGCACCTTGTTGTAGCCGGTAGCGGGCGAGGCCGAGGGCTTGCGGGCCACTACATCTTCCAACTCGCGGCGCATAAAGCGCAGCAGGTAGTTCCAGTAGCCCATGTTTTCGGGCTCTTCCTGCACCCAGATGAGCTTGGCTTTCGGATACTTGGCCAGCTCGGCATCGAGCTGCTTTTTGGGGAAGGGGTGCAGCTGTTCGAGGCGCACGAGGGCCACGTCCTTGCGGTCGGACTTCTGCTGCTCGTCGAGCAGGTCGTAGTATATTTTGCCCGAGCACAGCAGCACTTTCTTCACCTTTTTGGCTTCGGCAAACGAGTCGCCCAGCACTTCCTGGAAACGGCCGCTCGTGAAGTCCTCGATGGGCGACACGCACAGCGGGTTGCGCAGCATCGACTTGGGCGACATCACCACCAGCGGCTTGCGAAAGCTCCACGTGAGCTGCCGGCGCAGGGCGTGGAAGAAGTTGGCGGGGGTAGTGATGTTGGCCACCACGATGTTGTTTTCGGCCGCCAGCTGCAAAAAGCGCTCGGGGCGAGCATTGGAGTGCTCGGGGCCCTGGCCTTCGTAGCCGTGGGGCAGCAGCATCACCAGGCCGTTCATGCGCTGCCACTTGCTTTCGCTGCTCACCACAAACTGGTCAATCATGGTTTGGGCGCCGTTGGCGAAGTCGCCAAACTGGGCCTCCCACACCACCAGGGCCGTGGGGTTAGCCATGCCGTAGCCAAACTCGAAGCCCAGCACCGCATACTCGCTCAGCAGCGAGTTATAGATGCTCAGCTGCTCGTGCTCCCCCTGAATATTATTCAGCGAGTTGTAGGGTGCCGACGTTTCGGCGTCGTGCAGCACCGCGTGGCGGTGCGAGAACGTGCCGCGCTGCACATCCTGCCCACTCACCCGCACCAAGTGCTTCTCGGTCAGCAGCGAGCCATAAGCTAATAATTCGCCGGCCGCCCAGTTGAGCACGCGGGTTTCGAAAAACATTTTGCGGCGTTCCTTCAGCAGGTTGTCAATCTGCTTAATGGGCCGGAAGTTCTCGGGAATAGTCGTCAGCGCCTGCGCCACGCGCTCCACCGTTTCGGCCGAAATGCCGGTTTCGGGCGACTGGTCAAAGTCCTCGTTGGTGCTGCGGCGCAGGGTGCGCCACTCGTTTTCCAGCGCCTGGTATTTATAAGGCAAGGGCTGCTGCTTCACCTGGTCGAGGCGGGCCTGCAGCGTGTCGCGAAACTCCTTGTCCATCTGCTCGGCCAGCTGCGCATCCACGTCGCCGCGCTGCACGAGGCGGGCGTTGTAAACCTCGCGCGGGTTGGGGTGCTTCGAGATGACGTTGTAGAGCGTAGGCTGCGTGAACTTGGGCTCGTCCGACTCGTTGTGGCCGTGGCGGCGGTAGCACACCATATCAATGAAGATGTCGGCGTGGAACTGCTGGCGATACTCCGTGGCCAGGCGCACGGCAAACACCACGGCCTCGGGGTCGTCACCGTTCACGTGAATCACCGGCGCGTCGATAATCTTGGCCAGGTCGGTGCTGTAGATGGACGAGCGGGCGTCCTCAAAATCGGTGGTGAAACCGACCTGGTTATTAATCACGAAGTGGATGGTACCGCCCGTCTTGTAGCCTTCGAGCTGCGACATCTGCGTCACCTCGTAGCCGATGCCCTGGCCGGCCAGCGCCGCGTCACCGTGGATGAGGATGGGCAGAATCTGGTGGTAGTCGCCGCCGTACTGGTGCTCAATCTTAGCCCGCACGAAGCCTTCTACCACCGGGTTCACCGCCTCCAGGTGCGAGGGGTTGGGCGCCAGCTTCAGGTTAACTTTTTGACCATTAATAGCTTCTACCTCCGACGAATAGCCCATGTGGTACTTCACGTCGCCGTCGCCCATCGTGAGGTCGGGGGTAGCCGTGCCCTCAAACTCCGAGAAAATCTGCTCATAGGTCTTGCCCATGATGTTGGCCAGCACGTTGAGGCGGCCGCGGTGGGCCATGCCAATCATCACTTCCTTCACGCCCAGCTCGGCCCCCCGGTTGATGATAGCGTCGAGCGCCGGAATAGTGGTTTCACCACCTTCCAATGAGAAGCGCTTCTGGCCCAGAAACTTGGTGTGCAAGAAGTTTTCGAAGACTACCGCTTCATTTAACTTCTTCAAGATGCGCTTCTTATACTCCACATCGGGGTTAAAAGCCAACGCATCGTGCTCCGTTTTTTGCTGAAACCACTCCAGCACCTGCGGGTCGCGGATGTAGGTAAACTCAAAGCCTACCGTGCCCGCGTAAATACTGGTGAGCGCGGCCACTATTTCGCGCAGCGTGGCGCCCTGGCCCAGGCCCAGGTCCTCACCCTGCCGAAACTTAGTGTCTAGGTCGCTGTCGCTCAAGCCAAAATCAGCGAGGTTCAGGCGGGCCTGGCGGTCTTTGCGCTCGCGCACCGGGTTGGTTTTGGCGCGTAGGTGGCCCCTACTGCGGAAAGCGTGGATGAGGTTGCGCACGGCCGTTTCCTTGTCGCCGGCCACGCTACCCTGGGCTAAACCAGGAGCATTATTAGTTGAAGCATAAGTGTTTAGCACCCCGTAGTCGTCGGGCTGCGGCACGGGGCCGGGACTAGGAGCAGCGGCCGTTTTGGGGGCGCTGCCGTTGCCATTGGTACTCCCGGCCGCGCCGGGCACTACGGGCGCTCCCTCTGGAAATTGCTGGGAGAAGTCGAACCCCTCAAAAAACTTACGCCAGCCAAAATCGACGGATTCGGGGTTGTTTCGGTACGCTTGGTACAGCGTTTCGATGGCCGCCGCGTCAGCGTTGGCGATGTACGAGTAAGTATCCATTGCGGGAATTGAAGGGGTCAACTAAGGTTGGTGCAAAAGTAAAAGGCAAGACAGTGAGCCTATAACCTACATGCGTATTTACAAATTAACCTGATTAACAACATTTTATTGCAAATCGAAAATTATCAAGTATTGTACAGCGGCTAATTTACTGGAAATCCGCAGGATGATGCGAGTAATTATAAGTCTGCCTTCGCCATAAAATGGCTTGGCAACACCAGCGTACACGGATGGCTTCTTCCCACAGTAGTACGGGCTACAGGCAAGTCAGATACTGGATTTTTCTATTATCAATCTGCACTTTTGGGCAGTAGCCGCTAAACAGATTGGATAATCGTCTTTTGGGATAACCAATCTATCTTCTTCATTGTTAGACACTTTCCTACCTACTCAATCGTAGTATAAGAAGCCTAAGACGCCGGGCTAAAGTGGCGGCAAAATCATTCTTTACTTGATGACACATGCTAAAATAGTAGCGCAAGTTTTACTAGCTACCGTGGCCCTGGGGGCTGCGCATCACCAAGCGGCACCTAGTGGGCATCCTACTACGCTGCTCACTTTCCTCTCGGTGGAAGGCAGCCAACGCTTTACGACGCGCGTGGCCAAACGCCGACAACTGGCCTCAGCACATTCATTGACCTATACAGTAACTGCTACGGCCTATCAGGCGGTGCCGGGCCAAACTGACGATGAGCCATTTGTAACGGCTGATAATTCGCGCATTAAGCCGCAGTACGGCAGCAAAACGCGTTGGATGGCCTTATCAAACGATTTGCTGGCACGCTGGGGCGGCAAGTTTCAATACGGCGATAAAGTGCGCGTGCGGGGCATTTCGCCGCAGCTCGATGGGGTGTACACGGTGCACGACACCATGAATAGGCGCCACCACCACTGCATTGACATCCTGACGCATCCAAGTGAAAAATTTGATATTTTCACCCCAGACGTAAAAATTCAACTGGTGCTGGCGGTTGGGCAGCCGGTATCGCCTTCATTAATAGATGCGCGGCCGCAGCCCGCGGCCCGCAGCCGCCTGCGCACCCAAGCTGCCCTAGCAAAGGCCCGACCCGGACGCAACGCGCCACCGGCCGGGCCTCGCCCACGACTTATTCGCCGTCCCGCCAGGGAGATTTATTTTGCGAGCGCCATCTTGTAGATGCGGAACGGCTCGCGCGGCTGCCCCACCCCTTTATTCCAGTTTGGCGTTTTGTGGATGGCCGAGGTGGTGAAGTAGATATTATTACCGTCGGGGTCCCAGCTAAAGGTATCGGGCCACTCTAAGCGGGCTTCTTTCACTACGGTTTCGATTTTGCCATCGGGCGTGCGGCGCAGGATTTCGCCGTTTTCGAAGCCCGTGAGGTAGAGATTATTCTTGCTGTCGATTTCCATGCCGTCACAGGCGGGCGCGTCGCCGAGCTTCTCCACGGCGGCCTCTACTTGCGCTTCACTCAGGGCCGCATTGCGAAGCACGGCCGTTTTGATGCGGTAGAGCGAGTGACCCGACAGCGCGCGGTAGTAGAGGTACTGGTTGTCGGTACTCAGGGCGATGCCGTCGGCCTTGAAGGCGCCGGGCTTGCCGGTGGGGTCGTAGAGGGCGTGGCCCTGAGCCTTGGTAATGAAGCCTTTATCGGGGAGCGTAGACGGCTGCTTGGCCAGCAGCTGGCGCGACTTGGTGGTTTTGAGGTCGGTGACGACCAGCGCGCCGGTGCCCGAGTCGGTGAGGTAGGCGTAGTTATTTTGGAGGTCGATGCGCACGTCGTTGAGGTACGAATGGCGCGGCGCTACGCTCTCAGGGTACAGAATAGTCTGGACCACCTGGTTGGTTTTGGGGTCGATTTTGACCAGCTTCACGCCGCCGGGCACCGTAAACTTGAGGCCGGGCGCGGCTGGGTCGATTACCCAGAGCATGCCCTGCTTATCGACGTAGCCGGCCTGCGGACAAATCCAGTGCTTCTGGGGCTCGGCTTTAACGGAGTCGTTCCAGGTGCACCAGCTGGCATTGGGGTAGGCCGAGAGCGTGTTATTGGCCCCCACCAGCGCCACCGGGAAGGTGGGATTATAGTCCCAGCGCGGCGAAAAGGCAATCACCTTGCCGCCGGGCGCCACCGACACGCCCGTCACCTGCGGAGCATTGAACTCACCCACGATGGTGAGCTGCGAATTGGCCGGCGCGGGCGCGGGCACGTGAGCGGCGGTAGAGTCAGCGGGCATGGTGCCGCGGGCCTGGTTGGTGGCCGCGTCGTTGCCGCAGCTAGCCAGCAGCAAGCCGGCCGCCGC
>CAZZWL010000105.1:0-19440 GCA_964657755.1 uncultured Rhodanobacter sp.
TTAGAAGTTGACAAAAAAAGCGAGCCGTTTGAGTTACACCCAAACGGCTCGCAAGGTAAAAGCAGAAATGAATAAAATACGACCTACTTAGTACGCCGTGGCTCCCCCTCTCCCGCAGGGGAGGGGGTAGGGGGGTGGGGCTGCGACTCCACCAGATTGGCCAAAATGCGGTACGCGCCGGGCACGCCGGCCGGCAGCTCCCGAAATAGCGAGAGGCCGGTGTAGACGTAGCGGCCCTTGCCGTAGGGCGCCACCAGGATGGCGCTCTGCTGGTCGGCCTCGCCGGGGTCGTGGCTGGCGACAACGGGCTGGTAGTGCGCATCCCAGCTGGAGGGGTAGTAGAGGCCCTGCTCCTGCACCCAGCCCTGGTCGAAGTCCTGCGGGGTGAGCTTATTGGGCTCGGTGAGGACAGGCACGCTGGGCTTGAGGAAGGTCACGGGCGTGTTCTCAACCGTGATGCGGTTACCGGAGAGCGTGAGGGGGTAGGGCCCGATTTGGGGCAGTACGGTGCCGCGGTTCACCACATACTGCACCAGCAGGGTGCCGCCGTTTTCGACGTAGCGGAGCAGTTCGGGCTGCTGGGTTTTGAGGCGGTCGAGCACGTTGTAGGCGCGCACGCCGAGCACCACGGCGTCGTAGCGGGCGAGGCGCTCGGCGGTGAGGTCGGTAGCGGGGTTGAGCAGCGTCACGGCGTAGCCGAGCTGGCGCAAGGCCTCGGGCACCTCATCGCCGGCGCCCATGAGGTAGCCGATAGTTTTCGTGTGGCCGCGCGCCACGCGCAGGCGCACCAGCGGCGCGGTGGCCTCGGGAAACAGCGTTTGGGTCGGAATGTGGGGGTAGGCGATGGTCTGGATGCCCCGGCTGTAGGGCTGGCCGCCCACGGTAGCCACGGCGCGCAGCTCGCTCTTGCCCTCGGCCGCGCCGGCCAGCGGGCGCAGGTTGAAGTTGATGGTCTGTTCGTCGTCCTTATTCTTCAGATTGAAGGCCACCGCAGCGGGCTCGGCCTGCCAGCCGCTGGGCACCTGCAAGGCTAGCGAGCCAGCTACCCCAGCTTGGCCGGCGCGCAGCGTCACGGGCACTTGCTTGGGCTGCTGGTCGGCAAAGACGTAGGCGCGGGCGGCGGGAATGTTCACCATCACCGGCGGCACCACGGCCAGGGGCTGGTAGAGCTCGCCGAGCGTGGGGTCGGTGTGCTTATACTGGACGGGAACGATAATATCTAATTTTTCGCCCAGTATATCTACTCTACAAGTAACAGAACTAGCAAACGGATTTTCTGGTCTCCTTCCAGAATTGAGGATGTAAATTGTTGTTTGAGAACTTATTTTACCTAAATACATCACAGGAATAGATTTTTCAACCTGTATTGTATCGGGCCATTTGTACATACCAACTGTACCCGCCTCCCTGAGCCAGTAAGGTTGCGAAGTATCTATATTCGAAGTTAACAGAAATGGATAAGTAGTTGTAAAAGGTTTATTAGCCTCAAGTACCACCGACTGAGGTTTATTAGAAGCAATTTTTATATCATTGCGGCCTAATGCAAACACATTCAGCAGTGTGCATGGAGTAGATGAGCGATTTATAGCTTCTAACGTTACCGAAAAAGGCTCTGCGTGAGTTATCGTAGCAGACGATGTGGTAGCTATTAAGGAAAGCCCCATACACGCTGGTATCAGCTCCTCTATCTCAGTGTCTTTTTGCGTTTGCCAAAAGCCCCAGGCTGGGCTTCTTATACCAAGGAGGGGAGTACCTGGACCATTTTGAGTTTTCCCCAGCGCCTGCTTAATATTCACTAACCCCGCCACGCTCGCGCTTGGGTTGCTCGCGTCATACTTCCGAATCACCTCATCCACCATTTTGCCGATGGCCGCGCCGCCCGGCACGCGGTTCCACGTCTGGTCGATGCCCTCGAATAAGTCACCCTTGGCCGGTACCCCTTTCACGTACTGGAAATACTCGATGGCCTCGCCGCGCTGGGCGGCCGAGCCGAAGCCCTGGCTGCGGTGCTGCGAGCGCGAGCGGGCCGCGATTTCGCCGTAGCTCTGGCCCAGCAGGGCGTTGTAGCCGCCGGCGTCGAGCTTGAGGTAGGCATCCATGTTTTCGCCGGGCTTCACGAAGAAGCTGCCGGTGTTCCAGTACAGGCGCTTGGGCTGCCAGACTTGCACGTATTTGAGCTGCTCGGGGAAGCGCTTGGGGTCGCCGGCGGCGTCGAAGGCCTCGGCGGCCAGGATGGCGCTGGCCTGGTGGTGGCCGTGGCCGGCGCGGGCATCGGGCGGGAAGCGGGTGATGAGCACATCGGGCCGCCGCTGCCGGATAACCCACACCACATCGGACAGCACCTGCTCGTGGTCCCAGACGCTGAGCGCCTCGGCCGAGGTTTTGCTGAAGCCGAAGTCGTTGGCGCGGGTAAAGTACTGGTGCGCGCCGTCGATGCGGCGGGCCGCCAGCAGCTCCTGGGTGCGAATGACGCCGAGCTGCTCGCGCAATTCGGGGCCGATGAGGTCCTGGCCGCCGTCGCCGCGGGTGAGGCTGAGGTAGCTGGTTTCGAGGTGGCGGCCATTGGCCAGGTAGGCCAGCAGGCGGGTGTTCTCATCGTCGGGGTGGGCGGCGATGTACATTACCGAGCCCAGCACGTCGAGCTTTTGCAGGCCTTGCAGGATTTCCGAGGAAGAGTAAGTTTTGGGCGCCTGAGCTTTGGTAGTGAGCAGTGAACAATGAAAAATGAACAATGTCAGGCCAAGGCGGGCAGCGGCGCGTAGGAGAAGAGGCATAAAAAAGCAAACCGGTTCGGGCCGTGAAGTTACCGGGCCGGGCCGCCTACCCCCCTAAAAAAGGCCGGTGAGCTGCCCAACGGCAACCCACCGGCCCGAGCTGGCCGTTGAAACAACAGGTTACGAAATAGGGCAAAAGCGAGGTTTCGCCAGAGCAGCCGCGAATTAGTCGCGGACCCCTTTCGGGTCGGGGGCAGGGCTACGGGGGGCGGCGGGCAGCAGCGGGCAGGCAGGGGGCGGCGTGGGGCTATTGGGCGAAAAAACGGCGCAATAGCCCGCAGCCCAGCACTTCGTGCACCCGCTGCCCAGCACGAGCAGCTCGGGCACACCTTCGGGAGGGCCCTTGGCGGGTTGGTGGTTCATGTGATAATAGATAGTTAAGTAGCAAGCGGAGGTAGTAGCAGAGCAGACTTTGCGAGGGGACGCAAAGTATAATAATTCAAAGTTCAGACCCTATTATCGGTTAAATAGTTGCATAATGCGAATGAACCCTTTTACTATCGGAGTCTCGGTATTAGCTCGGTGAATGAAGGAGCACTTCAGCACCGGGATAAAAAGAAGGAGATTTGGGGCCTGCAACGCAGGCCCCTGCCTCGGGGTTGTGGCGGCCCTACCTTTGGGTAGATGCTGCCTTCCCCGATTTTGGCCGCGCCGCTGGCCGCGGCCCCGGTCCCTACCCCCTCCTTTTTGGCCGAAGTGGCCGCCGAGCTACTCGCCACCCACGACGCCGACGCCCTGGCCGACCTGGTGGTGATTGTGCCCACGCGCCGGGCCGTGGTGTACCTCAAAAACGAGCTGGCCCTGGCCACCCCGCTGGGCCAGGCGCTGTGGGCGCCGCGCATCGCGGCTATGGAGGACTACTTGGTGGAGCGGGCCGGCGTGCAGGTGGAGGAGCCGATTGCGCTGCAGCTGCGGCTGTTCGATATTTTCAAGGAGATTGACCCCGAGCTGCGCTTCGACCATTTCGTGGGCTGGGGCGGCTTATTGCTGCAAGATTTTTCGAGCCTCGACCAGAACCTGACCGACACCAAGGGCGTGTTTGCGTACTTGGCCGAGGCCAAGGCGCTGGAGCGCTGGCAGCTCGACCCCGAGCTGAAGACGACGGGGCTGGACCGCTACTTTGGCTTCTGGGGGCAGCTGCACCGGGTGTATCTGCGCTTCAAGAAGCTGCTCAAAAAGGACCACCTCGCCTACCCCGGCCTGGCCTACCGGCGCGCCGTGCAGCACCTGCGCGCCGAGCTGGCCGACCCCAAGCGCGCCCTACCCCCCCTCCACTACTTCGTGGGCCTGGGGGGCTTGAGCAAGGCCGAGGAAACGTTTATCGACCGCCTGCACCGGGTGGGCCGGGCCGAGCTGCGCTTCGACGCCGACCCGTTTTACCTCGACGCCGACTCGCCCAACCGCGCCGGCCAGGCCCTGCGCCGCTACTGGCAAAAGTGGGACCTGCCCCGCGACACCTACACGCGGCAGGAGCACCTGCGCGAGCGCCCCCACCACGTGCGCCTGCTGGGCGTGGCCAATGCCAGCATGCAGGGCAAGCTGGCCGGCCAGCTGCTGGCCGAGGCCCGCCAGCTGAACCCCCAGGCCACCGTGGCCGTGGTGCTGCCCGACGAAACCCTCCTGCTGCCCGTGCTGCACGGCCTACCCCCCGCCGAGCTGGTGCCCGACTTCAACGTGACGATGGGCCTGAGCTTCCAGAGCACTGCCCTTTTTAACCTGGTCGATTTGCTGTTTGAGGTGCACCTGACGGGCATTCGGGAGGGCGCGACGGACGCCGATTTTGGGGTGCCCAAGTACCACCACCAGGCGGTGACCAAGCTGCTGGCGCACCCGTTTTTGCGCCGCTACCAGCAGGGCCTCAATGCGCAGGAGGAGGCGCCGCAGTATCACAATTTGCTCGATAATATCTGCCGGCAGATAGTGCAGCGGCACCTGGTGCTGCTGCCCGCCCCCGCGCTGCTGAAGCTGGGCCTGGGCCACCCGCTCATCGAGGCGCTGTTCCGGCCCTGGAACAACTGCGACGACATTATTCGGGCCTGCTACGTGCTTATTGAGCTGCTGAAGCAGGTGTACGGGCACGAGCACGGGGCCATTGAGGCCGAATATTTATACCTGTTTTACACCCTGGTGCGGCAGCTCGACTCGGCCTTCGACTGCCGCAAGCAGCAGCTGAGCGTGCGCTCGTTCCGGCGGTTTTTGTACGAGCAGATGCGCGGCACCCGGCTGCCCTTCGCGGGCGAGCCGCTGGCCCAGGTGCAGATAATGGGCCTGCTTGAAACCCGCGCGCTGGATTTTGACCACGTCATCATCCTGAGCTGCAACGAGAACGCCCTACCCCCCCCCAAGCGCCAGAACTCCCTTTTTCCCTACGACGTGCTGGCCGAGTTCAAGCTGCCCACCTACGCCGACGCGGAGGCCACGGCGGCCTACAATTTCTGGCGCCTGTTGCAGCGCGCCGGCCGCGTGGATTTGGTGCACGTGCTGCCGGGCGCGGAGGGGGTAAGGACCGGGGAGCGCAGCCGGTTTTTGCGGCAATTGGAATTCGACCTGGCCCCGCAGAACGCGCAGCTGACGCTGGAAGACCAGACGGTGGCGGTGATGAGTAATTTAGAATTAGGAATGAGGAGTCAGGAATTATCCTCGGCTGACAATTCTTCATTCCTTATTCCAAATTCCAAATTAGATAATGACCTGGTACTGCACAAAGACGGGCCCATGCTGGCCGGCCTGCGCGGGGTGCTGGAGCGGGGCCTGTCGCCCTCGGCCCTAAACGAATACCTGGCTTGCTCGCTCAAATTCTACTTTTCGCGGCTGGCGCGCTTTCAGGAAAACGAGGAGGTGGAGGAGGCGCTGGGCGCCGACGGCTTCGGCACGGTGGTGCACGACGCGCTGGAAATGCTGCTCAAACCCTTCGAAACCGAAGCGCGCGACCTGACGGCCGCTGACCTGCCGGAAATTCTGAAGAAAGTACCGGCCGAGGTGACGCGCCAGCTGCGCCAGGAAGAGCAGGACCGCCAGGCGCGGCCCGACGACGGCCTCAACCACGTGCTGGGCCAGGTGGCTACGCGCCTCATTCGCAAGTATTTGGAGAGTCTGCCGGGGCAGCCGGGCGTGCTGCCACTGCGCATCGTGGGCCAGGAAAAGCCGATGGCCGCCACTGTCTTCGTGGACCTGCCGGGCGAGGCCGCGCCGCTGGCGGTGCGCCTCTTTGGGCGGGCCGACCGCATCGACGCGCTGCCCGACGGCCGCCGCCGGGTGGTGGACTACAAAACCGGCCTCGTGGAGCGCCGCGAGCTGAACCTGCGCGGCACCCAAAAGCCCCTACCCCCCGCCGAAACCGTGGAGCGCCTGCTCAGCGAGTCATCGAGTGGGGCCGACAAGGTGCGCCAGCTCTGGCTCTACCGCTTCATGCTCGAAAGCGACGAGACGCACCCCGCGCCGCCCGGCTCGGAAGCGGCCATTATGTCCTTGCGCAAGATTGACGAGGGCCTGCTGAGCGCGCCGCTCGATTTCATCACCGAAGGCACCGGCGAGCCCGACTTCTTAAAGGCCAGCGCCGAGCTGGTGGGGCGCCTGGCCCGGCGCATGCTGGACCCCGCCGAGCCCATCCGCAAAACCGACGACCTGGCCAAATGCGAGTATTGCCCCTACCGCGGAATCTGCGCCCGGTAGGGTTTTTGCAAAGCGGGGCTTAGGTATAAAGTCGTTGTCATTGCGAGCCTGCGAAGCAATCGCACCCGCACGATACCCGAACGCTGCGTACCAACGTAAATCGTTCGGATGCGATTGCTTCGCAGGCTCGCAATGCCAGCACAGGGTTACCTGCCTACCACCTCCCCCATGCCTAAGAAACTAGTCTATCGCCTGCTGAACCCCTTGCTGCTGTGGCGCTTGCGCCACGTGAGCGAGCGGGTGTACGTGGTGTGGCTGGCGGGGCTGGTGGGCGTGCTGGCGGGTCTGGCGGCGGTAGCCCTCAAAACGGCCGTGCACTGGCAGCAAAACCGCCTGGCGCTGGCCGTGACGGAGCCCAACCGGGTGTTTGCGCTCTCGCTCTACCCCATCATTGGCATTACGCTCACGGTGCTGGTAACCAAGTATTTGCTGGGCGGCAACCTGGGCCGGGGCATCGGGCCCATCATTTATAACACGGCCCGCGAAAACGCCATCGTGCCGCGCTCCAAGCTGTACTCGCAGCTTATCACGGCGTTTCTCACGGTGTCGTTTGGCGGCTCGGCGGGCACCGAGGCGCCCATTTCGGTGACGGGCGCGGCCATTGGCTCCAACGCGGCGCGGGTGTTGCGGGCGGGCCGGCGGCGGCGGCGCCTGCTCACGGGCTGCGGCGCGGCGGCGGGGGTAGCGGCCATTTTTAACGCACCCATCGCGGGGGTACTATTCGCGGTGGAGGCCATTTTGATGGAGCTGCCGGCGCAGTATTTTATTCCGCTGCTCATCTCGTCGGCCACGGCCACGGTGGTGTCGAAGGCCCTGTACGCGGGCCAACCGTTTGCGCTCATCACCAACTCGTGGGTGCTCAACACGGTGCCGTTTTACCTGGTGCTGGGGCTGCTGATGGCCCTGCTCTCGGTGTACATGATTCGGGTGTACTACTGGTTTGACCACTTCTGGGAGCGCTGGCCGGGCCTGCGCTGGCAGAAGGTGCTGCTGGGCGGCACGGCGCTGGGGGCGCTCATTTTCCTGTTTCCGCCGCTCTACGGCGAGGGCTACACGACGGTGGTGGAAAAGCTGCTGGCCGGCAATGCCCAGGACCTGACCGACGGCAGCTTATTCTCGGTGTATGGCGACCACAACGTGTGGCTGCTGCTCATCCTGGTTTTCTTCACGATGCTGATGAAGGTGGTGGCCACCAGCGTGACGGTGGGCGCGGGCGGCAACGGCGGCATGTTTGGCTCGTCGCTGGTGGCGGGGGCGCTGGGCGGCTTTTTGTTCGCGCGGCTCGTCAACCTCACCGGGCTGGTGGCCATTCCGGAGGTGCACTTCGTGGTGCTGGGCATGGCCGGCGTGCTGGCGGGCGTGGTGCACGCGCCGCTCACGGCCATTTTTCTCATTGCCGAAATCACGGGTGGCTACGCGCTATTCGTGCCCCTGATGTTTGTCACCAGCCTTTCGTATCTCATTACCAAGCACTTCGAGCCCTACTCGGTGTACACGCGCAAGCTGGTGGTGAAGGGCGTGGACGTGTACGCCAACCGCGACCGCGACCTGCTGGCGCGCCTCGACCTGCACCGCCTCCTCGACACCGATTTCGTGACCCTGAGCCCCGGCACTACCCTCGGCGAGCTGGTGGACGTGTTTCGGCACGCGCACCGCAACGTGTTTCCGGTGGTGAGTCGCACGGGGCTGCTGCGCGGCATCGTGACGCTGGATATGGTGCGCGACACGCTCTTCGACGGCGAGCACTACACCACCATCAAGGTGGGCGAGCTGATGCAGCCGCCGCCCATGACCATCCTGGACACCGACCGCGTGGAGCACGCCCTCGACCTGCTGGAGCGCACCGCCAGCAGTGCCCTGCCCGTGTGCAACGACGAGGGCATCTACCTGGGCTTCATCGTGAAGGCCGCCATCCTGGCCCGCTACCGCCACGAGCTGATTGAGGAAGGGCAGGTGTAGGGCTAAGTAAGTGAACAGGTGGGAAATGTGAAGCTTGCGGCGAGTCGCCCGGCATCGCGTACTTGCGCCCGCTACTTATTCCCTACCCCCTATGCGCAGCTGCTACCTGCTTGCTGGTCTGCTGGCCTGGCTGGCCGGCCCCGTGGCCAGCCGGGCCCAGGCGCCCCTCGCGGGTCCGCAGCTCGATAGCCTGGTGGGGCGGGCCATGCGCACGTTTGGGGTGCCGGGGCTGGCGCTGGCGCTGGTAAAAGATGGGCAGGTAGTGTGCGCCAAGGGCTACGGGGTGCGCGTGGCCGGCACCCGGCCGGCCGTGGATGCCAACACGCTGTTTGCCATCGTCTCCAACAGCAAGGCCTTTACGGCGGCGGCGCTGGGTATTTTGGTGGATGAGGGCAAGCTGGGCTGGGACAGCAAGGTAATCGACTACCTGCCTGATTTTCGGATGTATGACCCTTACGTGACGGCCGAATTCACGGTGCGCGACCTGCTCACGCACCGCAGCGGCCTGGGCCCCGGCGCCGGCGACCTGATGCGCGTCAGCGACTCGACCGGCTTCACCATCCCCGAAATTATCCACAACCTGCGCTACCTCAAGCCGACGGCTTCGTTTCGCAGCCGCTACGCCTACGACAATATTTTGTACCTGGTGGCCGGCGAGCTGGTGGCCAAGGTGAGCGGCCTGAGCTGGGACGACTTCATCGAGCAGCGCCTGCTGGCCCCCCTGCAGATGACGCGCAGCCGCGCGGCCTACGGGCGCATCAACCGCAGGCAAAACCCCAACGTGGTGCTGGGCCACGCGGAGGCCAACGGCCGCCTCCAAGTCATTAAAGGGCCCCCGAATGAGCTGGACGCGGGCGCGGGCGGCATCTACTCCAGCGCCGCCGACATGAGCCGCTGGATGCGGGCGCTGCTGGCCGGCGGCCGCTACGGCCCCGCGGGCGGCCAGCGCCTCTTCAGCGCCGCCGTGGCCAAGGAGCTGTGGACGCCCCAGGTGGTCATTCCGGCCTCGAAGAACGGCGTGTATAACACCCACTTCGGGGCCTACGGCCTGGGCTGGTTTCTGGCCGATGTGAAGGGCTACCAGGAGGTTTTCCACACCGGCCAGGATGAGGGCCTGATTTCGGAAATCGAGCTGCTGCCCGAGCTGGGCCTGGGCATTACGGTGCTCACCAACCGCGACGGCGGCGGGGCCGTGCGGGCCGTGGTGGAGCAGGTGCTGGACGGCTACCTGGGCCTGAGCGGCACCAACCGCGTGCAGGAATGGGCCGACCGGGTGCGGGCCCACGCCCCGGCCGCCGACACGGCCGCCGCGGCCGTGTGGCAGGCCGTAGCCCGCCGCCAGGCGCGGCCTACCCCCCTCGCCCAGCCCGATGGCCCGCGCTACGCCGGCACCTACCGCGACCCGTGGCTGGGCGAGGTGCGGATTTATCTGCGCCAGGGCACGCTGTGGTTTCAGGCGGTGCGCTCGCCGCAGCTGCGCGGGCCGCTGCTGCCCTACCGCGGCAACACGTTTGTGGTGCGCTGGGCCAACCCGCAGGTGCAGGCCGATGCCTTCGTGGTGTTTGCGCTCGATGCCCAGGGCCAGCCCAAAACCATGACCATGCAGGCCGTGAGCGCGAACACGTCGCTGGCCTACGACTTTCAGGACCTTCTCTTTCAGCGAGTAAGCCCCTAGCTTTTGTGGCCCTACCCCCCGCTCAGCACTCGATGCCGGCCGTGGGGCACTCGGGTACGCCGAAGCGCTTGGGCAACAGGTCCTGGCCCAGCAGCGGCCAGCTTAGGAGGTTGGCCAGGATGATGGAGTAGCCAAAAATTGACGTGCGCGCGCAGGCGACTCAGCAAAAAGCCCGGCACCACCGCCCTGCCCGCGTGCGACCAAGAAGGTACTTACCTGGGCTTCAGCGTAAAGGCTACGACCCTGGCCCGCTACCACTCCGGGCTGACTGAGGAGGGGCAGGTGTGAGCCGGCAGCGCGGGACCAGTTTGCACCAGGCCAGTTTTTTATAGAATTTTACCGGCTGCTGGGTTAGTGAAAGTCAGGTGGGTGCAAGTATCTTTGGAGCGCAACCTTTTTTAACTGCGGTGGGGGAATAATTAAGCTCCTGATTATTCTAACCGGGAGCTGTTGGTTGCCACGGCGGCCGGGACGCCCTATCCTTTTGTTTTTCTGCACGATAGCCGCGCTGAACCGGCCCTGGCTGGTGGCCGGGCAACCCCAAGGCGCGGCCGCCTGCCGGGTAGCTAGCTGCCGGGCCTGGTGTTGCTACCCCCTTCTTTTTTTCTGTATATGCTGTCAAATTTACTGAGCCGCCTGGGGCTGCTGCCGGGCCTGGTATTGCTGGGGTTGCTGCTGGGGGTGGCGGGCCCGGCCGGGGCGACGCACCTGCTGGGGGGCGAGCTGACCTACCGCTACCTCGACGCCACTGGCCCGGCGGGGGCGCCGCTGCGCTACGAGCTAACCGTTACGATTTACAACAACTGCGGCAGCGTCGGCATTACCTCGCCGCGCGCCTCGGCCAGCGTGGGCATCTACGACCAGGCTACCGGGAAGCGGCTGCTCCTGACGGCTACTAACTACCCCTACACGACGACATTCGTGAACCAGACGGGGATGATGAGCATTCCGCAAACGTCGCTCACGGCCTGCATCTCGCCCACTATTCCGTCCGGCTGCACGATATCGGGCGTGTCGCAGCCCTACCAGCTCCAGAAATTCGTGGGCGTCGTCAACCTACCCGCCACGACCACCGGCTACTACGCCCTGTTTACGGACGGGGCCCGCAACAACGACATCACCAACCTCGACAGCCCCGGCAACCAGGCCCTGACGCTGTATACCGCGCTGAGCGCTCCGCGGCTGCCCAACCGCTCGCCCGTGTTTTCGGATGAGGCCGTGGCCATCGTGTGCGCCAACGACACTACCTACCTGCTCAACAATGCCGTGGATGCCGACGGCGACCGGCTGGTGTACTCGTTTGGGCAGCCCTATGCCACGACGGGGGGCCTGGCCATACTACCCACTACGACTGGCTTCAGCCCGCCGCCGCCCCTGGCGCCGTATGCCACCGGAGCCGGCTACGGGCCCACCACGCCGTTTGGCACGGGCACGGGCAATTTTGCCCTGCTCAATCCCTCAACGGGCCTGGCCAAGTACGGCGCGGCCACGGTGGGGCGCAAATACGTGGTGGCCGTGGACGTGAAGGAGTACCGCACGCTCAACGGCCAGGAAGTGCTCATTGGCACTACCCGGCGCGACCTGCAATTGGTGGTGGCCTCGTGCCCGCCCACCAAAATTCCGGTGCTGCCGCCCCCCGCCGTGATGCCGCGCAGCTACACGCTGGAAGCGGGCAGCACGCTGACCATTCCGATAACGGCCACCCAGGCCGACGGCCACCCCCTGACGATGACGCTAAACAGCGTGCTGCTCGACGGCCCCGGCGGCTACCACGCCACGCTCGACGGCGACCCCGGCACCGTGGCGCCGGGCAACCCCACGGGCGTGGCAACGGTGAAGGGCACCAACGGCACCGTGACGGGCACGCTGGTGCTGGTGGCGGGCTGCGCCGATGCCCGCGCCACGCCCTACGACGTGGCCCTGACGGTGAAAGACAATGGCTGCGCCGGCAAAACGGTGGCCGACGTGCTGCACCTTACCGTGACCCGGCCCACCGGGCCCCAGGCCATCAGCGGCAACCTGCAGGTGTGCGGCCTCAACACGCCCTACAGCTACTCGGCCAGCGGGGGCACCGCGCCCAAAATAAGCTGGCGCGTGGTAGGAGGCACTTTTGTGGGCAGCAGCACCGCCAACCCGGTGCAGGTGCAGTGGACGGCGGCCGGCACCGGCACCCTCGTGGCCCGCGGCCTGACCCAGTACGGCTGCCCCACCGACTCGGTAGCGCAGCGCGTGCTGGTGGCCCCCTTGCCAGCGCTGGTGGTCACGGGCACCCTCACTACCTGCCAGGGCACCGGCACTACGCTCACGGTGACGGGCGGCACGGCCCCCTACACCGTGACGGGTGGCCCTACCCCCCTCACCGGGGCCGGCCCGTTTGTGCTGAGCCCGCGCCAGACAACGACCTACACTTTCGCGGGCGCGCCCAACGCGGCCGGCTGCGTCAGCACCGCCCAGGCTACCATCACCGTGAACCCACTGCCGGTGGCCCTGGCCGGGGCGGCGGTGGTGCTGTGCGCGGGCGGCGCGGCCCAGCTGGGCGCCGCCCCGGTGGCCGGCCTCACCTACAGCTGGAGCCCGGCCGCGGGCCTGAGCAGCGCCAGCGTGGCCAACCCCACCGTCTCGCTCCCCAACCCCACCGGCGCGCTCCTCACCCAGACCTACACCCTGACCACCACCAGCCCCGCCGGCTGCGCCGCCACGGCCACGGTGGCCGTGACCGTGAACCCGGCCGTGCGGCCGGGGAGCATCGGCGCCGACCAGGCGGTGTGTCCGGGCACCGCGCCGGGCGCGCTCACCAGCACGGCGGCCGCGAGCGGCGGCACCGGCCCGTATACCTACCAGTGGGAGTCCTCGCCCGACAACGCGACGTGGACGGCCATTGGGGGCGCTATCAGCCCCGACTACGCGCCCGGCCCGGCCACGGCTACCACGTACTACCGGCGGCGGGCGGCCTCGGACGGGTGCGGCACGGCCGTGACCAGCGCGGTGGTTTCCAATGCGGTGCGCGTGGGCATCAGCCCGGCCGTGGACGTGGAGGCCGGGCCGGATAAGGTCATTACCGAGGGCGACCAGGTGGTGCTCGACGGCCAGGCCAACGGCAGCTACCCGGTGACCTGGACGCCGGCCCGGACCCTGACCATCGGGGCCGGCAACCCGCTGCGGCCCGTGGCCGCCCCCACGGTCACAACCACTTACACGCTCTCGGCGGGGGTAGGCGACTGCGCCGACCACAGTTCGGTAACGGTAACGGTGCTGCCGCGCCTGCGCATTCCCAATGCCTTCAGCCCCAACGGCGATGGCCACGACGACAGCTGGGAGATTGAGCACATTGGCGACTACTCGACCAGTCACGTGCTGGTCTTCAACCGCTGGGGCAACAAGATATTCGAGGCCTCGGGCTACCAGCACGGCAGCGAATGGAACGGCACCATCGGCGGGCAGCCCGTGCCGGTGGGCACCTACTACTACGTTATCACCGTGAGCAGCGGCAAATCGTACAGCGGCCCGCTCACGGTGGTGTATTAGGACGGCGCTTTTACAGCACTTTCCAGGTCAGTGCACTCGATGCAGTGCGTCTGGCTGCTGTTTAGTTGTTCAGTACCAGGCTATTCAACGACCAGACGCAAAGACGCGCCTCTACGGCAGGCTGTACACCAGCTCGAGAACCGCTCTACTTTTCCCTACCCCCTGCTCAGAACTCGATGGCCGCCGTGGGCTTTTGGTGGCTGACTATGAGCCCCACCATCATCAGAATACTGGTGAGCAAAATCACGACGAACAGGATACTTTCGCTCACGTCGCCGAGCAGGTGCTGGGCCGGAATGCTGTAGAACAGCAGCACCGTAATCAGGCCTTTGGGCGCGATGAAAAGCTCGGGCAGCAGGTCCGTTTTGGCGATGAAGCGCAGGTACACGTAGCGGATGGCCGTGAGCACGGCCACTATCAGCAGGCCCTGGCCCAGCAGCTGCCAGCTCAGGAGGTTGGCCAGGGTGATGGAGTAGCCGAAGAGCAGGAAGAAAAACGTGCGGATGAGAAACGCCGACTCGGCCGTGATATTCTTGAGCTGGTGCAGGTCGGGCGCCAGGTCCTCCACCGTGAGGCCGCGCCAGCCGGTGCGCAGCCGCACCCAGCCCAGCAGCAGGTCGGCGTTGTTCACGGCCAGGCCGAAGGCCAGCACCAGCAGCAGCGACGAGAGGTGCAGCTGCTTGGCCAGGCTGTAAATCAGAATCAGAAAGGCGAAGAGCAGGAAGAACTTGACGTGCTCGCGCAGGCGCCCCAGCAAAAAGCTCAGCAGCACCGTGCTGAGCACGGCCACCACCACAATCAGCACTACCCCCCTGGCAAAGGTGAAGAGCCCGTGGCCCTGGTAGAAGTCTTCCTGGTCCACGAAATTGAAGAGCATGATGCCCAGGATGTCGGAAAACGTGCTTTCGTAGACGATAAACTCCTGCTTATCGCCCGTGAGGTTGGCCACGCTCGGGATGGCGATGGCGCTGCTGATGACCACCAGCGGCACGGCATTGAGCAGGCAGGTTTGCCAGCTGGCGCCCAGCCACAGGTGCAGCAGCCCGCCGATGGCGGCAGCCTGCGCCACCAAAATAATAAGCGCCGCCAGAAACGAGCGCCGAATGAGCGGCACCTTGTCGCGGCTCAGGCGCAGGTCGAGGGCGCCCTCCAACACTATCATTATCAAGCCGATAATGCCGAATATTTCGAGCAGCGTCTTCGGCACGTGGAAGTCTATGCCCCGGTACTCGGCCCCCTGCCGCAGGCCAATGCCGGTGAGCAGCAGCAGCAGCACCGACGGCACCCGCGTGGCCCGCGAGGCCAGGTTGAATAGGTAGGACAAGATGACGGCCAGGCTTAGGCCAATCAGGATATTATAAGAACTCATGCGCCGTAAGGTACGGGCGGCGGCGGCCGGCCGTTACCGGGTGGCTGGCGCCGTAGCGCGCCGTAGCGCGAACTTTGTGGCTCGTATCCCCGCGCCCGTCGCTTAGCTAAACGGCTCAGCTTCCCTTCGCCGCGCCTCCTCAAACTCCGCCCGATGTCCCCCATTTTTTCCGCCCCCGCCGCCGGCCCTACCCCCCCGCTGGTGGCCGTAGTGGGCGGTGGCCCGGCGGGCCTGCTGGCCGCCCAGCGCCTGGCCGAAGCCGGCCTGCGGGTGCGGGTGTTTGAGCAGAAAGCCACCGTGGGGCGCAAGTTTTTGGTGGCCGGCCACGGCGGCTTCAACCTGACCAATGGCGAGGGGGTAGGGCCAATGGCGGCGCGCTACGGCGCGCAGGCGGCCTTTTTTGGGCGGCTGCTGGCCCACTTCTCGCCCGCCGATTTGCGGGCCTGGGCGGCCGATTTGGACATTGCCACTTTCGTGGGCAGCAGCGGGCGCGTATTTCCGGAGGCGCAGCACAAGCCCGCCGACCTGCTGCGCGCCTGGCTGCGCCGGCTGGCCGGGCTGGGCGTGGAGATTCACCCGCGCCACCGCTGGCTGGGCTTCGCGGGCGAAACCGGCCTACGCTTTCTGGCCGAGACGACCGGGGAGGAATTCACCCTGACGCCCGCCGCCACCGTGCTGGCGCTGGGCGGCGCCAGCTGGCCCCAAACCGGCTCCGACGGCCGCTGGACGCAGTTTTTGCAGGCAATAGGCGTGCCCTGCCAGCCCTGGCGGCCGGCCAACTGCGGGGCCGAGGTGGCGTGGTCGGCCTTTTTCCAGGAGAAAGTAGGCCGCGCCCCCCTCAAAAACATTGCCCTGAGCTGCGGCGGCCACACCGTGCGCGGCGAAATATTACTCACCGCCTACGGCCTGGAGGGCACGCCGGTGTACGCGCTCACGCCGCACCTGCGGGCGGCGCTGGCGGCGGGCGGCTCCGCCCTGCTGCACCTGAATCTGAAGCCCGACCTGCCGCCCGCCGAGGTGGCGCGCCGCGTGGCGCAGCGCCGGGCCGGCACCTCGCTACCCGCCTTTTTGAGCAGCGCGCTGGGCCTGCGGCCGCCGGTGCCCACGCTGCTGCGCGAGCTGGCGGGCCCTACCCCCCCCCATCTGGCTGAAGTCCTTATGGCGCTACCAATTTCGGTTACGGGCCTGCGGCCGCTGGCCGAGGCCATCTCATCGGCGGGTGGAGTGCCGTTTGGGGCAGTTGATGAGCACCTGATGCTGCGCCGCCGGCCCGGCACCTTCGTGGCCGGCGAAATGCTCGACTGGGAGGCCCCCACCGGCGGCTACCTACTGCAGGGCTGCTTTAGTACGGGGGCCTGGGTGGCGGCGGGGGTGGCGCGGTGGCTGCCAGAGCCTGATAAATAAGCTGGTGCGATAAGGCAGCACCAGCTATTTTCGCGCGCTCTACCCTATTGCCAAGACGGGCTGCGGGCTAGCGCTCCACTTTCTTTCCCGCCGATTCTTTCAAAATCTGGCGGGCCTCGCGCAGCAGCTGGCGGCCGGGGTCGAGCTCATCGCGGGCGATGAGGGCGAACAGCAATAGAAACGACACGATGGGTAGCAGCCAGCCCAGGGCAAACCACAGCCAGAACGAGCGCCCGCGTGAGGCAGCGCAGTAGCCGGTTACGATGGGAATGAAGGAAATTCCCGCTATCACCATCAGAAGTATGTCAACGAGAGGCATAGGCTGGATGGGTAGACAGTGAGGGACTGGTGAGCCGGACCGGGCGGTTGCCCGAAGATACGACTTTGCTAGGCGAAATACGCAGCTTTAAGCCTTGCGCATTACTATTTGTTCAAATTTTACGTATGCGGGAAAAGCCAGTGCTGCTCCGCCTCTGCGGGCGGCCCTTCCGGCCCTGGCGGCCATCGCCCCATCGCCCCCACCCCGACTACCCCTATGTGGGAACACCAAAGCTTGTTTCGCGTTTCGGCCCAGCTGTTTGCCGAAGGTATTTTTAATTTGCTCGACCGCAACCTGCGGCCCGAGGTTTTTTTGTTGGGCCTGGCTTCGGGCCGCGAGGAAGACGACCCCGAGAGCGTGGTGGTGGAGCCCACCAGCCTGCGCTACGGCCCGGCCGATTTTGGCGGCATCAAAACGCTGGCCAGCTCGTTTGAGGCGGCCGACCTGAGCCCGCGCGACAACGTGTACCACCTGCACCCGCAGGACCACGACCGCATGGAAAAGCAGCACTGGTACGAGCTAGTGTGCAAGGCCACCGACCAAACCCTGAAGGAGCTGGTGGAGCGGCGCGGCGAAAACCGGCGCTGCTTCTGCTCTACCCCCCTCAGCCTCAACGGCTACCTGGTGGTGGTGGTGCTGCAGCTGGCGGCCGATACCTACGACGGCTACTACACCCTACCCGGCAAGCCGGGGCCCAACCGGCCCAGCTCGCTGCCCCACGCGGCGGTGCTGGAGTTTTTGCACGAGTGCACCCGCGCCCTGCGCGAGGCCGACACCGCCGACAACGAGCAGCCGGTGCTGGACCGCGACTACAACGAGGTGCTGCGCGGGGCGGGCCGCCGCCTGATGCTGCGCATCTCGCCCGGCAATGCCCACGGCCTCTACGATGCCTGCCTGGGCGTGGCGGCGCTGCGCCACGAGGGCGACGAGGGCCGCGGCACCATGCTGCTGGGCCGCCGCCAGCACGCGGCCATCACGCCGGTGCTGACCCTGGAAACGCCCGTGCCCCTGCGCGACCACCGCTCCATTCGCAAGCTGCTGGAGCTGACCGAGGGGCCCACCGGCCTGGTGTCGGACGCGGCGCATGTGTTTGGGCTGGGCCACGCGGTGGCCGAAACCGACGCCCGCTACGAGCCCCTGGCCACGGTGCACTTCACCAACCACTACGGCTGGGAGTTGCGCCACGCCGGCCACACCCTCATGCGGGTGGTGAGCAACACGCCGCGCCTGCCCCAGGGCAAGGTGCAGGCCGATAACTTCGCCCGCGTGATTCGGCAGGTGTTCCCGGCCGTGGATGACGCGGGCGTGGACTACCTGTGGGAGCTGGCCCTGGAGGCATCCAACCAGAGCCACGGCACCATGCTCTGCATCACGGCCGGGGCCAAGCCCGAGGCCGAGCGCTTGCGCCGCCAGTGCTTCCGGGTGGTGCCCCGGCCCATGACGGCCCCGGTGCTGCGCCAGGCCAGCAGCATCGACGGGGCGGTGCTCATCGAGCCCGATGGGGTGTGCCACGCCATCGGCGTTATTCTGGATGGGCAGGCTACCGAAAAAGGCGACAGCAGCCGCGGGGCGCGCTTCAACTCGGCCGTGCGCTACGTGAGCTCGTCGCCCTACCCCTGCCTGGCCATCGTGGTGAGCGAGGATGGCTGGATTGACCTGCTGCCCTCAGTGGCAGTGAGTAATAGGTAAGGAGCGCCACGGGCACAGGAGAGAAAATCGCCCGTTACTGCGAGTGAAAACGATTAAACAGGCTTTTCTTTACGGCTGCGAACACTTTGGACGGGGCAACTGGTAAAGGGCTTTTTCAGGCCTAGACCGCTTACTCCATTACTTATTACCTATTACTCAGTACCCATGATTCTTATTGCCGACGGTGGCTCTACCAAAACCAACTGGTGCCAGCTTTCTGATACGGGCCAGCGCGTGTATTTCAACACGGAAGGCTACAACCCTGATTTCGTAGACACGGCTTTCATCGTGGCTTCGCTCACCAAAAACCTGCCCGACACGCTGCCCCGCGGCGAGGTGCGCGAAATTTATTTCTACGGCGCGGGCGTGTCGAGCCCGGCCAAAGCCGAGGTAATTGCCGCCGCCATGCGCCAGGTGTTCACCGGCGCCAACAAGGTGGAGGTGACCGAAGACCTGCTTGCCGCCGCCCGCGCCCTGCTGGGCCACGAGGCCGGCTTCGCGGCCATCCTGGGCACGGGCACCAACTCGTGCATCTACGACGGCCAGAAAATTACGTACAACGTGGACTCGCTGGGGTATTTCCTGGGTGATGAGGGCAGCGGCTCGTTCTTGGGCAAGCGCCTGCTGCGCGACTATATGCGCAACCTGCTGCCCGACGGCCTGCAGGAGGCCCTGAAGGAAGAATACCAGCTCGGCACCCGCAACGACATCATCGACCGGCTCTACAACCAGCCGCTGCCCAACCGCTTTCTGGCCAGCTTCGCCAAGTTTGCCTACGACCACAACAACGTGAGCTACTGTCGCCAGATTGTGGTGGAGGCCTTCGAGGCTTTTTTCCAGAATATCGTGCTGCACTACCCTGGCTACCAAGACCTCACCTTCAACTGCATTGGCTCGGTGGGCTACAACTTCCGCGATGCGCTCACGCAGGTGGCCAACGGCCACGGCATGCAAGTGGGCAAGATTATTCGCTCGCCCATCGATGACTTGGTGAGCTTCCACGAGGGGTAGGCTTTTTGAAAAAAGAACGTCATGCTGAGCTGGTCGAAGCATC
>CAZZWL010000106.1:0-11554 GCA_964657755.1 uncultured Rhodanobacter sp.
CCCCCCTCTGGGACGCGTATAACCAGCACCGCTTTCGCACAGGCAACACCCTCGCCCGGCCTACCCCCTTTCCCCGCGCTGACCCCGGCCCAGGCAGCCGCCAGCGCGGGGAAGAATACGCAGTAGATGAAAGACTGATAAATACGTGTTTATCCCAAGTTAAATTATCGATTTTCCGTGATTTTCCCTTGGAGAATGGGGGCCGGCCGCGCAATATTTGTAGTGACTATCGGCCTCGTATCAATCATCGTTTTTTATGAGCTATGACCCTAAATTTGGCCCGAACGCTCAGACGCCCGAGCAGCGCGCCTACGTGCTGCGGCAGCTGCAGCTCGTGAACCCCAGCCTCAAGACCAAAGCCACCGCCTACGCCCAGGAGCTATACCAGCGCTACGTGGCCGGCGAGCTGAGCTGGCTGCGCGTGCGCGAGCTGCTCGACCTGGCCGCCGGCCGCACGCCCAGCGCTTTTTAGGGTCTCTACCCCTGCGGCGCGGCGATGAGCCAGCCCGCGCCCGCCGCCGCCAGCACCCCCACCGGCTCGCCCACCGCCCAGTCGGCCCGCCCGGCCCGCACCCGCACCACCGCCGTGGGCAGCTGCACCTCCAGCTCGTAGTAGCTGCCCAAAAACCGCACCGCCCGCACCGTGCCCCCTACCCCCCCGCCGCCGGCCGGGCCCAGCCGCAGCTGCTCGGGGCGCACCAGCAGCGCGCCGGGGCCCACCAACGCGGGGGCCAGCGCCCGCCGCGCGGGGCCGCGCACCAGGTTGTAGTCGCCGAAGAGCGCGGCCGTGTACTCGTCGGCCGGCTGGTTATACAGCTGCTCGGGCGAGCCCTGCTGCACCAGCCGGCCCCGGCGCAACACCAGAATCTCTTCGGCCCACGACAGCACGTCGGCCGCATCGTGCGACACCAGCAGGCAGGTGATGCCCAGGCGCGTGCCTAGCTCCTCGATGATGGCTTGCATGGTGCGCTTGTGCACCCGGTCGAGGTTCGAGAAGGGCTCGTCGAGCAGCAGCAGCTGCGGCGCGCCCAGCAGCAGGCGGGCCAGCGCCACCCGCTGCTGCTCGCCGCCCGAGAGCTGGTCGGTGCGCCGGGCCAGCAGGTGGTCGATGCGGCACAGCGCCACCAGGGCCCGCAGCTCGGCAGCGGGCCGCTGGCTGGCGTAGCGCAGCACCTGCTCGACGCGCAAAAACTTGGGCAAGTCGGATTTTTGCGATAGGTATGCCACGCCGGGGTGGCCCGGCACCAGCGCCACGGCCGGCCCGCGCACCCGGCTGCCCGCAATGCGCACCTCGCCCGTGCTGGGCTGCACCAGGCCCGCAATGAGCTGGAGCAGGGTGCTTTTGCCGGCCCCGCTCTCCCCGGCCAGCGCCAGCCGCCGGCCCGCCGGCTGCTCAAAGCTGAGCGGGTGCAGCGCCACCGCGCCGTGCTCCTGAAAGCTGATAGTTGAAACCGAAAGCAACGCCATAGGGGTCCGGGGCAGGGGGTAGGGCCGCAAAGATGGCCGCCTGGGCCCGCTTTGGCGCGTGGGCAGCGGGCTCCGTCGTTGTTTTACCTGGGGGCTATTCCTATTACGACCAAGCTAACGCGTTACTTTTTACTTAATGCAGCAGTCCCTATTCAGTATTTACTTACCCAAGCTTAGCTATTCCTGCCGGGTATTCATTCGCGCACTACGCTTATTTACCGGGGCCTGCTTTAAACTCATTAGTTCAACCCGCCAAGCTTTCCTTGCGGCCTATTCTTTATAAATGGCGAGGCCGGCCCGCGGCTAAACGGAAAACAATGCTGCGGAACCAGGTAATTACTACCAACGCCACGAGGCCCACTCATTTGGTAATGAGTGGGCCTCGTGGCGTTGGTAGTAATTACTTTATTGCTTGGCGCGACCGGGCTTGCTTTTGGGCGTGCCGTCCTTTTTTCTGCCATAGGGTGCTCCTGCCTCAGCTTCGGCGGCTGGCCGGGGAGCGCGCGTTTTGCGCTCTTTTTGGGCCGGCACGTAGTCCGCGCTCAGTAGCGTTTCGGCTTCTTCCACGGCCTGCTGCAAATTGCTTACCAGGGAGGAAACTTTGCGCAGGGCGCGTTTCACATCGGCTTTAAACGCATCGGCTTGTTGCGCGTTATCCAGCACTTGTTGTAGTTGGGCGATATCTACTGCCATTTAAAAAGGAAGGTAAAATGTTTTGACAAAGCAAAGGAAAGACTAATTCGTCTTACAATACTACTGATTTACCTTTCAAGGCAAAATAAAGCCGCCAGCCAACAACCAGCAGCCACCCGCCAGTGGCTTTATTCGGGGGGAAATACTACTTCGGCCGCGACGTTGCTATTACCGCATTACCTGGCGAAAATGCTTTGGATTACGCAGCCTGAAATGCTGAGCTGCTGGCGCGCACTCGCCCGCGCCGCTTTGGCAGGGGCGCTTGCCAGTACGCGGCACGCGGGTGGCACCTCCCTACCCCCGCGCCCGGCCCCGACGCCGCTCGCCCTACTCAAACCCGCCGCCGGTGTCTTCCTGGTCGGTTTTCTTGTTGGGCTTGGCGGCCTGGTTTTGGCCAAAGCGGTAGGCGAAGCCCAGGAAGGCAATGCGCGACTCGCGCTTGAAGCGCTGGTCGGTGGCAAAGGCCGCGCCGTAGGCCGTGGAGTTGAAATGCAGCGTGTTGAAGACGTCGGCCACGCGCAGCGTGAGGGTGCCCCGGTCGCCGAGCACGTTGTAGCGGGCGGCCACGTCCACGTTGAAATTGGCGCTGCGCGTGCCCTGGGCCGTATTGATGGGCGAGCGGTAGTTGACCGCCAGTTGCGCCCCCAGCCGCTTGATGAGCGTGAAGTTGTTGTTGAGGCGCGCGGTGTATACCTGGCTGGCCGTGTTGATGGGCACCCCGCCCGACGAGCCCTTGATGATGCGCCGGAACGTGGAGGCCGTTAGGTTTACCTTCCAGAACTCCGTAACGGGGCTGGCGCCCACCAGCTCCAGGCCGGCCGAGGTTTCCTGGCCCAGGTTCTGGCGGGTGGTGCTCGTGACGAGGCGGCCGGTGAGCGGGTCGGTGATGACCTGGCGGAAGCCCTGGGCGGTGTTGGTTTCGAGGCGGTAGAAGGCCGTGGTGCTCAGGCTGCGCCCGCCGGCGAAGGTGAGCTGGTCGCCCAGCTCCACCGAGTGCACGTACTCGGGCAGCAGGGTGGGGTTGCCCGTCACGAGGTTATACTGGTCCGAGCGGTCGGTAAAGGGGTTCAGCTCGCCCGCATCGGGCCGCTGAATGCGCTTGGAGTAGCTCAGCTGCACGCGCTGGTC
Source organism: uncultured Rhodanobacter sp. (assembly GCA_964657755.1). GTDB lineage: Bacteria > Bacteroidota > Bacteroidia > Cytophagales > Hymenobacteraceae > Hymenobacter. The sequence continues at coordinate 3,289 of CAZZWL010000106.1, forward strand.
GTGGGGCAGCTCGTAGGCCAGCACCGCGCTCGGAAACAGGTTGAAATAGTGCTGGGTAAACTGCTCGGTGGTGGCCACCTGGGTGCCATTCAGGTTGGTTTGCTCGCCGCGCAGCCCCAGCTGGTAGCTCAGCTTGCCCAGGGCGCTGGCGTAGATGCCGTAGACTGCCTGCACGTACTGCTTGTAAAGGAAGCGGTTGGAGGGGTCAAAGCTCAGGGCCGGCACACTGCTGAAGCGGTAGTCAATATCGTACTGCCGCAACGAGCTGCGCGCCCCCAGCTCAAAGCGGCTTTTCTCGCCCAACGGGTGCACGTAGTCCACCTGCGCGGTGCCCTGGGTGGTGTGGTTGAGGGTGCGCTGCTGCTGAAGCGTCAGGGTATTGTCGGTGGGGTAGCGAATGCTGGACGCCACGTTGTTATCCCCCAAAAAGGGCGTGTACACGGCGTTGGCCGTCAGCTCGCGGCCCTCGTGCTGGGCCCAGGTGCGGCGGTAGTCGAGCGTCACGTCGGCCGAGCGGAAGGTGCCGGTGGTGGCGTTGGTGCGGTAGCTGGTGCCGGTGGGCACCACCTGGCCACCCGTCGTCAGGTTGAGCTGGCGCGAGTCGAGCGTTTCGTAGTTGGCAATGGGGTTGAAGCGGGGCTGCACGGCCAGCGTCAGGGTTTGCTCGGGCGTGAGGGCGTAGTCGAAGCCCAGGCGCACGGCGTGCGAGGTTTGCAGATTGATGCCCTGGCGGTCCTGGTGCAGCAGCAGCGTGGTGTCGCGGGCCGTGGTCGTCTGGTCGAGCGTGCCGCTGATGCGGCGGCGGTCGCGCCGAAAATCATACGAGCCAAACACGTTCAGCTTGCCCCGGCGGTAGTTGAGGCTGAGCGAGGCATTGGCCTTGTCGCCGGTGCCGGCCGTGGCGCTCACCTGGCCGTTGAGGCCATCGCGGCGCTCCTTCTTGAGCACGATGTTGAGGATGCCGCCCGCCCCGCTCGCATCGTAGCGCGACGAAGGATTGGTGATGACTTCCACGCTCTGGATGCTGCTGGCCGGAATCTGGTCGAGGGTGGTGGTCGTGGGCTTACCATCAATAAAAATGGTGACCCCGCCCGAGCCCCGGATGCTCACGGCCCCGGTCTGGTCCACGGTCACGGAGGGCACGTTTTGCAGCGCGTCGATGGCCGTGCCGCCGGTCACGGTTAGGTCTTTGGTCACGTCCACCACTTTTTTGTCGAGGCCATCGCTCACCACGGGGCGCTCGGCCGTCACCACCACGTCGGTGAGCTGGGTGGCGGCGGTGCGCAGCCGCAGGGTGCCCAGGGCCAGGGTAGGGGCGGCCGCCGTGAGGGCGATGACCCGGCGCCCGGTGCGGTAGCCCACGGCGGTGGCGCGCAGCACATACTGGCCCAGCGGCACCTGGGCCAGCTCAAACGCGCCGGTTTCGCCGGCCTGGGTGCCGGCCACAAAAGTCGAGTCGGCGCCGCGCAGCAGCACCACGCTGGCAAACGGGATGGCCTGGCCATTGCCCACCTCCTGAAGCGTGCCCCGCACGGCGCCCGCCTGGGCCCGCGCCCCTGCCAAGCTACTCAGCACCAGTAATATTACTACCCCCAGGCGGGGCATCATAGCCGTCAGAAATACCATCGTTTTACCCATAAGTTCCGGCCCCCCGGCAGGCCGGCAATGCCCTAAGCGCACTACCCCCTGCTTCATCGACTGGCGACGCCCGGCGTGTTAATTGCCCAAAGCTGCGGTTCGATTCTGAGTACATTTCGGAGCATACGGCAAACTACCGCGCAACAAGCCGGCGGGCCCGGCGGGCCGGCAGCCCAAAATGACTTCAGGAAGTCCCCCGAATCGGCTGGTAGCTTGCGGCGTGCCTCGCGCCGCCGCGCCGCGATTGGGGCGCGCCAGTATCGGCGCGGGCCGGGCCAGCGGCGCATCGGCCAGCCGCCGCCCGGCTCCCCGGCCGGTGCCCTACCCCCTTCGCTAACGCCGGCCCGCCAGCATAATCCCCGGCCCCACAACGGGCCCCCGCCCGACGCCGGGGCCGCGGCGCCCGCGCGCCCGCCAGCTTTACGTACCTTAGTAAGCATATGAAAATCCTGCTCGTTGAAGATGAGCCCGCCCTTCGCTCGGCCATTGCCGACTGCCTGCGCCAGGGCGGCTACGTGTGCGAAGTGGCCCCCACCTACGCCCTGGCCCACGAAAAAATCAAACTCTACCAGTATGACTGCGTGCTGGTGGACCTGACCCTGCCCGATGGCAACGGCCTCGACGTGGTGCGCACCCTGCGCGCCGACCGCTCGGCGGCCGGGGTGCTCATCATCTCGGCCCGCGATGCCCTCGACGACCGCCTCACCGGCCTAGAGCTGGGCGCCGACGACTACCTGGTGAAGCCGTTTCATTTGTCGGAGCTGAATGCCCGGCTCAAGGCCATCATTCGGCGGCGGCAGTTTCAGGGGCAGCAGCACATTATTTTTCGGGAGCTGGTGGTGTGGCACGACCAGCCGCAGGTGGAGGTGAACGGCGCGCCCGTGCTGCTCACGCGCAAGGAGTATGACCTGCTGCTCTACCTGCTGGCCAACCCCAACCGGGTGCTGACCAAGGAGGCGCTGGTGGAGCACCTCTGGGGCGACGAGGCCGACTCGGTCGACTCGTTCGACTTCATCTACACGCACGTTAAGAACCTGCGCAAAAAGCTCCAGGACAAGGGCGCCGACGACTACATCCAGACCGTGTACGGGCTGGGCTACCGCCTGCGGGCCGCATGAAGCTGCTGGCCAAAACCAACCGCTACTACCTTGGGCTGGCGGTGGTGTTGTTTGCCCTGGGCGCGGTGGCGCTGTACGTGGGCCTGAACCGCGCCCTGCGCCACGAGGTGGACGAGCAACTGCTGGCCCAGCGCCAAACGCTGCTCACCACCAATGCGTTGCGCCGCTCGGGCTTGTTACTCGGCGATTCGCTCAGCGTGAGCCGCACGCCGCTGCCGGAGGGCCTGCACGATGCCCTGCGCTTCGACCCGGCCGAGCGGGAGCTGGCGCCCTACCGCGAGCTGAGCTTCCCGGTGGTGCGCCACGGCACCACGGTGTGGGTCACGCTGGGCATCTCACTGCTCGAAACCGACGACCTGCTGGAGGTGGTGCTGACGGTGATGCTCAGCATTTTGGCCGTGTTGCTGGTGAGCCTGGTGCTGCTCAACCGCTGGCTGGCGCGCTGGCTGTGGGCGCCGTTTCAGGGCACGCTGCGGGCGCTGCGCGCCTACGACCTGCCGCAGCGCGGCCCGCTGGCCCTGCCCCCTACCCCCATCGACGAGTTTACGGAGCTCAACCACACCCTAACCCAAATGAGCGGGCGCCTGGCCGCCGACTACCAGCGCCTCAAGGAATTTACCGAAAACGCGGCCCACGAAACCCAAACGCCGCTGGCCATCATGCAGGCGCAGCTGGAGCAGCTGGTGCAGGACGACAGCCTGCGGCCCGCGTCGGCGGTGCTGGTGGGCGAGCTGTACGGGGCCACCCGGCGGCTGTCGCGCCTGCACCAGGCCCTCACGCTGCTCAGCAAGATTGAGAATCAGCAGTTTTCGCAGGGCCAGCCGGTGTACCTCGACCGCCTGCTGACCGCCAAGGCCCGGCAGCAGGAAGAGTTTGCGGCCGAGCGCGGCATTACGCTCCACGTGGCGATTGCGGGCGCGCCTACCCTCACCATGCACCCCAGCCTGGCCGACTCGCTGGTGCGCAACCTGCTGCAAAATGCCGTGAAGCACAGCCTGCCCGGCAGCCGCATCGCGGTCAGTCTCACGCCCGGCGGCCTGACCGTGGCCAACCCCGGCCCGGCCGTGGCGGGCGACCCCAGCCGGTTTTTTGAGCGCTTCCGCAAGCACCAGGCGGCCTCCGACTCGCCGGGCCTGGGCCTGGCCATCGTGCAGCAGATTTGCCACTACTATGGCTTCACCCTGGGCTACGACTTTGCCCCGGCCGGGGCAGTGCACACGCTGCGGGTGGGCTTTGGGGCCGCGGCGCCGGCGGCCTAGCGCCGCCGGGCCACAACTACAGAAACAGCCCAGCATCAGCGGGTAGCTTCGGCCACAACTTCCCCCTTATTCTGTAGTGAGTCATGAAAAACCACCTGATGCTAGTAGCCGCCCTGGCTGCCCCCGCCCTCACCCAGGCCCAAACCCTGAAGCTGGCCCAGGTGCCGGCCGCCGCCCAGGCCACGTTCAAGACCAAGTTTCCGACCGTGAAAACTAATACCTGGGAGAAGGAAGGCGACAAGTTTGAGGCGGGCTTTAAGCTGAACGGCAAAACGATGTCGGCCGTCATCACCCCCGCCGGCGAGCTGCTGGAAACCGAAACGGATATGCTGCTCAGCCAGCTACCCCCCCCGGTGCGCGCCAAGCTGGCCAGCGCCTACAAAACGTATAAAGTCAACGAGGCCGCCACCATCGTGCGGGCCGATGGCCGCACCGTGTACGAGGCCGAAGTGGCCAAGGGCGGCCAGCACCAGGACGTGCTCTTTAATGCCGATGGCACGCTGGCCAAAAAATAAGCCGTTAGCGTACCTGCCAGTGAAAGAGTCCCGCCAGCATTTCCTGCCGGCGGGACTCTTTTGTGAAAAGGCGGCTGGCCTATTGCCCCTATTCGAGCATCCGAAGCGGGCCGGGCCCGCGGCGGGGGCGCGGCTTGCCGGGAGTGGCGGGGGGTAGGGCCGTAGTCGGCGGCGCGAGTGAAAGGGTGGTGCCGCTGGTGGGTGAGGGCAATGATGCGGGCACCCCTGGCACCCGCGCCTTCCCGCGGGAAAACACGCCATTGCGAGCGCAGCGGGCCCGTAATGGCGTGTATTTTAAAAAAGCGCGACCCCAGCTTACCACCTCAAACCTTACGCGCGTTGACGCCAGTCGCGGGCCCAAGTCTGAAGACATCTCGTTAAGCCAAGACGTTGGCAGCCCTGGCTACTGAGCTGGCAATCAATTGCACGCCATCGCAACGGCCGTTGTTAGGCCGGTACGGGGCTGGCCTGCGGGGCCGGGGCGGCGGGAGCGGCTTCACCTTTTCCATAGGCCAAGCGCAGCAGGCTGGGCAGCACCACCAGCAGGAGGGGTAGGGCCAATAAAAGGCCGCCGATAACGGCGATGGCTAGCGGCTGGTGCAGCTGCGCGCCCGCCCCGATGCCCAGGGCCAGCGGCAGCAGCGCCACGATGGCCGAGAGCGCCGTCATGAGCTTGGGGCGCAGGCGGGCGGCGATGGCGTAGGCAATGGCCGCCTCCACCGGGCCGCCCTCGGCGCGGAAGTCGTTGAACTGCTGGAAGGTGAAGATGGCATTCTCCCCAATGATGCCCACCACCATGATGAGGCCGGTGTAGGAGCCCACGTTGAGCGGCGTGTTGGTGAGGTACAGCGCCAGGCTGCCACCGGCCGGCCCCAAGATGGCCACCAGCAGAATTAGCCCCGCCGCCTTGAGGTCTCTAAACAGGAATAAGCCGACCGCGAATACCAGCAGGCATGCCGTGCCCAGGATGGTGAGCAGCTCCTGAAACGACTGCTGCTGCTCGGCATACGAGCCGCCGTACTGGATGAAGTAGCCGGGCGGCAGCGGTACGGCGCGCCCGATTTTCTGCTGAATTTCCTGCATGGCCGAGCCCAGGTCGCGCCCGTCGAGGCGGGCCGTGACGGCGGTCATGGCTTGCAGGTTTTCGCGCTCCAGCTCGGCGCTGCTGGTGGTCACGGTCACGTTGGCCAGCTCGTCGAGGCGGCGGCGCTGGCCATTGGGCAGGAATACAGGCTCGCCGCGCATTTGGGCCAGCGTGGCCTGGGCGGCCTGCGGGTAGCGCATCCGAATATTGAGCAGCTGCTCGCCGCTGAGCACGTTGCCGGCCACCGTGCCGCCGAGCTGCGTTTGCAGCTGCGTTTGGAAGTTGGTGGCCGTGAGGCCAAACTGGGCCAGCTTGCGCGGGTCGGGGCGCACGTCCACGCTGGGGCCCACCTGCACGATGCCGTTGAAGACGTCGGCCGTGCCGGCGGTTTTGGTCACCACGTCGGCCACTTGGTTGGCTAAGGCATAGCGCTGGGTGGCATCGGGGCCAAATACCTTTATTTCAATGGGTTGCACGGTGCTCATGAGGTCGCCCAGCATGTCGCCAATCACCTGGCCAAAGTCCACTACCAGCGCCGGCTCGGTGGATTCGATGCGCTGGCGCAGGTCGGCAATGACTTCTTCGGTGCTGCGCTGGCGGTCAGTTTTAAGGCGAATGAGGTAGTCGCCGCTGTTGGGCTCGGTGATGAAAAAGCCCATTTGGGTGCCCGTGCGGCGCGAGTAGCTGGCTACTTCGGGCACTTTCACGATGAGCTTTTCGGCCTGGCGCAGCATGCGGTCGGTTTCGTCGAGGCCGGTGCCGGGTGGCGAGTGATAGTCGAGCACAATGGCCCCCTCGTCCATGTCGGGCAAAAAGCCCGTGGCCAGGCGCGGAATGATGAACGCCATGAGCCCGACCAGCAGCAGCGTGCCCACCACGCTATACGCCGGGTGGCGAATAACCGAGCGCACCCACGGAATGTCGTGGTGCGGGGTCCCGGCCGTCGTATCCTGTTCCGCGGCAAGCTCGCCCTTCATTTTTTTGGAAGGTGTAGAAGCCCGCTTTTCCAGCTCCAGGCTGTCGTCGGCGGCTACCGTGGTGGCATCGGCCGGGGCATCGTCGGGGCCAAAGGCATCGTTGGCCGACTGCGGGCCGGTGGGCTGGGCGGCCTTATCCTTTTTGCTGAGCAGCAGGTACGCCACCGGCAGCCCCAGCCAGGCCACGAAGAACGAGCACACCAGCGCCACTACCATCGTGGTAGCCAGCACTTTAAAATACGCCCCCGCTACCCCCCCCAGCAGGGCGAAGGGCAGGAAAATCACGATGGTGCTGAGGCTGGAGCCTATCAGGGCGGGTAGCAGGTGCTTGACTGAGCGCTCGACTACCTCGCCAGGCGTGGCGGTGGGGTGCTCCTCGCCCACGCGGTGCAGCTGCTCCACCATCACCACGGCGTCGTCAATCATGAGGCCGATGGCGGCGGCAATCGCCCCGAGAGTCATGATATTAAGCGAGTAGCCTAGCACAAAGTAGAGCACCGCCAGCGTGAGCGCCAGCGCCACCGGGATGGTAAGCACCAGCGTGAGCGAGGCCCGCCACGAGCGCAGGAACAGCGACGTCACCACCAAGGCCAGGGCTAGCCCAATCCAGAGCGAGTCCTGCACCGAGCGCACGACTTCCGACACGAAATCGGCCTGGTCGTAGTAGGGTTCCAGCTTAATGCCACGGGGCAGGCCCACGCGCAGCGCCGCCACTTTGGCGGCCACGCCCTTGCTCACTTCCACCACGTTGGCGGCCGGCTGGCGCTGCACTGAGATGAGCACCGCGTCGTGGCCGTTGGCGTTGATGCGGATGTACTCGGGCTGCTCACCGATGCGCACCGTGGCCACGTCGGCCAGGCGCACAATGCGGCGATTGTCGTTGCGCAGCACCACGTTTTCGAGGTCCTCCTTTTGCAGAATCGTGGCGTCCGTCACCGTCAGGTAGAGGCGGCGGTAGTCGGCCAGGTAGCCGTTGGAGAGCACGAAGTTGGTGTTGTTCAGGGCCGTTTGCACGTCGTCGGGGCCTAAGCCCAACGCGGCGAGCTGGGTCGGAATCAGCTCGACTTCGTACTCCTTGGTGCGCCCGCCCTGAATCTGCACGGCCGCTACCCCCTCTACCTGCGAAATGAACGGCTTAATTGTGTAGAGCGCCAGCCGCCGCAGCTCCAGGGCCGAGTGGCCCGGCGCTTCCAGGGTGTAGCCCATCACCGGCAAAATGGCCGGGTTCATGCGCTCCACGCTGATGTTGATGTTGGCCGGCAGGTTGCCCCGCGCCTGGTTGAGGCGGCTTTCGATGAGCTGCTGGGCCTGCACCACGTCCACGCCCCAGTTGAGGTAGGCCGAGATTTCGCACGAGCCCCGGCTGGTGGTCGAGCGCAGCAGGCGCAGGCCCGGCACCTGCTTCATGGCGTCTTCCAGCGGTTTAGTCACGGTCACCATCACGCGGTCCACGGGCGCGAGGCCCACGTCGGCAATCACCTTCACCTTCGGGAAAGTCACTTCCGGAAACAAGGCCACCGTGAGCCGCCGGTAGGCCAGCCCGCCCAAGGCGAGCGCCAGCGCCAGCAGCACCGCGATGGGAGCCTTGTAGGCTTGCAAGAAAGGAGTACGCATTTTTTGAGCTGTTAGCTTTTTTGAAAAAACCGACGCAGCGAAGTAGGGTGCGGGGCTTGCC
>CAZZWL010000106.1:11564-19315 GCA_964657755.1 uncultured Rhodanobacter sp.
CCCGCCCATCGTTGAACAGATGCGGCCAAGTGGCGTGGACGACGGGCGGGGGCAAGCCCCGCACCCTACTTCGTGCCTACTCCGCTGCTTTTACCCGGCTGACTTTCACGGCTGCCGTATCGTCGAGGCCATAGTTGCCGGTGAGCAGAATCTTATCGCGGCTGGTGAAGGTGGGCGACTTAATTTCCACGCGGTCGGTTTGCTGGTTACCCACCGTCACGGGGACCTTCACGGCGGTCGAGTCGTTGAGCAGACGCATCACCCAGAATTCCGTCTGGGTTTCGTCGGTGAGCAGGGCGGCGCGGGGTAGCGTGGGGGTCAGGTGCGGCGCGGTGCGGTCGAGCTCGACCTGCACGGCGAGGTTTTCGGGCAAGTCGGGCACGGGGCCGGTGGGCCGCACCGTATAACGCTGGGTTTGCAGGGTGGCGTCGCCGGTGGCCAGCTCCTGGGCCACGCGGCCGGGCAGCACGCGCCCGTCGGGCAGCTTGATGCGGCAGAGTTGGCCGGTGTGCACGTAGCGGAGCTGCGTCACGGGCACGTCGAGCAGGAAGCCGAAGCGGGCGCGGTCGTAGCTCATGGCCAGCTGCTCCCCGTCCTGCACGTAATCGCCGGCCAGCTTATCCACGGTGGCCAGCACGCCCGCTTGGCTGGCTTTTATGCGGATAACGCCCGAAAAGCGCAGGCGCGGGTCACCAGTCAGCTGGTCGAGGTGCAGCACCCGGCTCTCCTTAGTTTGGAGGGTAAAAATAGTTTGCCCGGCGCGCACGCGCTGGCCCGGCACCGGCACGGGGGGTAGCAGGTAGCCGGTGGTAGTAGCCCGCAGCACGTCCTTGGCTGGGAAGGCCGACACGGCGCTCAGCTGCAACACGTCGCTGATGGTATCGCGCTGCACGGTACCCACCGTCACCAGGGCGCGGGGCTTCACCTCCGCCTCGCCCTCGGCGGGCGCGTCGGCGGCGGGGGCATCGGCGGGGCTACCCCCCGAGTGGCAGGCGGCGAGGGCTAAGAAGAGACAAGCGATGGGGAGGCGGTGGAGCATCAGGAAGGGTAATGGGAAGGCCTGGGGCAGTAGGCGGGATGTAAAACGGAGTGGTACTCCGTTTGGCGTTCGGCTTGATGTTCGGCCGGAAACGGAGTGCCACTCCGTTTTACATCGCCCTTTACTCAGCCAAATAATCGAGGGCATACTCGCTGCGCAGCCGGTCGGTTTCGGCCTGACTGAGGCTGAATTGCAGGGTACGGTAGCTCGTCACGAGGTTGAGGTAATCCAGGATGAGCACGTCGCCCGTCGCCAATTGCTGTTGGGCGGCCCCCACCAGTGCCTCGGCCACCCGCAGCTGCTCGCGGATGCGGGCCGCCAGAGCCTGCGAGGCCCGCACGAGGCCCCGCAGCTGGTCGTACTGCTGCTGCCGCTGCACGGTCAGAAACTGCCGGTAGCCCCGGCGGCTCTGCTCGCTCAGGTCGATGCGCTGGTATTGCAGCTGCCGCTGGTGACCGTCAAAGATGGGCAGCGCCAGCAGGAAGCCCGCGCCAAAGCCGGTGCTGTGGCCCAGGGCCAGCAGCGCCGGCTGCGACGACTGGATGCCCGCATCGAGCACCGCGCTCAGCTTGGGCCGGTAGCTGGCATCCACGGCCTGGTGGTCGAGCACATTGCGCAGGCTATCCAGGCTGTAGCGCCGCTGCGTGATGGAGTTGAAACCCGCCAGCCCCCGGTGGGTAGGTGCCTCGGGCGGGGTGAGGGCCAGCAGCGCCGTATCGCCCACGCCGGCCAGGTAGCGCAGCGTGCCCAGCTCGCGCCGGTACACGAGGCGGTTTTGCTCCACGGTCACTTCCTGGGTGCGCACCGACAGGTAGAAGCTCAGGTACTGCGTCTGCTTGAAAATGCCCGCATTCACGAGCTGGCGCAGCTGGCCGTCCTGCTGGCGCAGCTGGGCCAGCAGCGTGCGGCTAAAATCGAGCTGGAGCTGGGCCGCGTAGGCCGTCAGAAACTGGTCGGTGACCGAGCGCCGCAAGTCGAGCTGCGAAAGGGCCCCGGTATTGCGCAGCACCAGACCCTGGTTGCCCAGGATGCGGTAGTCAGTCTGAAGCTGGAAGCGGTTGAGAATGGGTTTGGTGGCCTGCCCGAAGCTGGCGTAGTTGCCACCGTTGCTCACGGCCTGGTCGTAGCCCAGCACCTGCTCGCCGTTCCGGTTCGTCACCACGGGCGTCAGCACCGCCGCCCCGATGCCCGCCACCTGCACGCCATTCTGCGCCTTGCGGCGCAGGCTGTCGAGGCGGTTTTGGGCCACCTGGTTGCGCAGGTCGCCCAGCAGCGGGCTGCGCTGGTAGGCCGTAGCCAGAAAATCGGGCAGCGCGCGCGGCCCCGCCGCCGCCGTTGGCGCAATGGCCGGCAGGGCTCCCAGCACGGGCGGGCTTACTTGCGCGTGGGCCAGGCTTCCGATAAGCAGCAGGCCAGGTAGCAGGCGAAGGAAAGGAAACATGCGGCAAAGTTTAGCCCGGATTCTGGGGGAAAATGGGTGGCCGGGCACAAGGTGGCCCGGTGGGGTAGCAGCCAAGGATACAACGGACCCCGGCTACCAGCGAAACCAAAGCTAGCCGGGCATCCGAATGGCCCGCTAAAAAAGATACTCTTCGGCAGTAGCGATGGCGGGCGCTGTTCTCTAACTAATAGAAAAGCCCGCCAGTATTTCGCGCTGGCGGGCTTTTCTTAGGAATGGCAAAAGCGTTTTCTACTGCCCGTATTCGAGCACGCGGAACGTGCCAGGCACGATGCTGGGGCGCGGGCGCGGGTTCTCGGTGGTGGCGGGGGGGGTAGGGCCGTAGTCGGCCGTGCAGGTGAAAAGGTGGTGGTTGACGGGGTTGAGGGCAATGGTGCGGGCACCTTTGGCGGTGGGCATATTGGCCACTACCGTGTACTTGGTGGGCGAATCCTGGTGAATGACGGTGAACGTGCCCGACCCGTTGGAAGTCACGACATTCTGCGTGGCGGGGTCAAACACGGCCCCGTCGACGCCCGCGCCAATGGGCAGCACGGCAATCTGCTTGCCGGTTTTGCTGTCAGTCACCACCAGCTTTTCGTTGTGGCAGGCGCTGAAGAGGCGGTTATTCTTTGGGTCGTAGCCCAGGCCGGTGGGCTCCTCGCCGGGGGCCAGCTTGTGGCGCAGGTGCACGGCCAGGGTTTTAGCGTCGAACTCAATGACCTCGCTCTTGTCCTCCACGTTGGCGAAAAGGTGGCCTTTGCCATCGGTAGCCGGGGCTTCAATGTCGCCGCCCAGCTCGGCGGTGCCTTCTACGGCGCCGGTGGTCGCGTTGAGCACGGTGCTCTTGCCGCCATCGTTGCTAAACAAGAATACGCGCTTGGAAAACGCGTCGTAGAGCAGCGCGTCGGGCTTGGGGCCGGTGGGGATGGGCGCGCCGATGGGCTTGAGTGTGGTCAGGTCAAACACCACGCAGGTGTTGTTGCGGCCGCAGGTGATGTAGCCCCGGTTGGCGCCGGGCACCACGTCGATGCCGTGCACGCCGGGCGTGTTCGGGATGCTGCCCACGAGCTTGCGCGTGGCCAGGTCCACCACGTCTACCTGCGTGCCGTGCGAGAGGTAGAGGCGCTGGCCGGCGGGGTCCACGTTGAGGTAGTCCCAGCCGCCTTCGCCGCCGATGGCGATGGTGTGGAGCAGGCGGTAGGGCGCGGGTGCCGTTTGGGCCAACGCGGCGCCGCTACCAAAGGTGAGCGCCAGCAGCGCGCCGCACGAGATATTTTTCATGGGTTCAGGCTCTATAAAAAGGGAAACGGTTCCGAAGGTGAGTCTCAATTCTGGGGGCAAGCTGAAGTGGCCGGCCGCGGGGCGGCGCCGGCCGCCACGGCATCAGCCGTTTGCCCTGGAGCGAGGATGGCCAGGCGCGGCCCAAGAAAAAAACCAAGGCCCATCCCGGCGGCTACTTGCACGTGGATTTCGCCCAAGCACATACGCAAGCGGGGCGGGTGCACTGCCCAACTGCTTAACGCACATTTTCGTGGCCATCGACCGTCCCGGCAAAATTGCCTTCGCCGACCTGCACCCGCAAGCCGCGAAGATGGGCACGGCGGAGTTTCTGCGCCGGGTGCTGGCAGCGCTGCCCCATGAAGCGCATAAAGCGCTGACCGACAATGGACCGCAATTTGGTAACGTGCCGCCCCAGGTCGATGCCTGGCGCCACATTTTGGACCGCGTGCGCGATGAGCACGGCATCGAGCACGGCTTCCCCAAGCCGGCCTACCCCTAGGCCAACGGCCAGGTCGAGCGCATGAACCGAACCCTGCCAGGGGCCACCGGGCGGCGCGCTCATTAGCAGCCCACGCCCGCACCCAACGAGCACCTGCCGACCTTCCTGCTGACCTACAACCAAGCCAAGCGGCTCAAAACATTCCGCGGCCGCACATCCCGCCAATTTGGCTGTGCGCATTGGCAAAAGAACCCCACTATCTTTATCCAAGACCCGACCCAGCGCACCCTGGGACTATATACACCTAGCGCGGTTTCCAAGTGAGTGCCCGTGATGTAGTCTGGGCGTCGTTTAATTCAACGGTAAGACGCGAGGATGCGCCTCTACATTCCGCTGTATACTAACTCGCCAACTGCTCTGGCGCGCCACGACGCGCTGACTTTCTCCGCGCTCTACGGCCGGGCCCTTGCGCTGGTCGGGTGCCGCCTGCGGCCCTGGCCCCCACGCTAATCCCTGCTTCGTCATGCTTCACAAAACCACTACCTGGCTGTGGCTGGCGCCGCGCTGGCCGTGCCCGCCGTGGGCATCGCCCTGGCCCAAGCCCGCGCCGCCCGCCGGCTGCGCCGCGCTGCCGCGCAGCTATTTGCCCAAGCCCCGGCCGTGGGGGCGCGGGCTTACCACGAGGCGCAGCTGGCCGGGCTGCCCGCGCCGGTGCAGCGCTACTTCCGCCACGTGCTGCGCAAGGGCCAGCCCTACCTGCGCGGGCTGCGGCTGCGCCACGGCGGGCAGTTCAGAACCGACCTCAACAAGGATTGGCTGACCATCGCGGGCGAGCAGTACGTGACGGCTGACCCGCCGGGCTTTATCTGGCAGGGCACCACGCGCTGGTTCACGGCCCGCGATGAGTACGTGGCCGGGCACGGGCGGCTCGCGGTGCGCCTGCTCGGGGCGGTGCCCATCGCGGGGGGCGCCGGGCCACACTTCGACCAGGGCGAGCTGCTGCGCTGGCTTTCCGAAAGCCCGTGGCTGCCCACCAACCTGCTCCCGAGCGAGCGGGTGGCCTGGACGGCCGTGGACGACCACTCGGCCCGCCTCACCTGCACCAACCAGGAGCAGACGGTGGCGCTGCTGGTGCGCTTCAATGAGTAGGACGAACTAGTGGAGTGCGAAGCCCGCCGCTACTTTGGCGAGGCGCAGCTACTGCCCTGGCTGGGGCGCTTTAAGCAGTACCGCCGGTGGCACGGCGTGCTGGTGCCCACCGTGTGCGAGGCCAGCTGGGTGCTGAACGGGCAGCGGCAGCCCTACGCCCGCTTCGTGGTGCGGGAGCTGGAATTTGAGTTGCTTTGCCAGGTCTTGCGCGGCGTGCTGCGCATCTACGGCGGCACCACGGCCGTGCGCAACTGGCGCGGCAAGCTGGTACTGGGCACGCCCGGCGGCGAGGCTCACCTGGTGGTGCAGCGCCTGGAAGTGTACGTGAAAAAAGGGGCTCAGTGGTGCTTCATAGCGGGCCAGGACACGGGGGTAGCCCCGCCCGGCCCGCCCCGCGGCGGGTAGAAATAACCCGGCAGCAGCTCCGGGCGCAACGACGTCCGGGCGCTACCCCCGCCGCACCTCGTAGGGCACGGCCATGCCCAGCAGGGCCGCGTGCACCTGCGCCTCCGTGGCCGAGCCGGCGATGCTGAGCTCCGCCACCAGGCCGCGCTGCTTGTCGTCGCGCACCGCGATGGTGTGCCCCGTGAGGCCGGGGATGGTGGCCAGCTGGCGGCCGTAGCTGCGCGTGATTTCCTGCTTGACCAGGGCCGGCTTGAAGATTTTTCCGATGGCGGTGAGGGGCAGCTCGGCGGCAATGTAAATGTTTTTGGGCACGGCGGCCCGCTCCGGAATGCGCGCCTCGGCGAAGGCCAGCAGCTCGGCTTCCGTCACCTGCTGGCCGGCTACGAGCGTGACGTAGGCCACGGGCAACTCGCCGGCGTGAACGTCGGGGCGGCCGATGGCGGCGGCCAGGGCCACGGCCGGGTGGGCGGCCAGGGCTTCCTCAATCACCTTAGGGTCAATGTTGTGGCCGCCGCGGATAATCAGCTCCTTCTTGCGGCCGGTGATGTAGAAGCTGCCCTGGGCATCGACCCGGCCCAGGTCGCCGGTGTTGTAGAACGGGCCCTGGCCGTCGCCGGTGTCCACCCAGAGGCCCTTGTTGTGCTCGGGTTGCAGGTAGCCGCCGAAGATGTTGCTGCCGCGCACCACGATAACGCCGCTCTCGTCGGGCGCGGCCTCGCGCTGATACTGGCCGGTTTGCTCATCCAGGATGAGCACGCGCACATCCTGAAAGGGCACGCGCAGGCCGATGCTGCCGGGCATGGGCGGCCCCGCCACCGGCCCCACCGTGCTGATGCAGCTGCCCTCGGTGAAGCCGTAGCCCTCGACCAGCCGCAGCCGGGTGCGCGCCTCGAAGGCCCGAATCAGCTCGACGGGCAGGGGCGCGGCCCCGCAAATGGCGTAGCGCAGCGAACTGAGGTCGTGCCCGGCCACCGGCAAATCGAGCAAACGGCTGAAAATAGTGGGCACGCCGCTGAACAGCGACAGGCGGTAGTGCGCCACCAGGTGCCAGAAATTGTTGAGAATGCCCGGCCCCCGGTAGCCCTGCGGGCTGCCCAGCACCACGGTGTGGCCCAGCAGCCACGGCACGCTGCCCGTCACCACCACGCCGTTGACGTGGAACAGCGGCAGGCCGCAGAAGAACACCAGCCGCTCGGCCGTCGCCTCGCCGCCTAGCAGCTGGGCGGCCGAGTAGCTCACGCTGGTGAGGTTGTAGTGGGTGAGGGGCGCGATTTTGGGCGTGCCCGTGGTGCCGCCGGTGTGGAAGTAGCAGGCCACGTCGGTAGGCAGCAGGCGGCGGCCCGACACGAGGCGGTCGGCGGGCTGGCGGCGGCGGGCGGTGGCAAAATCGACCACCCGCCGGCCGGCCAGCGCGGGGCGGCCCTGGGCCAGGCGCAGCGCCCCCACGGCCAGGCGCTGGGCCAGGGGTAGGTAGGGCAGCATATCAACCGTGACGATGGTATGCAGCGTGGGCACCAGGGCCGCCACGGCCTGCGCTTTCTGCCAGAGGTCGGTCTGGGGGAAGGCCCGCAGCGTGACCAGCACCTTGGTGCCCGACGCATTCAGAATGTCGGCGATGTGGGCCGGCTCCAGCAGCGGGTTGATGGGGTTGACGATGCCCGCCGCCTGCCCGCCCCAGAGCGTAAAGTGCGTTTCGGGCAGGTTGGGCAGCAGGTACGACACCACGTCGGTGGGCCCCACGCCCAGCTCGTGCAGCAGGTTGGCCGTCTGATAGCAGTGCGCCAGCAGCTGCTGGTAGGTGAAATCGACCGATTCGGTGGGGTGCTCGCCGCTGAACACGAAGCGCAGCGCCAGGGCCTGCGGGTTGCGGGCGGCCCCGCGCTCCAGCAGGGCCAGGGTGTGGGCGGGCACCGGGCGGGCGGCCAGCGGCGTTGCTTCCAGGGCCAGGATATCGGCCAGGTTCTGATAACCAGACATAAGTGGGTGGGATTGGGATT
>CAZZWL010000107.1:0-19199 GCA_964657755.1 uncultured Rhodanobacter sp.
CTTAATTACCAAATCACTTTACAATGCCTCGACCAACGCGGCAAGTATATCGCTCAACACCCCTGCTCCTACTCGTACTAAAACGCAAAAAAGCCCCACCGGCCAGTGGCCAGCAGAGCTTTTCTGGGGTTAAAACTATTTGCCTACACCGTCGGCATCTCCACGTTCTCAAACCGCACGCTGCCGTCCTCCAGCACCGCCTCTACAACGGTATCCTTACTCACTTTCCCAGAGAGAATCTCCTTGCTCAGCTCATTTAGTATCACGCGCTGAATCACGCGCTTGAGGGGCCGGGCGCCGAACTGTGGGTCGAAGCCCTGCTCGCCGAGGTAGTCGAGCACCTCGTCGGTGGCTTCGAGGGCAATGCCGGCCTCGTGCAGGCGCTGCTGGATTTGCTTGAACTGGATATCGACAATCTTGCGAATTTCCTTGCGCTTGAGGGGCTGGAACATCACGATTTCGTCGATGCGGTTCAGGAACTCTGGGCGCATGTGCTGGCGCAGGCGCTCCACCACTTCGTCGCGGGTGCGGTCCACCACTTCCTCGTGGTTGTACTCATTCAGGTCTTTGAAATTCTTCTGAATGATGTCAGCCCCCGTGTTCGAGGTCATGATGATGATGGTGTTCTTGAAGTTCGCCACCCGGCCTTTGTTGTCGGTGAGGCGGCCATCATCAAGCACTTGCAGCAGGATGTTGAACACGTCGGGGTGCGCTTTCTCAATCTCGTCGAGCAGCACCACCGAGTAGGGCTTGCGGCGCACGGCCTCCGTGAGCTGGCCGCCCTCGTCGTAGCCCACGTAGCCGGGAGGCGCCCCGATGAGGCGCGACACGGCGTGGCGCTCCTGAAACTCGCTCATATCGATGCGCACCATCGCGTTCTCGTCGTTGAACAGGTACTCAGCCAGGGCCTTGGCCAATTCGGTTTTCCCTACCCCCGTCGTACCGAGGAAGATGAACGAGCCGATGGGCCGCTTGGGGTCTTGCAAACCGGCCCGCGAGCGGCGCACGGCATCCGAGATGGCGGCGATGGCTTCGCTTTGGCCGGCCACGCGGCGGCCCAGCTCAGTTTCGAGATTGAGGAGCTTGTCGCGGTCGGCTTGCAGCATTTTGCTGACGGGGATGCCCGTCCACTTGGCCACTACTTCGGCAATGTCCTCGCTGGTCACCACTTCCTGCATCATGCCGCCGTCTTTGTTGGCGGCGGCTTCGTCCTGCAAGGTTTTCAGGCGCTGCTCGGCTTCGGCAATCTTGCTGTAGCGCAGCTCGGCCACGCGGCCGTAGTCGCCCTGGCGCTCGGCCTGCTCGGCTTCGGTCTTGAAGCGCTCGATGTTCTCCTTCTCGGTCTGGATGCCGGTGAGCACCGATTTCTCGCCTTCCCACTTGGCCTTCAGCGAGTCGCGCTGCTCGTTAAGCTCTGACAAGTCCTTGCTCAGCACCGATTCGCGGTCGTGGTTGTCTTCGCGGCGCATGGCCTCGCGCTCGATTTCGAGCTGCATGATGCGGCGCTGCACCTCATCCAGCTCTTCGGGCATGGAGTTCATCTCGATGCGCAGCTTGGCTGCGGCCTCGTCCATGAGGTCGATGGCCTTGTCGGGCAAAAAGCGGTCGGTGATGTAGCGGCTGCTCAGCTCCACGGCCGCAATTACGGCGTCGTCGGTGATGCGCACGCCGTGGTGCAGCTCGTACTTTTCCTTGATGCCGCGCAGGATGCTGATGGCGTCGGGCACGGTCGGCTCATCCACGATAACGGCCTGAAAACGACGCTCTAGGGCCTTGTCTTTCTCGATGTATTTCTGGTATTCCTTGAGCGTGGTGGCCCCGATGGCGTGCAGCTCGCCGCGGGCCAGGGCGGGCTTGAGCAGGTTGGCCGCGTCCATGGCGCCCTCGCCGCCGCCGCCGGCCCCAATCAGGGTGTGAATCTCGTCGATGAAGAGCAGAATCTGCCCCTCCGAGTCGGTCACTTCCTTGATAACGGCCTTAAGGCGCTCCTCAAACTCGCCCTTATACTTGGCCCCCGCTACGAGCAGGCCCAGGTCGAGGCTCATCAACACCTTGTCTTTCAGGTTCTCGGGCACGTCGCCGGCCACAATGCGCTGGGCCAGGCCCTCCGCAATGGCGGTTTTGCCTACCCCCGGCTCGCCGAGCAACACGGGGTTGTTTTTGGTGCGGCGGCTCAGAATCTGGAGCACGCGCCGAATCTCCTCGTCGCGCCCGATGACGGGGTCCATCTTGCCCTGGCGCACGCGCTCGTTGAGGTTCACGGCGTAGCGGTTGAGGCTCTGGTACTGCTCCTCGGCGGTTTGGCTGGTCACCTTGCGCCCGCCGCGCAACTCCTGAATGGCGGCCTTCAAGTCTTTCTCCGTGAAGCCGTTGTCTTTGAGCAGGCCGGCCGCGCTGTCCTTGCCGCCCAGGATGCCCAGCAGCAGGTGCTCGACGGACACGAACTCGTCGCCCATGTCCCGCATCTGGGTGTTGGCGCGGGTCACGGCGTTGGCCGCATCGTTGGCGAGGTAGGGCGAGCCGCCGCTCACCTTGGGGTAGGCGGCCACGAGGGCATCGAGGCGCTGGCCGAGGTTGGCCATGTTCGCGCCTACTTTTTTACCCAGGAAAGCCAGGGTATTCTCGTCGTTCTGGAGCAGGGCCTTCAGCAAGTGGCCCGTTTCGATGGCCTGCTGCTGGTTGGCCCCGGCCAGCTCGGTGGCCTTCTGCACGGCCTCCTGCGCCTTGATAGTGAAGTTTTTAAAGTCCATAATTCGCTAGGTTTCTCGTGGGGTGCTTCGGATTAGGAAGGTTGTACGAGGGTACTAGCAAACGTGGGGCTAGGGTGGAAAAGCGGACTTTTTGGCTTGAATCCTCTGTAATCAAGGAATAATGAGATGACAAAATTGCAGCTAGTTTACGAGATAGAGTTGACGGTAATTCAACAATTTTGCTCTCTGCTTTATTAAATCGTCATAAGTTATGAGCGTTATATCGTGCAAGTCTAGCCGTCTTAGACGCTTTTCCAGAATTTCTAGATGTAAATCTCTCTCGCTGGTTCTACCTAATAAAAGAGAATGTGTCATTCTTGGGAAATATCCCAAATTTTTCACGATATTATTTTTATTAGATTCATCTTCAAAATATTCTTGGTAATCCCAAACTTGAGATATTGACTTAACAAATCCACTACTAAAAGTCGGATGAAACTCTCTTTTTGTCAAATATCTTTCATTTGGAAGCTTAATTTCTAACAGATTAGCAGATTTATTAAACTTATAAAATTTATGTCTTCTAATAAAATCAGGCTCGTAATTTTTAGAATTATCAGAAGGTAAAGTAAAATTATTTTCGTAAAAATATTGGTCGTAAGTATTTCCTAATATAAATTCAGGAAATCGCTTTAACAATTCATGATATTTTTTTTCTTGCTTAGGCTTAGACGATTTTGAAATTTTCTCAACTGTTTTATAAAATTCATCTAACGCCATTTCAGTTGCCTCTATATCTCTTCTAAAAGTCAGAAAGGGTAACTTCAAAGGTCTTTGACTATATTTTCTAGTCAGAACTTCACAATCACTTCTCCATAAAATTGGCATATAAAAAAAAGGGGTAAATGGGTCAACTTTTATGAGTTCATAGTCTCCCATTAGGTCAGATACCCATGATTTTATCACACTACCTACTATGTGCTTTACTCTGTAAGAATTATTTAAATCATCAGCATACAAGACCCTATCAAAACCTAGCAGGGAATCAGTCAATGTACCTCCCGACTCAGTATATACCAAGATAAAAGGAACAGAGTTAAGCTGAAGAAGGCCTTGAAAGTAGGATAATTCCAAATTATCGGAAAGCCATATTTTTAAATCATATGCAGTTTCTGTTTTTTTATAAAAACTATAATTGCTAATTATTGCATCTATATACCCGCCACCTTTCTCTAAATGGTTAATAATAAATTCTTTTGCTTCCTCAATATTATTTACGCTTACTATACCTTCATCCTCTATGAAATCAGAAAGTATTTCTTTATAAAATTCATCTTTCCTATCACCATTATTCACGAGCAAAATAATCATGACGGATTTAGCTGTTGGTTGTAAAATAATGAATGCTTGCAGCTTTTCTATTTGTAGAGATTATGCATTCCTACTACGCAGCAGCAAGTTACCCCAAAACCCCTATTGCGCCGGCTGCCCGGCTTCGTACTCCTGCAACCAATCTTCCAACCCAATACCAACCATATCGGCAAAATGGCGGGTGTTGTGCGTAACCAGCGTAAGGTCGTAGATGACAGCGGTGGCTCCGATGAGTAAATCGAAATCGTCTACCACGCGGCCGATTCTGCGGCGACGGGCTTTTTCAGTAGCGAAGACTTCCAAGGCAGGGCCAATCAACAATTCCTGCCCCTCGAATGCCTCCCGCAGTACTTCCACATTGCGCCGGTTGGCCGCCTGCCGCGCCGGGTCGCTTTTCGCGATGCCAAACAGGAGCTCGGCAATGGTTATCTCCGACAGGAAGCAATTATCAAACCCGATGGCATCCACCTTTTCGCGCAAGCCAAATTCGCCCTTGATGTAATGAATGCAGATGTTGGTATCGAGCAGGTACTGCTTCATAGCTCAATATCGGGGCGGCTGGTCTGGCGGGCTTCGCGTAGCTGGCGGTTCAGCTCCTCCCCGCTTTCATCCGATTGCCAGGCCCCAAAAAGGGAGCGAAACAGCGCGGCGCGGCGGGCCACATCTGCCTGGCGGTTAGTAGAAGCCGTCGTCTCTGATACTTTGACCCCTAGGCGGTGCGCCAGGCTCATCAGCTCCTGAATAGCCTGTTCGTTATTGGTTTCGAAGGATAAGACGTGTGGCTGCATGGCGAATAACTTAAATCGGGATACTACGAAAAACTGCGAAAGACTTGGCAATTTCTAAAATCAACGCGGTGGGCGCAAGTGAGTGAAGCCAAAACCGTGACAGGTAACTCAAGTTATGAAGAGTCGCTAGGGTTTCAACAAGTTACTGCGAAATACTTGAAGCCTCCATTCGGAAATACTACGCCTCATTGCCTTCCTCGGCCAGCGGGTCTTTGCCAAAGCTGTGGTACAGCCGCTGGCGAAACTCGGCGATGCGCTGCTGCTCGGCGGCTTCGGCATCAGTAGTAGGTGGCCGGATGCGGACGCCGGGCATCCGTTCCAGCAGCTCCAGCATAAACACGGCATCTTCGTCAGGGAATTCTACTTCAATCAGCGTCATTGGCGGGTGTATTAGTATACCACAGCAAGCTACGGCAAAACAGCTGCCTCTCAGCCACGGTATAGACTGCATTAAAACTAACAGAAACGCCTACCTGCCCGCGCGCTTCGTACTCTTGCCTATATGCAACCGAACTCCCTTGCCGCCTTTTACGAGGCGTGTGCCCCTAGCCCGGCGTCTGTCGTGGGCGTGTTGCCGCCGCCGGCTATGGGGCGGGGCGTGGGGCATTTCAACGTGTTCCCGTTGGCGGATATCCCGCAGGGGCCGCCGATGGCGTTTACCCGGCGGGCTTACCACAAAATCACGCTCTGCCGCGGGCGCAGCCAGGTGGAATACGCCGACCAGGCCCCGCACGTCGGCGCCAATACCTTGTTTCTGGTGACGCCGCGGGTGCCCTACCAGTGGCTGCCGCTCACCGAGGCGCCTGGGGGCTACTGCTGCCTCTTCGATGATGCCTTTCTGCTGCCCGCCCGCACCGGGGTAGTGTTGGCGGAGTTGCCGATTTTTCAGCCCGGCGCCTACCCGGTGTGGGAAGTGGCCGAGGCCGACTGCGCGGCGGTCGAAGCGATTTTCCAAAAGATGGCGCACGAGCTTTGGTCAGGCTACGCCTACAAGGACGACCTGCTGCGCACCTACCTCT
This sequence comes from uncultured Rhodanobacter sp., assembly GCA_964657755.1. Taxonomy (GTDB): domain Bacteria; phylum Bacteroidota; class Bacteroidia; order Cytophagales; family Hymenobacteraceae; genus Hymenobacter. Next base: position 5,869 of record CAZZWL010000107.1, read on the forward strand.
GGGAGCTGATTCACCTGGTGCAGAAGCTGCAACCGGCTCCTACCCTACTGGCTACGCACAGCGCCGCCGCGCGGGTAGCCGCGCAGTTCACGGAGCTGCTGGAGCGGCAGTTTCCACGCCTTAGCCCGCAGCCGCCGCTGCGCCTGCGCACCGCCACCGACTACGCGCAGCAGCTGGCCGTGCACGTCAATCACCTCAACCGCGTGCTGAAAGAGACGACCGGCCAGACTACTACTGCTCTCATCAGCAGCCGCTTGGCGCAGGAATCCAGGTTCCTGCTGCGGCAAACTACCTGGAGCGTTTCGGAAATTGCCGATAGCCTGGGCTTTGCCGATGTGGCGCATTTCTGCACCTTTTTCAAGCGCCACGCCGGGCAGACGCCGGGGGACTTCCGGCGGGTGGCCGTGTTTGAGGTTTAAGAGGGGGTAGGGAATTCAAAAAGCCCGTCATGCTGAGCGCAGCGGAGTCGGAGCATCTTGGCTGGTGAACTAACCACTGACGCCAGCAACGAAGCGATAGAGATGCTTCGACTTCGGTCAGCATGACGGTTGCTATGGGCTCTCTTGTAAAATTCAAGCACGTTCTGAACATGTTTGAAATCTAAAACAGATGGGTTGACTGGCGAAGTTTACCGCCCGGCTGCCTCTCGGACCTTTGTGGCGTACCAAATCCCCTCCCCAATCGAGGAGGCCAACTCCACAGGCAACATGGCAAACAAGAAAATTGCGCTGGTCACCGGCGGCAACAAAGGCATCGGCTTCGAAATTGTGCGGGGGCTGTTGCAGGCGGGCTGCCGGGTGTATCTGGGGGCCCGGGAGGCCGCCAAAGGCCAGCAAGCCGTGGCGGAGCTGGCGGCCGCTGGCGATGTCCGATTCCTCGAACTGGACCTGGCCAACCAGGCAACGCTCGACGCGGCGGCAGCGCATCTGCAGCGCGAGGAAGGCCACCTCGACATCCTGGTGAATAATGCGGGCATCAACGCGGCCGGCGACGGCGCGCCCAGCCCAGCCGCCTTGGATAGTGTAGCGCAGGTGCTCCAGACCAATTTCCTGGGCACGCTGGCCGTTACCCAGGCGTTTTTGCCGCTGGTAAGGCAGGCCGCGGCGGGGCGCATCGTCAACGTGTCGAGTCCGCTGGGCTCGCTCACGCTGAGTAGCCAGAACGACTGGGGCCTGCTGGGGTACTCGGCCTCGAAAGCCGCGCTGAATATGCTCACCGTGCAGCTGGCCCACGAGCTGCGCGATACGGCCATCAAGGTAAACTCGGCCGCGCCCGGCTACACGGCCACCGACCTCAACGGCTTTGCGGGCACCGACACCCCCGCGCAGGGGGCGGCGCAGGCCATCCGGCTAGCCCTGCTACCCCCTGATGGCCCTAATGGCACAATATCCTCTTCCACCGGTCCCTTACCCTGGTAAGGGCTGGCCGCTAAGCGGCAGCTGGTAGTAGCTCATCGGCTGGGGCGCTTTTGCCTAATCACCTCATTGTAAGCGTAGTTTGTCCTCTCTGTTGCCCGCGCTGCAAGTAAAAATTACCCGTCTGCACCCAAAGCCAGACTGCCGTAGCTCACCGCTGCGCGGCAGTGGATAGTGCATCTCCACTACCACGCAGCGGTGAGCTACGGCAGTCCTGCGACTTCTCATTTTGAAAGCGGCAGGTAGCAATGAAAAGCGTTTCTACGGCTACCTAAAATACCAAGGCGGTGCTTGTGGTTAGTACGCCGCAACCAGAAGACGTGAAAACGCGGGCAGTTATTTTTTCCCTGACTGCTTCTCCGCATCGGAGGTATAATGCATTTTATCCACTTTTCGCATTTGCTTGCGGTCCTGGTGGCTTAGGCCGGGCACTTTCTTGTCGTGGCGAGCGGCGCGGGGACTGTCGCCGTCGCGGGTGGCGGGTGTGCTGAGGGGCGCGCTACCGGGCACGGTAGCAGGCGTTATGGGAACGCCAGTCGCAGGCGATATCATCCCAGTCGGCGCTACCGCACCCGATGGCAATACGGTTTGGGCCAGGGCCGCGCTGGTGCTACAGGCAAGGATGCCGGCTAGAAGCAGGAAGGATTTCACAGGGAAAATTTGTAAGTGATGGGTATTCAGGCGCTGAGCGGCCGCTAGGGAGCGGCAACTTAGTCGCGTATACGAGATGGGTTTGTGAGTAGCCAGGCTAGTTGGCCGGGGGATTCATCGGGAGAGGGGGCTTGGCGGCTTTGTGGCCCATTTTCCGCAGCTTCTTCTGGTCGCGGTGGTCTAGGCCGGGCACTTTTGCCGCATGTTTGGGGGCACGGGGGCTGCCGGCGTTGGTCATGTCGGGGGTGACGACGGGTTGGTCGCCGGGCACGGTGCCGGGAGGCACGGTGGTTTGGGCCAGGGCGGCGCTGGCGGCGAGCGCGCAGGCGGCGGCGAGTGGCAGGAAGAATTTCATGGAATCAGAGAATTAGGGGATGAAAGTGGGGGTAGCCCCACGGCTAATGCGACGGGCCGTGCGTGGACTTAGCGCACTGAACTACCAACTTTCAGATACTACTTAATACTACCTATGTGTTGCTAACACCTCGCGCACCGATGTCCACTTAATGTCAGGATAGCGGGCATTATCCAGCGAGGCAAACTTGGGCAGGCCGGTGAACATATTGTGCAAGTACTGCATGCCCTGCCAGGGCGGAAACACGTCGTTGGGAGCCGGCACGAGGCGGCGCGTCACCCGAATCAGGAGGCGCAGCAGCCACAGGCCGCCGGCGCGCAGGCGGCCAAAGCGCTGGCCAGTGGCGGCGCGGGCGGCGGCTTGCAGGTCGCGCACGGTGGCCACTTCGCCGGCTACGCGCAGGTAGCGAGGGGTAGTGGCATCGAGGGCGGCGGCGGCGGTGAAGGCGGCCGTGTTGGCAATAGTGGTGAAATCGAGCGGCTGGTCGGCCGAGCCCCAGTAGAGCACGCGCCGGATTTTGAAGAGCACCACCGGGGCCTGGCCGGTGAGCAGGTCCATGAACATGCCGTTGAGGATGGACGTGGCCCGGATGGGTGCTTGGTCGAGCCGCCGACCAAACTCGCGGCGCAGGTCGAGGTTGCGGTTGCTACCCTCAGGCAGCTTGGTGAAGTCGATAGCGAAATCGGAGGGGATGAAGCGCGGCACGCCGGCGGCCACGGCCGCCTCAAGCAGGTGGGTCTGGGCATCCACTATCACGTCGCGCAGGCCGGAAAGGGCCGATACCACGCAGGCCGCGCCTACGCAAGCGTGGGTGAGCGCGGCCACGTCGTTGAAATCAACTTCCAGAATCCCTACCCCCATCTCGCGCAGCGAAGCGACGGCGGGCTTGGTATTGCCGGGGCGCACGAGGGCGCGCACGGTAGCGCCCTGCTGGCGCAGCTCCTGGGCGATGCGGAAGCCCAGGTCGCCGGTGGCGCCAGCTAATACGATGGTAACGGGCGCGGTTGATTCGGTATTTTCCACAAGTTACTGGGGCGGATTCTTATACAAACAAGCCCTTACCGGTTTAGGATAAGGGCTTGATTAACTGGCACTCGTGAGCAAAGCTCAGCGGTGCGCGGAAACTACATCTTGGTTTTGGTTTTCATCGAACCATCGCTCGATTTCATCTTCTTGCTTTTGCGCATGGCCCGCTTGTCGCTGGCCGACATCTTATCCATGCTGGTATTGTTCATGGGTTGGTCGGCAGTGGTAGTAGTGGTTGTGGTGCCGGCGCTGGGCATGTTGCTAGGGTTGCCGGTTTGGGCGCCGGGCGTGGTGCCGGGGGCTACGGTCTGGGCCAGGGCGGCGCTGGTGGTAAGGGCAAACGCGGCGGCTAACAGGAGGGTGGCTTTCATGGGGGTAGGGAATGAGCTGGTGGAAAAGGATGGCAGAGCTACTGCCCGTTTGGCTAATCTATACGCAGCAACCTTCTACCCGTTTATATCCAATTCGGGTCCCTACCCCCGGCGACTTGACCCAAGCTAAAAAAGCCAGCTCTACTCGGGCCGCGAGGCATACACGTCGGTGGCCTCGATGGAAGCCTGGGCGCCGTGGGCGGCGAGGTAGGCCTGGGCGCGGCGCAGGTAGCGCGCCTGGCCGGCGGGGCTGCTGGCGGGGCCGGCGGCCAGCGCCGCGCTGGGGCGCTGGCCCAAGGAAAAGTGCTCGGCCGGGCCCGGACTGGGCCAGCGCGGGCCGAAGTTGCGCACGGCCAGGTACATGAGCTTGGCGCGCAGGCGGGCGGTGCCACCGGCCAGGCAGGCCTGGTAAAACATGTAGTGCACGTCGCGCCAGGGCCGGGTGCGCTGGTCGCAGGCCACGTCGTGCACGATGGAGGCGTAGACGTAGTCGCCGGTGAAGGGCGAACCCACGAACGACCACAGCACCGGCGGAATGCTGGCCCCATCGACCAGGCTACCGCTGGGCGCAACCCACACCGCGCCGTTATCGGCCTCCGTAAAGGTAAACTCTTCGAGGACGCGCACGTGGCGGTTGGGCGCGTTGGGCGTGTCGATAAGCTCGATTTTGGGCGGGGCGGAGAAGCTGCCCGCGGCGGGGTCGTCGGTGAAGGGCATGGGGCGGCAAAGGGGGGGTAGGGAGGCAGAATTTTTAGCGCGGCAGCCACCCGGAACTACGTAATTTCAGTTGTCGGCGGCCAGGAACCGTAAAAGGGCGGACGCTTCATCAATTTTATCTTCCCGATGTCAACCTTCACCGTCGAACGACTTTCCTTTCAGCACCTCAGCGAATTACCCACCGCCTGGCAAAATACCGACTACCTGGCCCTGCTTAAGCAGCTCGATTACGACAACCCCGAGGCCCTGGCCCCGGCCGAGCTCAAGGAAATGTGCCAGATGGCCCTCACCGACCTGGAGCCCGCCGCCGCCGCCGAGGCCGTGCTCACCTACCTCTTCGCCGACGAGCTGAAGCCCGGCCAGCTGGAGCAGCTGGCCCACCAGATGGAAACCGAGAAGCTGTGGGAAGAAAACCCGCAGCTGCCGCTGCACGAAGGCTTTTTCAATGCCACGCAGCTGCTCTACACCGCCTACAACGGCAAGTTTCCGCACCCGCAGGCGGTTGAGTTTAAGGTAAAAATAACGGCTCCTACCCCCGCCGAGTTGGCCGTGCTTGACCAAGAGCCGGCCGTGCCGCTGCTGCGCCTGCTGGCCCAGGGCCTCACCGACCACGCGCTGCTGCACCGCCTGTTTAGCGAGCAGCTGGCGGGCGGCGAGTTTGCCGAGGCCAAGTCCATTCTGTGGCAGCTCACACCCGGCGAAAAAACCGCCGACAGCGTGGTGTTTGACGTTATCAGCTCCGACTATTGGCTGGAAGAATTCAAGTACGCCGACACCTACGAGGCGACGCTGCCGACGGCGTAAAGCGGAAGAAAATAAAAGAACGTCATGCTGAGCTTGCCGAAGCATCTCTACCGAACGATGCCCGAACGGCGCGACGATGCCCGAACGGCGCGATAGAGATGCTTCGGCAAGCTTAGCATGACGTTCTTTTTGCTTTCCATTACTTACTGGTCAGCTTCTTAATCAGGTCTGTTTCATCCTGGCGGTAGGGCGTGCCGTCTTTGCGGAAAACCTCGTGGAACCACTCGCTGGGCTCCGAGCCATCGGCTAGGGGCGTATCCCAGGCGTACTTGGTGTTGGTTTTGCCATCGACGAGGCCCCAGTTGATGGCGGCCACGTGCTGCTGCTTGAGCAGGGGCAAGATGTTGACGAAGCGCGAGTTGCGGGACCGGGCCATGTACTCGGTGCAGATGAGCGGGCGGCCGTGGGTTTGCAGCATGTTGATAACGCGCTGGTGCCAGGCGGGCTCCTCGTAGTCGTGGTAGGAGATGACGTCGGAGTGCAGGGCCTGAAAGGCGTTCAGGGCCTGAAAATCCCAGTTCCAGATGCCCGAGCTCAGGGGCTGGTCGGGGCGCACGGCCTCGGCCCAGGCAAAGACGTTGCGCAGCAGCGGCAGCGAGGCCACGCCCTTGCCCGAATTGCCGGGCTCGTTGTATAAGTCCCAGAGCACGATGCGCTTATCGTGGGCGAAGCTCGTGAGCACGTCGGCCACGTAGGGCCGCAGCCGCATAAAAGCAGCCGAGTCGCGCGAGGCGGGGTCGCCGGGGTCCTGCATCCAGCCCGAGTTGTGCACGCCGGTTTTGGGCGCGGGCTGCGGGCCCACGTGCGGGTCCTTGTTCCAGCAGTCATCGAAGAAGACGAAGATGGTGCCGATGTGGTGCTTGTCGGCAATGGCCAGGTAGTCACCCACGCGCTTCTTGAAGCCCGCCGGGTCCTCCTGCCACGCCAAATCGTGCAGAAACACGCGCATGGTATTAAAGCCGATGCCCGCGGCCCAGCCCAGCTCCTTGTCGATGGTGGCGGGGTCGAAGGTGGCGGCCTGCCACATTTCAAGCTGGTTGATGGCCGTGCTGGGGATAAAGTTGGCGCCCGTCATCCAGGGCCGGGCGGCGTACCAGGCGTTGGCTTTGGTGGCCGACCAGCGAGCCGCCGGGCCGGCCGCCAGCATGGCCGCGCCGCCCTTGGTTTTGATTTTGACTTTCTGGGCCTGGGCCAGCGGGGCGCCGAGCAGCGCCAGGCCGAGCAGCAGCATGGATAATTTCTTCATGCGAAGGGGAGAAGAGGTGGGGTGGGAAATAAAGACGGCCGGGCTCAGCGGCGCGCCGGCCGGCGCAAGTTGGCACCGCTGAGCCGTTCGCCCAGGCTACCGCGTGCTGCTCCGGTTTAGCGGTGGCGGGTTTGCTCACCCAAATCTCCTGGCCAGCTGCCCCTGGGCCACTGCGCCGGCGGGCACGCCCCGGCCCCACCGAGGGGGGTAGGACCTGGTTAGTGACCGCTTCTGGGGTGAGCTACGTATGAAGCTGCCAGCCACCTGACTACGGCCGGAATCGGCCCTGCCACCACGCGGTCTATCTTGCCCCACCCCACGTATGTCCTCCCGTCGTCACTTTCTGACTGGCTCGGCCGCTGGCCTGGCTTTGCTCGCTATGCGCCCCTACCCCGCCGCCGCGGCCCGCACCTACACCAACCCGGTGCTAGCCCGCGATTTTCCCGACCCCTTCGTGCTGCGGCACGGGGGGCACTACTACGCGTTTGGCACCACCGGCGGGGGCCGCACGCCCGACGGCCGCGTGTTCGCGCTGCTGACTTCGGATAACCTGGTGGACTGGCGGCCGCTGGGCGGCGCCCTTACCCCCCCGCCGGGTAGCGAAGCGTTCGATTTCTGGGCGCCCGAAGTGGTGCTGCACGAAGGCACGTTTTACATGTATTACTCGCGGGGCGGCGGGGCCATTGGGGCCACGGTGGGCCACCGGCTGCACGTGGCCACCAGCCCGCAGCCCGAGGGACCCTACACCGAAATCGGGGCGCTGCCGGTGGCCAACAGCCAGTTCACCATCGACGCCCACGCCTTTCAGGATACTGATGGCCAGTGGTATCTGTTCTACGCCCGCGACTTCCTGGATACTAATGACGGCTACTACCCCGGCACCGGGCTGGTGGTGGATAAGCTGGTAAGCATGACCCAGCTGGCGGGCCAGCCGCGCACCGTGCTGCGCGCCCGCCACCAGTGGACGCTCTTCGAGGCCAACCGCCAGATGCCGCTCTACGGCAACCGCACCTTTGCGCAGTGGCACACGCTGGAAGGGCCCTTCACGCGGCTGCACGCGGGCAAATACTACTGCTTTTTCAGCGGCGCCAACTTCCTCACCGACCGCTACGGCGTCGATTACTGCGTGGCCGAGCACGTGCTGGGACCCTACGTCGATTCGGGCTCCGATGCCGGGGCGCGGGTGCTGCATGCGGTGCCCGGCCACGTGCGCGGCCCCGGCCACCACTCGCACACCATGAGCCCCGACGGCCGCACCGAGTACCTGGTGTACCACGCCTGGAACGCCGCCATGACCGCGCGTGAGCTGTGCATTGATAAGCTGGCCTGGACGGCCCAGGGCCCGCGCTGCCTGGGGCCCACCTACGCGCCGCAGCCGTTGCCGGGGTAGGTAAGCAGCTGTTTAGATGCTACTTGCGATTCAGCAGATAAGCCCCGAGTATTAGCAGCAGGGCACCGCCAACCCTGGCGGGCGACAGGTTGCTGCGGTGCAGATTGAAGAAGCCAAGCTGGTCATACAGCAGCGCGGTTAGCAGCTGCCCGGCCACCACCAGGGCAAACAGACTGGCCGCCCCCACGCGCTGGAGCGAGAACGCAATGACCAGTACGTAACCTACTCCCAGCAGCCCGCCAGTCCAGTAGTACCACTTCAGGCCGCCAAAATCAGCGAGCGAAGGCACTGCCGCGCGGGTGGCCAGCAGCAGCCCACCCGCTACCAGGCTACCCCCAACGTAGGAGATGAATACGGCCCACCCCACCTGGTGCAAAGCTCCGCGCAGCTGGCTATTCACGGCCGATTGCGTCGTAATGGCGGCTCCGGCCAGTACCAACAGCAGTAGCATCAGGATTTTCATAGAATCAGAAAATAGTGTAATGGATTAGCTGCCCCTACCCCCTCAGTTTAGCCCGACCTTGCCCTGCATCGACTCGAAGAGCTTGGGCGAATCGAAGCCGACGCCGTGCTTGAACACGATTTCCATCTGGCGGAGTTGGTGGATATCCTGCTCGGGGTCGCCGCTGACCAGTACCAAATCGGCCTGCTTGCCGGGCTCGATGGTGCCGATGTCGCGGTCGCGGCCCAGGTATTTGGCGCCGTTCAGGGTGCAGATTTTGATGGCCTGAATGGGCGTGAAGCCGCCTTCGACCAGCAGCTCAATTTCGCGGCGGTTGGCGTAGCCCGCAATGGTGCGACCCGCGCCGGTGGGGTCGGTGCCGGCCACCAGCAGGCCACCCGCGTCGTAGAACTGCTTTTCCCAGCCCTGCTCCTTCTTAAACAGCGCCACGCTGGCCGAGTCCTTGCCCTGGCTGGCCTGCCAGGTTTTGGTTTCGCGCTCCTGCAATTGCGGCATGAGCGCGCCGAGGCCGCCGCCCAGCACCACCTCGCGGCCGGTGTAGGGCTCAAACACGGGCAGCGTGGACGTGAGCGCCACCTGCTTACTAATCAGGAACTTGATTAGGGCCGTCACGGCTGGGCCGTTGGCGGGCTGGCGCAGCAGGCCCTGGCGGGCGGCGGGGTAGTCGCAGGCATCGGTGACGTGGCCGGGCGCGAAGTCGGAGCTGGCCATGAAGCCGTGCTCGAGGTTGTCGATGCCGGCATCGGCGGCCTCGCGGTAGGTGATGGCGCAGAGGTGGCCGGTAACTTTTAGGTGGCGGGCGTGGGCTTCGGCCACCACGGCGGCCAGGTCGGCGCGGGTGGCGTGCATGTACATCTTGAACGACGTGCAGCCCTTATCAGCCCAAAACTTGGTGCTGGCGGCCGCGTCGGCGGGGCCCTTGATGGTGTTCAGGGCCGGAATATCCATGCCGGGCTCCTCCATATAAGGGGCCGTCACGTCCATGTCGGGGCCAATGAACTTGCCCTCGCCGATGAGGCGCTGAATGGCCAGGTCGGTCTGCGGCTCGATGCTGCCGGCCGTGCGAATGGTGGTGGCCCCGCCCGCCAGGTAGAGGCGCGGAAACGAGTACGGCATCTGGGCGATGTTGAAGAGGCCGCCCGCCGGCATGGTGTAGTAGAGGTGCTCGTGCAGCATCACCAGGCCGGGTATCAGCGTTTTGCCGGCGCAGTTGATGACTTCGGCGCCGGCCGGCACCTTCACTTTTTTGCTCGGGCCCACCTGCTCGATGCGGCCGCCGCGCAGCACCACCGTTTGGTGCAGCAGCGCGGGCCGGCCAGTGCCGTCGATGACTTTGGCATCGGTGAGGGCCACCACGGGCGCGCTCACTTTGATGAACTCTCGGACTTGGGGCGTGAAGGCGGGGGTAGGCGGCGTGGATTGGGCCCTACTGGTAGTGGCCAGCAAGGCACCCAGGCCCGCGCTCAGCAGCGCCGCAACGGTTGTCTTTTTCATAAGCATCGGCAAAAATCCCTACCCCCGGCAGGTTGCCCAAAGTACGCGCCGCGCAGCTCAAAACCCGTACGAGCTACAAAAAGAACGTCATTCCGAGCTTGCCGGGGAATCTCGCTCGCGCCGTGCGGATGTTTTCCAACGATGCGGGCAAGATTCCTCGGCAAGCTCGGAATGACGTTCTTTTTGCGGATTACTCCGCTGAGAATATTAGGGCAGCTTAGCGGCTGGCTACGCTGGTCGAGCGCGGCGACCGGGCGGCCGTGGCCTTGGCGGCGCTCACGCGCCAAATTTTGTTGCCAGCGTCGTCGGTCACGAGCAGGGCGCCGTCGGGCAGGGTCACTACCCCCACCGGCCGGCCGTAAGCCTTATCGGAGCCATCGCCGACCAGGAAACCGGTCAGGAAATCTTCGGGCTTGCCCGTCGGCTTGCCGTTTTGGAACGGCACGAACGCCACCTTGTAACCCGAGAAAGCGGCGCGGTTCCAGGAGCCGTGCTCGCCCACAAAAGCGCCGTTTTGGTACTTGGCGGGGAAGGCTTTTTTGTCGTAGAACGTGAGGCCGAGGGCGGCTACGTGGGCGCCCATCGGCACGTCGGGCACCAAGGCTTTTTTGACGAGGTCGGGGCGCTCGTTTTTGCGGCGCGGGTCTTCGTTTTGGCCGTAATACGAGTAGGGCCAGCCGTAGAAGCCGCCTTCCTTCACGCTCGTGATGTAGTCGGGCACCAGCTCGTCGCCCAGCTCATCGCGCTCGTTCACCGCGGCCCACAGGGTGGTAGTGCCGGGGTAATACGCCAGACCGATGGGGTTGCGCAAGCCGCTGGCAAACACGGTCTCGCCGGTGCCGTCGGGGTTGATTGCCAGAATATTAGCCCGGCGCACTTCGTTTTCCGGGCCGTGCTCCATCACATTGGAGCCCGAGCCCACGGTCACCAGAATCTTCTTGCCATCCTTGCTGGCCAGCAGGTTGCGGGTCCAGTGGTTGTTGTAGCCGCCCTCGGGCAGGTTCAGGATTTTCTGGCCCGGCCCGGTAAGCTGGGTGGCGCCCGGCTGGTAGGCGTAGCGCAGCACGCCGTTGGTGTTGGCCACGTAGAAATAATTGCCCAGCACCAGCATGCCAAACGGCTGGTTGAGGCCGCTCAGGAATACCGTACGCACGTCGGGCTTGCCGTCGCCGTTGGTGTCGCGCAGCAACGTGACGCGGTTGGCGCTGGTGGCTTGCAGCGAGCGCGACTTGTCGAGGTGCAGCGCGGCGGCAATCTGCTTTTTGGTGCCCTTGGGCAGCGTGGTGGCTTCGGCCACCAGCACGTCGCCATTGGGTGCCACGTAGGCCCAGCGCGGGCTTTCGAGGTTGCCCGCAAACTCGGTTACCGTGAAGCCGGCCGGAGCAGTGGGCGTTTTGCCGGCCGGCCAGTCGATAATATCCACCCGCTTGCTCACCGACTTGGTAGTGTAGGGCGCGGGTAGGTGCACCGACTCGTCTTTGGGCGTCGTGATGGTTTGGGCCGGGTTATCGGCCTGCGCCTGTTGCTTTTCTTCCTGGCTGGGGCCGCTGCTGCAGGCAGCCAGCAGGCTCAGCGCGGGCAGCAGCCCGGTGTATTTTAGCGTCATAACAAAAGGAGGGGGTAGGCGGCCGCGGGGCCGCATGTTCATCAGTCCCTCATTTTACTACTGTCGCCGCGATTGGTTGCGTTGCAAACATGGGAGCGCTACTCTTTCACTACGCGCACGCTGCCGGCGCGGGTGCCATCGTCGGCCACAATTTGCACCAGGTACACGCCCGCCGGCAAGCCGCTTAGGCTGAGCAGGCCGCTGCCCACGGCCGCCACCCGCGCCACGCGCTGGCCGGTGGCGTTGTAGAGCAGCAGCTGGCACTGGCCGGCCGGCAAGCCACTGATTAGCAGCTGGTCGCGCGTCGGATTGGGCGCCGCGAGGGGGGTAGGGAGGCGGCAATTGCCGGCCAGGCTAATTACCGGGCTATAAGTAAACGACCCATCGGCATCCAGCATTTTCAACCGGAAATAGCGGGTGCCCGCCACTGGCCCGGCCCCGAACGAATAGGCCGCGCCGGCCAGCCGGTTTTGGCTGGGCACGGTGCCCAGGGTGCGGAAGGTTTGGCCATCGGCCGAGCCCTGCACGTCGTAGGCCAGGCTGCCGCGCTCGGTGGCCGTGCGCCAGCGCAGGGTGGCGGCGCAGTCGGCGGCCCCTACCCCCCCGCTGAAGCTCGTGAGCACTACCGGCAGGGGCGCGGCGCACACCAGGGCCTGCAAAAAGGCAGCGCCGCCGGCGATAATGTTGCTGCGGTCGGGCTCGTTGCGCGGGCTGCCGTGGTTGCCCCCCGGCACCGAATACAGCTGGTTGGCGATGCCCACCTGGGTAGCCTGAATTTGCAGCTGGTGGCTGCCGCAGAGCGTGTAGTTGGAGGTGCTCACCGTGCCGCAGTCGTAGGGCACCACCTCGTCGGCGGTGCCCTGCGCGCTGTAGAGCGGCGGGTTGCCGGCGCTCACGATGCTCAGGTCATTCACGCCGCCCGCGATGTTGAACACGCCCGCCACGCCGCTGGCGCTGTAGGCGGGCAGTAGATTATTGGGCGCGGGCAGGTCGGTATTGCCCTCCAGGCCGCCGTTGTTTTGGTAGGCAGCGCGCACATTAGGGTCCGAATTTTCGTTTACGTCATCGGTGTAAGCCGCTTGCAGCGCCGTGATGGCCCCGGCCGAAAAGCCGCCGATAAATATCTTGGTGGGGTCGACGCGGTAAGCATTGGCCGTGGCCGCGTCGTGCTTGAAGAAGCGCACGGCGGCTTTCATATCGGCTACGGCGCGCACTATCTCGTCGGCCAGCACGGCGGGCTGCGTGTAGGCCAGGTAATAATTGATACCATTGGCGCCCGGCTGAATGAGGCGGTAGTCGATGCTGGCCACCACGTAGCCCTTGCGGGCAAAGGCCAGCCCAAGGTCGTCCAAATCCTGCCGCTGCCCCTGCACAAACGAGCCCCCGAAAGCCATAATGAGCAGTGGCCGCTGCACCGCCGCATCACCCGTAGGCTCATAAAAATCGAGCTGTAGCGTCACGGGTGTCGTAGCACCGGTGCTGTAGTCAACGGCCGAGTTGCTGCCAAAAACGACACCGGTCGTCTTGGTCACGTCCGTAAATACGTCGGCCGCGTAGCGGCCATTCCCGCAGGCCAGCGCCGCGTTCTGGGCCTGGCCCAGCCGCGCCAGACCCAGGCAGCACCACAGCAAAAACAGCGTACGCGCAGTACTCATAGCAACTAACATGGTAAGGGCTGGCAAAGTACGGCGGCCCGCGGTTTGCCTGGCACGTCTCCCTACCCCCCACTTTCTTCCCTAAGGCATAAAAAAAGCAGCCCGCTCCAGAAGGAACGGGCTGCTTTTCAACGTAGC
>CAZZWL010000108.1:0-18771 GCA_964657755.1 uncultured Rhodanobacter sp.
GCTGAACCACCCGGCCCCCGCGTAGGTTTGTAGTCCCGTGCCTAGTTCTTCGCCTCGCCTGCTGCTTATTACCCCGCCGCTCACGCAGCTCAATACCCCGTACCCGGCCACGGCCTACATCAAGGGGTTTTTGAGGGGTAGGGGCTACGAGGTGCGCCAGGCCGACCTCAGCATTGAGCTGGTGCTCAGGCTGTTTTCGAAGGATGGCCTTACGCGGGTGTTTGATGAAATCGAGACTGGTGGCTACGAGCTGAGCGACAACGCCCAGCGGATGCTGCGCCTGCGCCGCCGCTACGAGGCCACCGTCGGCCCGGCCATCCGGTTTTTGCAGAACAAGGACCTCACGCTGGCGCCGCGCATCTGCCACGGCCGGTTTTTGCCCGAAGCCAGCCGCTTTGACAACGTGGCCGACCTCGAAACCGCTTTCGGTACGATGGGCCTCACCGACCAGGCCCGCCACCTGGCCACGCTCTACCTGGAGGACCTCGCCGACTTGGTGAAGGAAACCGTGGGCCCGCAGTTTGGCCTCTCCCGCTACGCGGAATCCCTGGCCATGTCGGCCACCCACTTCGACCCGCTGCACACCGCCCTGCAAGCCGCGCCTAATCTGGTTGATAGGATGTTAGTAGAATTGCTGGACGATATTCTGGCCGTTGAAAAGCCGGACATCGTGGGTTTCACCGTGCCCTTTCCCGGCAACCTCTACGCCGCCCTGCGGCTGGGCCAGCGCATCAAGCAGGTTAGCCCCGCCACCGTGACCGTGATGGGTGGCGGCTACCCCAACACCGAGCTGCGCGGCCTCAAAGAACCTCGCTTTTTTGACTATATCGACTACCTCACGCTGGACGATGGCGAAGGCCCTTGGCTGCAGTTGTTCGATTATTTGCAGCGCAAAAACGATAAAAAAGAACGTCATGCTGAGCCTGTCGAACCGAAGGAAGGTGCTAGCCAAGCAACTCTACCGCTTCATCCAAGCCGCTTAGGTGAAGCGGTAGAGCTGCTTCGGCAAGCTCAGCATGACGTTCTTGTTGGTGACGTTCTAGTAAAAACAGAGGTCGCCGACGGCCGCCACTTGCTCCAGCGCACCTTCCTGCGCAACGAGGCCGGGCAGGTCGAATATATTAACTACCCGCACCCCGACATTCCGCATCCCGAGGTCGGCACGCCCGATTATTCTGACCTCAAGCTAACTGATTACCTGTCGGTTATCGAGGTGCTGAACCCCATGCACCGCCTCTGGAGCGACGGCCGCTGGAACAAGCTCACCGTGGCCCACGGCTGCTACTGGAAGCGCTGCTCGTTCTGCGACGTCACGCTCGACTACATCGGTCGCTACGAGGCCGCGCCGGCCACGCTGCTGGTCGATAGAATCGAGCAAATCGTGGCCCAGACCGGCCAGACGGGCTTCCACTTCGTGGACGAGGCCGCCCCGCCGCTGGCCCTGCGCGATTTGGCCATCGAGCTGCTCCGGCGGCGCGTCAGCATCAGCTGGTGGGGTAATATCCGGTTCGAAAAAACTTTTACTCCTGACCTCTGCCGGCTGCTGGCCGCCTCGGGCTGCATCGCCATCAGCGGCGGGCTGGAAGTGGCCTCGGACCGCCTGCTGGCCCTCATGGAAAAGGGCGTGACCATCGCCCAGGTGGCGCGCGTCACGCAGGGCTTTACGGCGGCGGGCGTGCTCGTGCACGCCTACCTCATGTACGGCTTCCCGACCCAAACGGCCCAGGAAACCGTTGATTCGCTGGAAGTGGTGCGCCAGCTCTTCGAGGCTGGCATCGTGCAGAGCGGCTACTGGCACCGCTTCTCCATGACGGCCCACTCGCCGGTGGGACGCGACCCCGCCAAGTATCAGGTGGCCGCCACCGGCCCCGAGCCCGGCCCCTTCGCCTGGAACGACCTCTGGCACGACGACCCCCTGGGGGCCGACCACGAAACCTTCGGCCCCGGCCTGGCCAAAAGCCTCTACAATTTCATGCACGGCGTGGCCCTGCGCGAGCCGCTCAGCTTCTGGTTCGATTTTAAAACGCCGCGCCCCACGGTACCGCGCCAACTCATTCAGCAAGCGCTTGGTGAGGCTGATAAACCCGACGCGGCCCAGCCCAACCGCCGCCTGTTCTGGCTTGGCAACGTGCCCGAGCTGAGTTTCAAAACCAGCGGCGGCAGCGGCCCCAAGGACAAGCAAACGACCCGCGCCATCCTCACCTGCTACGAGCAGGCGGAGGATTTTGAGGTCAAAACCACCGAGCTTGTCGGCCCCTGGCTGCACCAGCTGCTCACCCGCCTCAGCACCGATTACGACGCCAAAATCCTGCTCAAAGAAGCCGCTGCCACCTTCCCCGCCGCCGCCGGCCCTTGGGAGAATTTCTTGCAAAGCCCCGCCTGGCGCCTACTGCGCGAGAAGGGCTTGCTGCTGGTGTAGGGGGTAGGGCCGCGTTGCGACGCGACGCTTCGCACCCGCCCGCGCGCTTGAGTAGTAGTGACTTTAGCGGGCCTTCAGCCAAGCAGTCAGCTGCGTTAGCAAGCTGGCTTGCGGGCCTTGCCGCACGCGCTGACCGCCCAAAATCGCCCGCCCGGTGGTCGCGGCCTTGGCTTCCGTCGGGGTGTACAGGGCCAGCAGCTGCCCGCGCTGGGCCAGGGTGTGCCAGGCGCGCCGGGCCGCGGGCGGGGGGGTAGGCAGGTTGTGCAGCACCACGAAGGCGGGCCGCGAAGCCGGGTCTTCGGCAAAAATCAGCGGCAGCTGGCCGCCCGCCCGCCCGCCCAGCCAGGCCCCCACCCGCGCCGTGTCGACGCCCGCCGTGCGGCGCAGCAGGGCCAGCGCGCCGGCCAGGGCGGAGGCGGTGAGGGTGTCGGCGGCGGGCAGCAGCAGCACGGTGTGGCCCTCGCGGGCCAGCGCGTCGGCCCACACTGGGCCTTCGGCGGCGGTAGGGGGGGTAGGAAAAAAGGCCAGTGCCAGGCCGGGCAGGCTCTCGTCGGCGGGACTAAAAAGCAGCGCCGGGCCGCTGGTGCCCGCTACCTCATCGCGCCGCACCCGGTACACGGCCGGCTCAGGTGGCCCGCGCCGCACCAGCAGCAGGGGGTAGCGCACCGAGTCGAGCCGCAGCGTGCCGCGCCAGAAGTCGCCCTGGCGGCCCAGCGTCAGGGTTTCGCCCGGCCGGCCGGGGCGCGCCAGCCGCAGCGTATCGCCCCCAAACGCCAACGTATCAGCCACAAAGCTTAGGGCGGGTTGCTGGGTCAGCACCAGCTCGGCATCGTAGTGGCCGGGCCGCGGGTGGCGCAGCTCCAGAGCGGCGCGCAGCTCGGGGCGGCCGGGTACCTGCAGGCCACCGGCAAAGTGGCCGATGGGCAGGGGTAGGGGCACCGCCGCGTCGGGGTGGGTGCCCGGCTGGCAGGCGCCCAGGCCCAACAGCAGTGTCACCAGCAGCCAGGGCCACCCAGTTATTCCAGTTATCCAACCTGCCAGATACCGTCGCTGCATGGCCAAAAGTACTACCCGGCCCGGCCCGCCAGCCCTTTGCGATAGAGCAGGTCGCGCTGTACGTCCTGACCCAGCTTAAAGGCCAGCTCGCCAATTTCCCGGAAGCCGTAGCGCTGGTAAAAGGCCTTGGCGCGCTCGTTGTGCTCCCACACGCCCAGCACCACGGCGCGCACGCCCGCCGCCTGGGCCACCTCCAGGCAGCGCCGCATCAGGGTGCCGCCCAGGCCGGTGCCAATCCAGTCTTCCACTACGTAGAGCTGCTTGATTTCGAGCTGCTTGGTAGTAGTGTCCTCGGGCGGCAAACCCAGGGTAGAGTCCGTGGCCAGCAGCGCGTAGCCCACGGCCTGGCCCTGCATTTCGGCCAGCAAAAAGGTGTTGCGTGGGTCTTGCAGCTGCGCCAGCTGCAGCTCGGGCCCGTAGGCTTCGGCCAGGTAGGCGGCCAGGTCCTCGGGCGTGTTGGTGGCGGCGAAGGTTTCGCTGAATGTTTGGTGGCCCAGCGCGGCCAGGCGGGTAGCGGTGGCCAGGTTGGCCTTGGCCACAGAAATGCGGAGCGGAGATGACATACTACCCGCAAAGGTGCAGCCGCCCGGCGAGTTGTGGCCCGCTTTGGCCTCAGCTCGCCCGGCCCACGCGCCAGCCGGCGTAGCTCGTGAGCAGGCCCGCGCCCAGCCCCAGCAGCACGCCCGCCAGGGGCCCGCCCCCCAGCACGCCCAGCTTGTGCCACTCGGCCACCAGCACATACAGCCGCAGCAACTGCCCAATTACCAATAGGATACCGGCCGCAATGAGCAGCGCCGCCACTACACGGCGCGAAGCAGGGGGTAGGAAGGTGCGGGAAGAAGGGCGACGGGCCATAAGCAGCCTTTAAACTACGGGGAGTGCCCCGATGTTCCGCACCTTGCTATTTGGCCAGTTGGCCCTACCTTTGCCCTACCAAATACCCCGCGAGAGTAGCTCAGTTGGTAGAGCATCAGCTTCCCAAGCTGAGGGTCGCGAGTTCGAACCTCGTTTCTCGCTCATTGATTAACAGGCACTTAGCAGTAGAGCTAGGTGCCTGTTTTGTTTCCGGTTTATACAGTGGTTTACCCTGCTGTTGATTACAATACCCTAGCTGTAGCAATACTGAGGTGGTCGGGTAGAAATGGACACGGCGAAAGTAACTTGCCCTTGTCGTGGAAGCAGAAAAACCAGTCGTCAAACGGCCTAGAAACAAGTATGACGCAACCTTTCGGGTCGAAGCGGTCCGCCGCGTAACCCAGGATGGACAGGCAGCCACGCGGGTGGCCTGGGCGCTAAGCAGGAGCGAGGCACTGTTCGGGTGCTGGGTGCGCGCCCCGCAGGCAGCGAGGCCTTGGAGCAGGAGAACAAGCAGTTGCGGGCCCAACTGGCCCGCGCCGAAACGGCGCGCGATAGTTTAAAAAAAGCGCTGACCATCTCCCAAATGCCTGACGCGCATTTTCACAATTAACGGGCCGATGAAACGCTTCATTTTCATTGCCTGGCATACCCACTGCTGGCCCGTGTGGCAGCAGTGGGCATGCCAGGCGTCAGCCCTAGCCCTAGCGGCTACTACGCGTGGTGTAAACGTGTCCCTGCTCTGGTGGCCGAGCCGCCGCTTCCCGCCTGGCAGGTAGCGGCTCAGCGCGTGTTTACTACCCGCGCCGGGCGATACGGCCAGCGGCGGCTACGCGCCCAACTGCGGCGCGAAGGCCACGCCGTGGGCCGCCAGTGGTTGCGCGGCTGGTTTAGTGTCAGTGGATTACGTGCCCTGTGCACCCGCACGCGGCCACCACGCACTACTTAGGCCGACCCGCAGGCCATCGCCGCCGCTAACAAGCTCGCCACTTGGCCCGCGGCCACCGCCCCCAACCAGATTTGGGTTGGCGACATTAATCACCTGCCTGGCCCTGGCGACGGGCCAGTGGGCGTACCTGGCCTGCTGGCGCGATGCCTTCTCCCGGCGCGTGGTGGGCTGGCACATGCGCGAGTCGCTGCGCACGAACCTGATTATGAGCGCTTTTAACCGGGCCGTGGCCATCTGCTAGTCTCTACCGGGCCTGCTCGTGCTCGTGTACGCCGACCGGGGCAGCCAGTACACCAGCGAAGCGTTTACCTCACTGCTGGACCGCACCCAGGCCCTTGCCTGGCTGAGCCGGCTAGGCAATCCCTACGACAACGCCCTGGCTGAGAGTGACTGGAGCACACTCAAAACCGAGCTGCTGCCCCGTTGGACCTGCTTTGTCGACTTGCAAGAAGCCCGCCTGCAACTGGCTGAGTACCTCGGCCACTACTACAACACCCAACGCCTGCGCTCGGCCCTGGGTTGCGGCACCCCGCTCGAAATTGAACGTCACTACCGTTTCAACCTGCCTTAGCTCGGTGTCCACTGGCACCCGACCACCTCGGGTTTTTTACCAGGAAAAGGATAGGGAAAGCTCCTCAGCGGGCCTCGCCGGCGGCGCGGTGCAGCTCGCTGAGGGCCAGGCGGTAGTTGAGCTGGGCGGCTAGCAAGTCGGCCTGGGCTTTGGCGAGGGTGGCCTGGGTGGTGAGGGCCTCGACGGGCAGCAGCAGGCCGGTGGCCACCTGGTCCTGCTTGATTTTTAGCTCGGCCGTGCGCAGGTCGGTGGCCTTTTGGGCGGCGGCGGTGAGGGCGGTGGCCTGGCGCAGCTGGCGGTAGGCTTTCTGCACCTCGCCGGTTACCTGCTGCTGGGTGTAGCGCTGGTTTTCCTCGGCCTGGCGCTGCTGCGAGAGGCGCTGGTTCAGCACGGCCTGGCGGCCCCCGAAGTCGTAGATGTTCCAGGTGAGCTGGGCGCCGGCCCGGAAGCTGCTGGGGGGCAGCAGCGGGATGCCGTTGAGGCGCACGTAGTTGGCCGTCAGCGATAAATCGGGGATGTACTGCTGGCGGGCCGCCCGCACGCCGAGCACGGCCTTGGCCTGGCTCTGGGCCGCGAGGCGGTTGTCGAGGCTGGCGGTGTCGGCGTGGGCGAGGTAGGTTTCGAGCGGGGCGGGGGCGGTGGCCGGCGGCGCGGGCAGGGCCAGCGCCAGGCGGGCATCGGCGGGCAGGCCCAGGGCCTGGTTGAGGTCGGCGGCGTAGTCGGCGGCCTGGTTTTGCAGCTTGAGGAGCTGCTGCTCCTGGTCGGCCACGTTGGCATCGGCCCCCAGCAGCTGGGCGGGCAGGGCCTTGCCGGCGAGGCGGGCGCTTTCGGCGTCGTAGCGCTGCTTTTGGGCGGCTTGCAGGCTCAGCTCGGCCTGGCGCTGCTGCTGGCCGGCAATGAGCAGGCCATAGTAGAGCTTTTCGACGCCCTGGCGCACCTGCCACTCGGCCTGGCGCGCCTGAGTTTGGGCCAGGGCTTGGTCGGCGCGGGCCACCTGCACGCCCGTGCGCACCTTCACGAGCTGCGTGAGGGGCTGGGCCAGCTGGGCGTTGGCGGCCACCACGGTGTGGCTGCCTTCCACCAGGGGCACGTCGGCCCCCGGAATGGGGCCGGTGCTGGGGTACACACCCAGCGCCCCGCGCGGTATGCTGATGTTCAGCTTGTTGCTGCCGTAGCTGCCCAGGGCGGTGGCGGTGAGCTGCGGGAAGTATTTGGCGTGGGCCTCGGCCACCTTGAAGCGGTTTTCCTGCACCTTTTCGCGGGCAATGGCCAGGCGGCGGTTTTGCGTCAGGGCCAGGTCGAGGGCCTGGTCGAGCGTGAGGGCGCGGGCTTCGGCGGGAGTTTCGGGGGGGAGTGCGGGGGCGGGAGCAGCGGGGGCCGGCTGCTGCGCCAGGGCCGGGCCGCCGGCCAGCAGCAGGGCGGCGGCCAGCAGGGCCCGCCGCCCGCCGGGAGTGGGCAAGTACGTAGGCATGAGGCTAATGGGCTGGGGCCGGAGCGGCCGTAACGGATGGGGCAGGGGCAACGTCGGCATCGTCTTCGCCGGCCACCGTCGAGAGCTTGTCTTCGAGCTTCACCACGCGCGAAAACAGCACCGGGATGACAAGCAGGGCCATGAACATGGAGAACACTAGGCCCACGGCGATGACGCTGGCCAGGGGGCTCCACATCGGCGAGCCCGACAAAATCATGGGCAGCACGCCGATGGCCGCCGCCATGGTGGTGAGGAAAATGGGCCGCAGCCGCCGCTTGCCGGCCTCGATGGCCGCCGTATGCACGTCCAGGCCGTGGTGCACGATGAGCTCGTTGGCAAAATCGACCAGGATGATGGCGTTGCGCACCACGATGCCCGAGAGGCTAATCAGCCCCAGAAAAGCCGTGAAGCCGAACGGGTTGCCCGTGAGCACCAGCCCCATAATGGCCCCAAACAAGCTGAGCGGAATGCTGCTCATCACCAGAAACGTTTCCTTGAGGTTGCGGAACTGGAAGAGCAGGATGAGGAAGATGAGCACCAGGCTGATGCCCAGGGCCATGACCATCTGCCCGAAGGTTTCCTTCTGGTTTTCGACCTCGCCGCCGTACTCGATGCGGTAGCCGGGCGGCAGGCGCAGCTGCGCTATTTTGGGCTGCACTACCTTCAGCAGCTGCGAGGGTAGCACGCCGCCCGTGGTTTCGCTCTGCACCGTGAGGGTGCGCACGCCGTTGCGGTGCATGAGGCGGCCGGTTTGCCACTCGGGCACAAGGTCGGCCACCTGGCGCAGGGGCACCCGCGCGCCGGTGGCCGGCGAGGCCAGGTACAGGTTTTCGAGGCTGTTGTAGTTGCTGCGCTGGGCCGAGTCGAGCTGCATCACGATGCTCAGCGGGTTGTCACCCTCGTACCAGGTGGCCACCGGCGCGCCCGCGAAGCCCGTGCCAATGGTCTGGGCCACGCTGCTGGTGGTGAAGCCCAGGCGGCTGGCCTCCGGCTTGAGGCGCACAGTGAGGCCGTAGTAGTCGTTCATGAAGTCGGTGCGGACCAGGTAGTGGCCTTTTTCGGCCTCCAGCAGGCGCTGCACCCGCTGGCCCAGCTGCTTGAGCTGCACCACGTCGTCGCCGATAATGCGCACCTCGATGGGCGCTTTGGTGGGGGCCCCCTGCTGCATGAGGCGCACCTGCGGCCGGCCGTTGGGCACGAGGTCGGCCACGCGGCGGGTGAGGTCGGCGGCCAGCTCGTTGGTCTGCTCCTCGGTGTGGGTGTTCACGAGCAGCTGCCCGTAGTTGGGGGTGGGCGGCTCGGGGCTGAAATTGTAGTAGAAGCGCGGCGCGGCCGTGCCCACGAAGCTGGCGTAGTCCACCACGCGCTTGTCCTGCTTCAGCACCTGCTCTACGCGGGCCACGGCCTGCCGGGTGGTTTCGAGGCGGGTGCCGGTGGGCATCCAGATTTCGACCACGAACTGGCTGCGTTCGGCCGCCGGGAAAAAGCGCTGCTTCACGGTGCGAAACAGCAGCCCGCCCGCGATTATCGAAGCAAAGCCCAGGCCGATGGTGAGCACCGGGGCCCGCATGCACACGCCCAGCAGCCGCTCGTAGCCGGTCTGCATCCGGTCGAGCAGCGAGAACTTTTTCTTCGCGGGGGCCCCGGCGGGGGCGGGGGCGGCGGCCTCTGGCTTGGGGCCGGCCACCGCGTGCAAGCCCTTCTTAATGAAGGTGTAGCAGAGCAGCGGGGTGAGCACCATGGCCACCACAAACGACGAGGCCAGCGCCACGGCAATGGTGATGGGCAGGCTGCGGATGAACTCGCCCACCGAGCCGGTGAGGATGACCATCGGCAGGAACGAGGCGATGATGGTGAGCGTGGCCGTGAGCACCGGAATGACCAGGTTGGTGGCGCTGCGCCAGGCCGCCTCCCAGCGGTCGAGGCCCTCGTCGAGCAGCTCCACGTAGTTGTCGGCAATCACGATGGCATCGTCCACCACCATGCCCAGCACCACGATGAGCGCCGCCAGCGACACCTGGTGCAGCTCGATGCCGAGCGCATTCATCACGGCAAACGTCACGGCCACCGTCACCGGAATGGCCATCGCCGCCACCGAGGCAATGCTGAACGGCAGCAGCAGCATGCACACCAGCACCACCGACAAGATGGCCAGGAAAAACTCGCGCACGAAGTGGCTGATGCTGGTTTGCACCACCTCCGGCTGGTCCACGATGGTGCTCACGACCAAATCGGCGGGCAGCAGCGGGCGCGTTTCGGCGAGCTGGGCGCGCACGGCCTTGCCAAAATCCACGATGTTGTTGCCCTCCAGCATCTCCACCGACAGCAGCAGGGCCCGCCGCCCGTCCACCCGAATCAGGGAGGTGGGCTCGGCGTAGCGGCGCTGCACGGCGGCCACGTCGCGGATGCGGATGACCTGGCCGGTTTGCGAGGCCCCCACAATCTGGTCGGCAATCTGCTGCTCCGACGTGAAGGGGCCCGCCGTGTGCAGCGGCACGTCGGCGGTGCCCACCTTCACGTCGCCGCTGGGGCTGATGTTGTTTTGCGACTGCACCACCTGGGCCACCTGTTGCAGGTTGAGGTTGTACTGGGCCAGCTTTTCGGAGCTGGCCGTGAGGGCCAGCTGCTCGGGCTGCTCGCCGTAGCGCTTTATTTTCGACACGCCCTTCACCCGCCGCAGCCCGGCCTCGATGGTCTGCAAATATTGCTTCAGCTCCTCGTAGCTGAGCCGCTCCGACTCCACGGCCACGAGCATGGCCACGGTGTCGCCAAAGTCGGTGTTCACCAGCGGCCCGCGCACGCCCTGGGGCAGGTCCACGGCCTTGGCCGTGTTCAGCTCGTGGCGCAGCTTCGACCAGAACACGTCGGGCTCCTTCACGCGCTCGTTCAGCTCTACGTTGATAATCACCTGGCCATCACGGGTGGTCGAGTACGTTTTGGCCTTGCGCACCTCGGCAAAGCGAAACAGGTATTCCTCCAGCTTCTGGGTCACCTGCTCCTCCACCTGCACGGCGTTGGCCCCCGGAAAGTAGGCTATCACCAGCCCCTGCCGCACGGTGATTTTGGGGTCTTCGCGCCGGGGCATGGTTAGCAGCGAGTACGCCCCGGCCAGAAAGGCCAGCAGCAGCACGGCCAGCGTCACCTGCGGGTTGCGCAGCGATGATTTTACGACGTTCATAGCGCGGAGGAAGGGGGGGTAGAAAGTTGGATGGCGGCCCCGTCGCGCAGCCGCTGCTGCCCGCCCACCACCACTTGCTCGCCGGCGCGCAGGCCGCTGGTAATTTCTACGCCCTGGTCGAGCACGCTGCCCACCGCCACGCGCCGGCGGAAGGCCCGCCGGCGCTGCGCGTCGGCCACGAACACGTAGGTCAGCTGGTCGGCGTCGCGCACCACGGCCTCGCCGGGCACGGTGAGGGCCTGCACTTGCCGCGTCGAGCGCAGCGCCGCCTCGGCCACCATGCCGGGCCGCAGCAGGCCACCCGCGTTGGGCAGGGCAATTTTGACCGAGTAGGTGCGCGAGGCCGGGTCGGCCACGGGCCCCACCGCCTCGATGCGGCCCGTGAAGGTGGAGTCGAGGGCCGGAATGCGGACCCGCGCCGGCAGGCCCACGCGGGTTTCGCCCACTTCGGCCTCGGGCACGGCGGCCCGCATCACCAGCCGGCCGTCGCTCACGATGGTGAACACCGGCGTGCCCTGGCCCACCACCTGGCCGGGCTCGGTGCCGCGCCGGGCCAGGTGGCCGGTGAGGGGCGACAGCAGGCGGGTGTCGCGCACGTTCTTGGCCGCCTGGTCTTGCTGGGCGCGGGCCTGGGCCACGGCGGTCTGGGCCTGGTTGAAGTCGCTGGCCGTGAGGCTGCCCCGGTCAAACATGATTTTGAGGCGGCCGTACTGGTCCTGGGCACGGGCCAGCGCGGCGTTGGCCGCGTCCAGGGCAAACTGGTAGCTGGCCCCGTCGAGGGTGGCCAGCACCTGGCCCTTGCGCACCGCGCCCCCCTCGCGCACCCGCACTTCCCGCACCTGCCCGGCCAGCACGAAGCCCAGGTTCACGGTCTGGTCGGCTTCGAGCGCGCCGCTCACCGGCACCGCCTGGTTCTGGCTGATGCTGCGCACCGGCTGCGTGAGCACCGTCACGGCGGTTTCGGGTGGGGCCTGCTGGGTGGCGTCGGGCTTGCTTTGGCAGCTGGCCAGGGCGGCCAGCGCAAGCAGCAGCGCGGGCCGGGGCAGTATTTTTTTCATATAATTAAGTTGCCATGAGGAAGATTATCAGCCCGCGCCGCGCACCCGGTGCAAAAGCGGTAAGCAATTGTCGGGCAGGGTATTGCCGCGCCAGGCGACGTGCTGGTCGGGGCGCACGAGCACAAACTTTTTCTCGTAGATGCGGGCCAGCTGCGGCTCATGAAACACCCGGATTTGCAGGGGCATGCCCACGGCTTCGGCGGCGGCCCGCAGCGGCAGCCCCTGGGCCGCCGACCCGCCCAGGATGAGGAGCGTGAAGCCCGCCCCCAGCAGGTCGAACACCGCCGTGCCGTCTTCGCGGAAGGCGCTGGGCAGGCGTGCGCCGCTGTGGGTGGTGGGCAGGTACTGGCGCGCCGGGCCGGCCGGCTCCACTTCGGCATCGGGGCACACCACGGGCGAGGCCGGGTAGCGGTAGCCGATTTCAATGCCCAGCGACTCATAAAGCCGGGGCATTTTGGCCTCGAACAGCGCCTGGGCCTGCCGCCGGGCCTCCTGCCCGGCCACGGAGTTGTCGAGCAGGTGCGTACTCAGGGGCGTCAGGATTGCGGCGGCGGCGGCGGCGCACTGCTGCGCGTGGTCGCGGTTGCGGCCGGCCACGGGCCGGCGCTCGGCCTCGTAGCTGGCCAGCAGGCGGTCGCCGCCCCAGCCCTGCACGAGCGCGGCCAGCTTCCAGGCCAGGTTGTGGGCTTCGGCCAGGCCGGTGTCCAGGCCCAGGCCGCCGGGGGGCAGGTACTGGTGGGTGGCCTCGCCGGCAATGAACACGCGCCCGCGCCCAAACGACTCGGCCACCCGCGACTGCGGGCTCCAGGGGCCGCTCTGCACGATTTCGTAGCGCACTTGCTGGCCCAGGGCCGCGTCCACCAGCTGCTCCACCGTTTCGCCGGGGCCGGGGCCACTGGCGCGGTGCAGCACGTAGTCGTCGCGGTGCGCGTCGGGGGCCACGAGCAGGCCCGCAAAGCCCGGCCGGCATAGCCAGGTGTGCCAGTAGGCTGCCCGCTGGGGAAATAATTCCCTGATTTCACCCGACCGCAGGTGGATGCGGAACGCCTCGCTCGTCGCGTCGCGCAGGCCGTCGTAATCGATGTTGATAAAGTTGCGCACCCGGCTGTCGGCTCCGTCGCAGCCGATGAGGTAGCGGGCCCGGACGTGCTGGTTTTTCCAGGTTTCTACGTGCTGAATCAGGGCCGTAACCCCGTCGTTATCCTGCTCAAAGCCAAAGATTTTCCAGCCAAAGCGCAGGTCGATGTTGGCCTCGGCGCGGGCACTTTTCAGCAGCACCGGCTCCAGCTGCGCTTGCGCGATGCGCTGCATGGGCTCCAGCGGCAGGCTGCCATCGGGGCAGGCCCGGATGGTGGCGGTGGCTTCGGCCACGGACTGGTACGCCAGGTGCCGGCGGCCGTCGAGCAAGCCGTAGGGGCCATACTGGCCCTCGCTGGCCGCCGGGGCGTAGGCCACGGCCTGGCTGGCCGCCCGCGGGTTGCCCTGGTCCCGAATAGCATCGGCCAGCCCCAGCTGGCGGAATATTTCCATCGAGCGGCAGTTCACCGCCTCCGGCCAGGGCTGGCTGGTCGTGTCCGGGCGCTCGTTCACGAGGGTGGCTTGCACGCCCAAGCGGCTCAGGGCCAGGGCCAGCGTGAGGCCCACCGGGCCCCCGCCGATTATCAGTACGTCGGTGGTCAGCATCAGGCAACGGCGGGTTGAAGGTGGGCCACCGCGGGAAACTGCCGGGTAAAGTCCGCCGCGATGGTAGCAAAATCAGTCACTTTTCCGCCGTCGTACACGTAGCGGTCGGGCCGGATGAGCACGAAATCCACGCCGTGCTCCGCGAACCAGTCCGCCAGCCGGCCATCGGTGTCGCCCACGGCTTCGGCCGCGGGGGTACTCGTGGGGGCGAAGGCCACCAGGCGGCAGACCACCGGCAGGGGCTGCCGGGCCAGCTGCGCCCGCAGCGCTGGCGCGGCGCTGGCCCGCGCCAGCACGGCAAAGCCCAGCCCCAGCACCTCGTCCAGCAGCACGGGCGCGCCGGTGGCGGGGCTAACCTTGGGCTGAATGGCCAGGTGCCCCACCAGCTTGGGCCGCCGCTGCCCCAGCAGGCCGTGGCTGATGGGCCGCTTACGGTTGGCCTGCTCGTAAATGAACTTGCGCAGGGCGGGCAGCGCCTGGGCGGGCCGGAACATCAGGTTGTTGCGCAAAAAGGCCACCCAAGGCTTCTTGGTCTGGATGAGGCTGCCCAGAAACATGGCCCCGTTGATGATGTGCCGGACGTGCGCCCTGCGCTCCGACTCGTAGGTATCGAGCAGTTGCTCCGTGGCCTGGCCCCGCAGGACCAGGTCGAGCCGCCAGCCCAGCACGCTCGCGTCGCGCACGCCCGCGCACATGCCCTGGCCCAGGAAGGGCGGCATCTGGTGGGCCGCATCGCCGGCCAGCAGCAGGCGGCCGTTGCGCCACTTTTCGGCCCACAGCGCGTGAAATTTGTAGTAGGCAATGCGCGTGATTTCAATCGTGTGCAGGTCCACGAACGGCTTGAGCTGCTGGCGCACCAGGTAGGGGTCGGTGGCCTGCTGCTCGGTTTTGCCGCCGGTCACCATAAACTGCCATTCGTAGTAGTTGCCGGCCATTGGCACGTAGGTCACGGGCTGGTGGGGGTTGCAGTACTGGCGGTGCTCTTTGGGCAGGTTGGGGTCTTTTTTACCCGAAATCGTTTTGGTATCGACCACCACCCAGGGCTCCTCAAAATCGGCCGAGGTGAGCGTGAGGCCGGCCGCCTTGCGCACCATGCTCTTGCCCCCGTCGCAGCCCACCAGGTAGCGGGCGCGCAGCGGGCCGGTGCGCCCGTCCGAGTGGCGCACCGTCACCGTTACCCCGCTGGCATCCTGGGCGATAGCCGTTACCTCCGCGCCCAGGTAGGTCACCACGTTGGCATACCGCTTCATCCCGTCGTGGAAGTGCTGCTCAAGCGTGGGCTGGTGAAACCAGTAGGCCCCGCGGTAGCCGTAGCGGAAATCCTGCGTGCCGATGGGGGTGCGGTACATGGGCTTGCCAGTGGGCGTGAGCGGCATTTCGATGCCCCAGAACGCCTCGCTGGTGCGCTCGATTTCCCCGGCCAGCCCGATGGACTGAAACACGCGCAGAATCTCGTCGTCGAAGTGTACGGCGCGGGGCGCGTAGTACAGGTCTTCCTCGCGCTCAATGCCAGCCACCGACCAGCCGTACTGGCCCAGGATGTTGGCCAGCACCGCCCCCGTAGGCCCCAGGCCAACGATGAGCACGTCGTAAATTTCAGCAGGTTGCGCCATGTGCAGTGGGTGGGGTTTGGGGTGGGAGTAAGGAGTTAGGAATTAAGGAGGCCGTCATGCTGAGCGCAGCGGAGTCGAAGCATCTCTACCGCGGCAGTAAACCCTGATTAGTCAGCGGTAGAGATGCTTCGACTCCGCTGCGCTGCGCGGACGCCAGATGAGCATGACGGCCTCCTTAACTCCATGAAGCTCAATGAAGCGCGGAATTAAGATGCGGCCACGATGCGGTTGTTCAATTCGCCCAAATCCAGCTGGCCGTCGGCGGTGCGAATGCGGCAGTTCACCTCATCGCCGGGCTTGAGGAAGCGGCCGTTGCCGGCTTGCAGGGCCACGAGCTTGTCCACCTGCTGGTCGTTGTTGAAAAACAGGCCGGCCATTTTCTGCTTGAAAGCACTGGGGGCCACGATGGCCACCCCGCCCGGCGTGCCGGTGAGCAGGCAGTCGCCGGCCGCCAGGTCGGTGAAAGTGGACGCTTCGCTGAGGGTTTCGGCGGGCTTGAAAATGAGCTGGCTGGTGCGGGCCTGCTGGCGCACCTGCCCGTTCACGGTCAGCGTTAGCTCCAGCTCGTAGAGGCGCTGCCAGTCGGCCGCGTCGGGGATGAACAGGTAGGGGCCCACCGGGCACAGCGTGCGGTAGCTTTTGCCCCGGTACCACTGCCGGAACGTGGCCCGAAACATGAGGTCGCGCGGCGAGTAGTCGTTGGCCACCAGCCAGCCCGCCACCACCTGCGGCAGCTCGGCCTCCGTGACGGTGCGCGGCGCGTCGATGTCCTGCCCCAGCACCAGCCCCAGCTCAATCTCGTAGTCAAAGAGCTGGCAACCAGCGGGAATCACTACCGCGTCGAGCGGCCCGGTCAGGGCGCTTTCGTCCTTGCGAAAAAACAGGTTGTGGCTCGATTCGCGGGCGTGGCCCGACTCGGCGCGGTGGTCGGCGTAGTTGAGGCCCTGGCAGAGCAGGCGCGTGGGCCGCGTGAGGGGCGCGAGCAGCCGCACGCTGGCCAGCGGCACCGTGGCCGCGCCGGGCTGCCGGGCCAGCGCCGCGGCTTCGGCCAGCCCGCCGCCGAGCAGCAGCGCCCGCAGCGAGGCATGGGCCGTGGGCAGGGGCGCAATGCGCCGCTGGTGCAATACGCCCCACCGGGGCGCGGCCGTAGCCACCTGATAATGAACGAGGGAGTAGCCCATGAGGCGCAAAAAGCTTAGCGTGAAATCGAAAAAAGAAGTGGGCTGGCCGGCGGCCACACCAGGTAGCCCAGGCCCAGCAGCAGCGCGAACACCAGCAGCGGCACGCGCACGTGGGCGGCGGGCATCCGGTGCCGTAGCAGCACCAGTACCGCGCCCACCATCAGCAGGGCCAGCCCGCCCACGGCCAGCAGCCGGTAGCGCGGCACCCAAAGCAGCGCCGCGCCGGCCAGCTCCACCACGGCCAGCGCGTACATAAAGGCGAGCGGCAGGCCCCACTGGCGGTAGGAAGCCACCTGCTTCCCGGCCAGCTTGGAAACCGCCGCGCCCACAAACACTAGCGTCAGCACCGCCGCCAGGCCCGGAATCAGATAAGATGACGCAGCGTTAAGCATTTGAAAGCAAGTTATTTGTATTTAAGGGCTGGTGCGGAGCCGGGCCGGTCCGCTGGCTTTTTCGCCGGCCGACTGGTTGTCGTTGCTAAGCCAGGAGATACCAACGACAACCGGTCGGCCGGCAGAAAAAGCCGGCGGACCGGTGCTTGCGTCACGCCTGGGGGGCGGCGTTGGTCCAGCCCGAGCGTTCGGTGCCTTTGCGGGTGCCGTAGCGCTGGCGGTAGTTCTCGATGGTGTCCATGTCGTAGAAAAACTCGATGTTGTGGCCGTCCGCGTCGTACACGTAGAGGGCCACGTTGCCGCCCGTTTCGCCGTCGCCGCCGGGGGCGTTGTTGTGTTTCACCGGCCCGTAGCTCACGAAGTAGCCCTGGGCCCGCAGCTGCTGGGCCAGCGCAAACGTGGTCTGGCCCGCTGCCAGCTCGAAGGCAATGTGGAAGAAGCCCCGGTCAGAGGTTTCCACCACCTGGTTGCGGGCGTTGCGCCGCTCGATGAGTACCAGGCATTCGGGCTGGTCACTGGCGCTCAGGTAGGCGCAGTGCAGCATGGTGCCGGGCTCAAACGGGTGCGGCTCGGGCGCGGCGCGGCGGGCCAGGACCAGGCCCGCCGCCCGCTCGTACCAGGCAATGGCCCGGTCCAGGTTTTCCACGTAGAGCGAGTGCTGCCCCAGCCGCCGCACCCCCGAGGGCTGAAACACCCCGTAATCGAACGTTTTATTGGAGCGCCGCTTCCCGGTGAGGGTGGCGGGCAGCAAAATCAGCTCCCGCACCAGCGGCAGCCGCAGCAGCGGGCTGATGCGGGTTTTGAACTTGCTCAGGTGGGGCGGGTTGGGGTGAATGCGGGCCATGACGAGGGGCAGTAAGGGGGGTGGGAATGAGGGCGGTAAGGGCGCGCAGGCGCTAGCCCAGCACTTCCAGCCAGTGGCCATTGGGGTCGGGGAAGTGAATGGCGGCCTGGCCCGGCATCAGCGTGCGCGATTTCAGCACGCTGCCTTCGCGCACGGTTACCCTGCGCCGCTGCAGCCGCGCCCGCAGCTCGGCCAGCGGGAGCGTGTCGGGGTTCAGCTGCATCGAGAAGTACAGAAACTCGTCGTGGTCGAGCTGCACGTTCGGGTTGGTTACCAGGCAGATGTCGTGGTGATAGTGCCCGAAGCTGAAAAAATTCATCGTGTTGGCCGACAGGCGCATGGCCGCGCTGCTATCGGGGTGGTTCTTGGCCGAAAACTGGAGGTCGAACACCGACTCGTAGAACTCGCGCGATTCGTCCATGTCCCGCACGTAGAAAACGGTGTGCTGGAGCCGGGCCGCCCGCACCGGGCCCGCCGTCGAAATAAGAGAGGAAGCAGCCATGACGAAACGAGGGAAGTTGAAAAATTTAGGACAAAGTCATAGTACGTGAGCAAAAAAAGGGCGACCCTGCTGGTTGCTACCCTTGCCAAACTTCCTGGGGCGGGCAAATAACCGCGCCGGGCACTGCGCGAATTGCGGCGGCAATCTTCAGGTAAGCTATTGATTTCAAGTGAGTTAAGTAGGAGTTGGTAAACGCGGCACAGACTTTCTTTTGCGTTGTCATAGGACAAATATACACGGGTTATGACAAAGTCATAATATTTGTTCGTAGTTTTCGGCCTGAAACGGTGGGCAACTTTTTGGCCGCGGCTTTCTTCTCGACGCATGGATATTAAAGAGCAGATTTTGACGGCCGGCCTGGCCCGCTTCAACAGCCAGGGCGTGAGCCAGACCACCGTGCGGCACATCACCACGGAGCTGGGCATTGGCCTGGGGCATTTCAGCTATTATTTCCGCAAGAAAGACGACCTGATTAACGCCCTGTACCTGCGCTGGATTGACGAATTGGAGGCCCACGTCACGCCCTTTACCAGCGGCACGGTGGAGGTGCAGTTTGCCCACCTGCTGGGCAGCGTGCGCGAAGCCACGCGCATCATATACCGCTACAAGTTTCTGATGCTCGACTGGGCCGGCATCATGCGTACCGTGGAGCCCGTGCGGCAGCACTACCGCCAGCACATTGCCCGGCGGCGGCAGGAGCTGATGGCGCTGTTCTCGCAGCTCGTGGCCGATGGCTACTACCGCCCCCCGGCCCACCCGCAGCAGCTGCTGATGCTGGTGGATGCCACCTTTATCCTGGAAAACTTCTGGGTGGTGTACGCCGAAATCCTGTCCGAAGACCGCACGGAGGCCCAGCAGGTGGAGCATTTCACGCAGCTCTACTTCACCCTGATTGGCATGGGCCTGACCGAGAAAGGCACCGCCGCCCTGCAACAGGCATTTGCCCCGCTGGCCGCGCCGGCCCCGACCCCGGAGCCCGCCCCGCCCACGCCCGCCGCG
>CAZZWL010000109.1:0-18661 GCA_964657755.1 uncultured Rhodanobacter sp.
GTCCTTGATGACTACTCCCACCCCTGGCCTGAGCGCGAAAGCTGCCCGCGCCGCCGATAAACAGATTTCGCTGCTCAGCATCATGGCCAAGCTGGGCCACGCGCCGGCCGGCCCGCCGGCCGCCGGCGGCAACTACTGGTACACGTCGCCTTTCCGACCGGAAGAAAAAACGCCCTCCTTCGTCGTGAGCGAGCATAAAAACGTGTGGGTCGATTTCGGCCGCGCGCCCAAGCCCGGCAAGAAGGCGGCCGGCGGCGACGTACTCCAGCTCATCATGGACCTCACCGGCTTCGAGCTGCCGCTGGCCCGCCAGACGCTGCGCGCCTGGGCCGCCGACCTGGCCACGCCGGCCGAGCTGGCCCTACCCCCCGCCCCGGTGGGCGAAACCTTCACCACCGGCAAGGTCACCTTCACCGACGTGCGCGTGGAGCCCTTGCAGTGGAAGCCGCTCGTTGAGTACCTGGTGAGTCGGGGCATCAATTGGAGCCTGGTGCAGCAGAGCCAGCGCACTACTGCCCACTTGCAGCAGATTTTCTACCGCACCAGCACCAGCCTGCGCGAGAAGCCCTATTTCGGGCTGGGCTGGAAAACGGCCGCCGGCTGGGAGGTGCGCAGCAAGAATTTCCAGGGCACCATCGGCGGCAAGGGCCTCACCTGGCTGCCAGGCCGCGAGCCGGGCGTACTCCTATTCGAGGGCTTCCTGGATTACCTGAGCGCGCTCACGCACTTCAAACAGTCCTACTTCGCGCAAACGGTGCTAGTGCTCAACTCGGCCGCCCTCATCATGGAGGCCTTGCCGCAGCTGCTGGAGGCCCCGGTGGTGCACTGGTTCGGCGACAACGACCAGGCCGGCGAGCGGGCGCTGTGGCTGCTGCGCCAGTCCCTACCCCCCGGCCGGCTCGTGACCCACAACGAGCTGTACCGCGGCTACAAGGATTTCAACGACTTCCTGACCCGCACGCCGCCCACCCGGCCCTTACCCCCCAAGCGGGCCGAGCCCAGCAAGCTCAGCCTCACGGCGCAGTACTGGCTCTGGGTCGTCTTCACCGACCGCGCCCCCGGCACGCCGGCGGCCGAGGGCAAGAAGCGGATGTGCACCTTCTACGCGTGGACCAACGACGCCACCGGCCTGGACTACCTGCGCGTGCTGCGCAACCGCCTGGGGGAGCAAATTGGCTACTACCGCCTGTGCGAGCGCACCCACGGCCGGCAATACACTATTCTTGAATGGGCTGGCCTGTACCAGTCGCAACCCGTGCTACCTCATGCGCCTACCGCACCTTGACCAGCGCATTCACCTGCACTGGGGCGAGGCCGCGCAGCTGGCCGCCGCCATCGAGTGGGTGCTGTGCGCGCAGCTGGAGCCCCCGGCCCGGCCCAGGCTGGCGATGGCGCTCAGCTTCGGCCCGCTCTACCGGGTGCGGGGCCGGCTGCTGGGCCGCCAGCGCAGCGAGCAGCACCACGTCGGCCCGAAGCCCAGTAAGCCCTGGCGGCTCACGCTGCGCTACGACGAGGTGGCCGCGCTCATGCTCATTCTGCCCAGCGCGCCGGCGGCGGGCCTGGCCTGGGGCGAGGTGCAGCGGGTGAGCCTGAATCTGGAGCGCGTCATGACGTTCAGCTAAGGGAAGGCTTGCGTTTTCTCAACGTACTCTCTTCTCAATAATGGTTAGCACCCGCCGGTGGCCGTTCGCAACCAGCAGCTCGTTGGTTTGCTGCAGCGTGAGGTTACCCATGATGTAGAGGTTGACCAGCTCCATGCCCGCCAAGGTGAGGTGTAAGGAGGAGGGGAGCAGGTTGGCCGGGGGCTGCCGAGCGGGGAGAGTCAGTAAAGTTTCGGTATTCATAAAAAAGAATCGCAGAGAAAAAGGTAGTCCGGCGCGGGCCCCCTGCCAGGTCAGAAGAAGTAGCCAGGCGGGTAGCGAAGACCCTGCCAGCTGTCTCAAAAAAAGTATCCCCTAAAAAAGTCTTCGTTCAATGCTCCCAGGGCCTAGTTCAAGTGCCTATTTCTGTCTCCCAAAAACCACCTGGTTAATATGACACAAGAACCCGTCGTGCTCTTCGCCCGCGTCAGCTCCGAGGCCCAGGACTTCGGTCGGCAGCTGCGCGACTTGCAGCGCCACGCCGACCGCTCGGGCTACCAGGTGGTGGCCACCATCGCCGAAAAGCTCAGTGGCTCGCGCCGCAGCCGGGCCCGCCGGCCCGACCTCGACCAGCTGCTGGCCCTGGCCCGCACCGGCCAGGTGCGCCAGGTGCTCGTGACGGAGCTGAGCCGGCTGGGCCGCCGCGCCCGCGAGACGCGCCTGGTGGTGGAAGAGCTGGCCGACCTGAAGGTGTCGGTGTTTGCGCTTAATATTCAGCTGGGCTCCCTGCTGCCCGACGGCAAGCCCAACCCCATTGCCCGCCTGGTGATGACGGTGCTCATGGAAGTGGACGAGATGGAAACCGAGCGCCTGGGGCACCGCATCCGCTCGGGTCAGGAAAAAGCCTATTCCGAAGGTAAGCAGAAGGGTAGGCCCGTAGGCACCACGCAGGATGAAGAAAAATTGAAGAAACGGTACCCAAAAGTGGTTAAACATTTGCAGAGTGGCCTTACCGTGCGCGAAATTGCTGGGCTGGCCGGGTGCTCCACTAATACGGTGCTCAAAGTCAAGGCCGCGCTTTCGTCCTAAATCCGGCCTGGCAGGATTTGAATCTTTGCTTAGGAATTTATCCGCCCTCTCTGTGAGCAAACAACTACCCGTTTACGCGATTCCCGTTCGGCCGCACGTGCGCCAATTTTTGCTGCACCTCTTCGGGCCGCAGCAGCCGCACTCAGTGCACCAGAATACGTTTATCGGCCGGGTAGTGCGGATGAAGGTGGAGAAGCAGCCCTATCGCCAGCTGCGCTCGGCCGAGAAGCCCGAGGGCCCCACCTATCAGCTCACGCTGCCCACGGCCCTGCGCCACTACACGATTACCAGCGAGTCGGCCCGCCAGATTGGCGAAATGCTCGACAAGCTGTTTTTGCAGCAGCTCATTTCCTTCGTTATCGGTCACGTGGCGGTCAGCCAGAACGAGCGGGCCGCTCTGCGCTGCTTCTGCAAAATCTACGATATCGACCCCAGCGACGCCGATTTGGAGGTGCTCCGCAAGGCCTACCGCGATTACAAGGAGCGCGTGCTCGTCGATAACGGCCAGCACCGTCTGCTCTACGGCGCCGGCCGCGAGGACCTGCATTCGGACTACGCGATTGCGTCCTAAAAGGGGGTAGGGGCCGGCCTTCCTTTGAGCATGGATAACACGCTGCTCACCTTCATCGACTACTTCCGCCAGCTGGCCGCCGCGCACCTGGGCATCAAAACCTTCGTGCACGGCGCGGCCGGCCGCATCATCGCCGGCGCGCGCAGCGAGCTGGAGTACCCGGTGCTCTGGCTCGAAACGCCTACCTTGGGCCTCACGGATAAGGATGGTACGGCCCCGTTTGGCCAGCGCCACGGCGCGTTCGTGGTGCTGCACAGCGCTAGCACCACCGACTACGTGGACCAGGATGCGAAGTGGGCCAGCACCGAGGCCATCGCCCTGGACGTGCTCAGCCGGTTGCGGCGCGACCGCAACGCCCGCAAGTTCACCTTCGACCTCAACGGCGGGCTGCTCGAGGCGGTGGCCACGCTCACGGCCGCCGGCGAAATCGGCTGGCGCTACGAGTTTACCCTGGGTGACTACGTACCGCTCAAGTATGACCCCACGCGCTGGGTGCAGGAAGGGGGGGCGGTAAGATGAGCTTAGTTGCAGTTAGCGTTACCTGGACGCTCGTCGGCAACGGCGGTGGCGGCAACGTGGCCACCGGCAAGGGCCTGTGGTTTGATACCGACACCAAGCAGATTTCGGAGCAGACTCAGACGCGTCAGCAGGCCATTCTCGACCCCAAGCCCGCCGATGTGCACGCCCAGGTGGGTGAGCTGCTCTACTACGAGTGCGACACGGCGTTTACGGCCACCACCTATACCTACGGCGGGGGCACCTTGGTCAACGTCGGCACGGAGGCCAACAGCGGCCTGTGCGGCTGGACGCCCCCGCTCACTTGCGACCTGGGTACGGCCAGCGTGAGCCAGCTGGCAACCGCCGGCGGGGCCACGCTCACGTTTCATTTCACGGGCACCGTCAACGGCCAAGCCTGCTACAGCCTCGACGCGGGCGTGGAGCAGACGAGCCCCACGTTTTCTAGTGTGCCCGTTGGCAAGCATACGCTTAAGCTGCGTGATAATGCCTTGACCAGCTGCGAGCGCCTGGTAGACGTGGAAATTATTGCGCCGGCCGCGGCCCCGCTGCCCCCGCCGGCGCCGGTTGGGGCGAGTCAGGGCGCCGACTTCGTGGGCCAGCCGCTGTGGTACGCGCTGGCTGGCCAGCCCGCCGGCGCGCTCGTCGAGCTGGAGCTCTACGCCGAGAGCGCGCACGGCCGCGACGACTTTGCCCACGTGCTCACTATGCGTAAGCGGGCCAATGCGCAGGGGCAAGTGAGCTTCCGGCTCGACGCGCTGCTGTGGCCGTTGTTGCGGGCGGTTGTGCCGCAGGTGGGGGCTACGGTCGCGAGCCTATGCACCACCAACCTGGTAAATTACTACGTGCGCACCGCCACTACGCCGCTGGGTAGCGGCGCGGTACCGGTGCTGGGGGTAAGCGCCCTGCGCACGGCCGTGCGTGGCGGGCTGCCGGCCGAGTGGCAGGACCGCGAGTATTTCCGCTGGCGTACCCTGGCTTTCGCCTACCCCCCCTTCCTGAGCTGGCAGCCCCTGGGGCCGGGTTGCTATGCCGCTGGCCAGGCCAAATCCGTGGTGGCCGGCCAGCCTGAGTGGCTGTTTTACCTGTGTCCGCTGGGCCTGACGGATGCCCAGCTGCGGGTAAAGCGCACCTACGCCGCCGGCGCGAACAGCTTGCCGCAGGTTGAGTACGAGCCCCTGGCTCGCCCTGGCGCGCGCGGCTGGGCCCAGCGGCTGCTGGCGATTCCGCTGCGCACCGACCGGGCCGGGGTGAGCACGCTCACCGTGCAGCTCGAAACGACCGCCGGCGACCCGGTTAGTCCCACCGCTACCTTCAACCTGGTGGAAGTCAACCCGCGCACGCGGTTTTTACTGCTTACTAACTCGCTGGGCGGCGTGGATACGCTGTGCTGCCAGGGCCGGTTGGAGGGCACGCTCGACGCCGTGGCCGGCGAAGTGGAGCTGCCCGCCGTCGCGATGGCGGGGGCGGTACCGGCGGCCGACCGGCAGCTGAGCGACCTCGCGGCCAGCCGCAAGCTCAAGCTGGCTACCGGCTGGCTCTCGCCGGCCGAGTGGGCCTGGGCGCAGGAAGTGGTGCTCAGCCGCGAGCTGTGGCTGCTGGCCGGCGGGCAGCTGCTGCCCCTGAGCGCGCCTAAGCGTAGCCTGGCCGCGTACAGCGACGAGCCCACCCTGCGCGGGCTGCTACTCGAATTCGACTACGCTTTCGCCCCCACCGCCTACGCCCCCGCCCGTGCTTGAACTGACCAGTGATGACCAGCCGGTCCGCCTGAGCCCCGGCACCAGCGTGCAGCTGGAGCTAAACTCGCCCCTGTTCGACGAGGATACCATTAAGGGTAGCTTCTCGTACTCGTTTTCGGTGCCGGCCGGCCCCAATGGGCCGCTCTATGGCTACCCCGAGCGGCCCGACCGCGCCGGCGAGCCCGGTGCGCTGCTGCCGGCCGCGCTCGCCGACGACGGCCTGCCGCTGCTGGTGGGTACTCAGCGCGTGAAGTCGGCCACGCCAGCCAAGTATAGCGTTACGGTGCAGGCCGGGCTGAGCGGGGCCAACCTGAGCGGGCGGCAGCTCAGCTCGTTTGCCTACGGGGGACTGCGGTCGGTGCCCCGCTGGGTGGCCGGTCCGCTCGATGGGGGCGGCAATGCTATCCAGGTGCCGGGCCTGGTGGGGCACGCCAACGACGTGGTGGCCAGGCCGGCCGCCTTTGACTACGTATTCGCGCCCCTCCGCAATGAGTATCTCACCGCCGAGCGCCAGGCGCTGCTCAAGGCCAGCGCCGCCGTTATCGACCCGCTGGCTTATCCAGACCTGACGGTCAACGCCTGGCAGGTATACCCCGTGCAGGTATTTGGAATGCCGCCCGCCGGTAGCTTCACCTACCACATTAACTTCCAGGTGCCGGGCGGTGTGCAGCTGCAAGCGTTTCAGCTGCTGCCGCCCTACTGCCCGTTTCCCAAGCTGCGCTACGTGCTGCAAGCCATTTGCGAGGAAAGCGGCCTGGCCGTGGACCTGCCCAACCTGCTGCCCGGCGAGCTGGGAGATTTGGTCATTGCCGGCAACGCGCAGCTGGTAGACCGCGGCGATGCGGCCTCGCTGCGCTTCAGCCTGGCCGACGTGCTGCCGGCCCTCACGGTGGCCGAACTGCTGGCCGCCCTGCGCCAGGACCTGGGCCTCGTGGTATACGTGGACCCACTGACCCAGCGGGTGCGCTCGGCCTACCTGTACGAGCAAGTGGCCCCCGGCGCGGCCTACACCGACCTGAGCCCCTGCCTGGCCGGCGCGCCGGAGGTAAGCATTGAGGACGTGGCCGGGCTCACGCTCACCTACCACGTCGATAGCGACGATGCGCTGACCAAGGACGCGCTGAGCAAGCAGCCTGAGCCGAGCCTGGTGCTGGCGCCGGTGGCCACCGTGGCCCAGCTGCCCACCTCGGCCGTGATTCGCACCGAAGCCCCGGCCAGTGGCCAGGTGCGTCTGGTGCAGGAAACCACCACCTATTACGTGTGCACGCTGGGCCTGAGCGTGGACGGCATCAGCGTGCCGCTAACCTGGTCGTTGCTCGTGGTAGCCCTGGCGCCGGTACCCGTGCTGGGCGGGGGCGATGAGCAGGCGCAGGCCACGTGCTACACCACCGAGCTGCCCACCCAGTTGCTGCTCGATGCGACCAACCCACTGCGGGTGCTGCTGCCGGCTATTTCGCAGGCCCCGTACCGGGCCGACCAAAAGGTGGTCGCGCGCAGTACCGCCCTGCGGCTGCTCTTTTATAATGGCCTGCGCACGGCCAGCGACGGGGTGACCCGTTACCCCCAGCTGTCGCACCAGAGCCTGAGCGGGCGCTACAGCGTGCGCCTGGGCGGCGGCGCCGGCACTTATGCCCAGCTGCTGCAAGCCTGGCTGCCGGTGAAGCTGCGCGGCACCAGCTACAAGCAGCCGCTGCTGCTCAGCAGTCTCGACCTGGCCCGGCTCGACCTGGCCCGTCCGCTCTGGCTGGCCGGCGTGCCCTACCTGGTGCGCAAGCTCTCGGCCACGGTGCCCCTGCGCAAGGCCGCGACGGTGGAGCTGGTGCGGCTCTGAAAAAAAACGGGTACGTAGTACGGGCCGGCGCGCAAAAGGGTAGGGCCACCGCAAAAAATAAAGTTGCCAGTTCTTCCCCAGGATTTGCCAGTTCTTCCCCAGCTCCTCGCTGGCCGGCCGGCCGGGGGGTAGGCGAGCCCTTTGCCAGCCGGTCGGCGCGCTCCTGACTTGCCGCCCCGGTCGGCTGGCAATTGCCAGCTTTCGTCCCGCCACGGCCCGCCGCTTGCCGGCCTACTACCCCCCGGCGAAATGCTGCTTTTTGGGCAGCATGAATGTACTTATACAAGTTAAGCGCCACCCGACCGCGAACGGGTGCACCCTGGGCGAGTTGTCGCTGAACGGCAAATTCTTTTGCTACACGATGGAAGACCCGGTGCGCCCGGTGGGCCAGAAAGTGGCGGGCGACACGGCCATTCCGGCCGGCACCTATCCCGTCACCATCGAGCGCAGCCCGAGCTTCCGGATGCTGACTCCCCGCCTGCACCACGTGCCCGGCTTCGAGGCCATCCTGCTGCACCCCGGCAACGGGCCCCAGGATACGCGGGGCTGTCTGCTGGTAGGCTTTACCAAGCTGCCGAGCAATATGAAGGTCTACCAGTCGCGCGAGGCCTTCGAGGCGCTGATGGGCAAGCTGCTGGTGGCCACCTCCATCACGCTCACCATTCGTTAGCATGCTACCGCTGCTCGACCTGGCTCCGAACGACTGCCCCAACGCGGGTGGCCTGCGCGCCCTGCGGGTGTGGCCGGCCACCAACGTGCGCCTGCCCGCCTACGCCGGTAGTAGCCTCACCGTGCCAATTACGCTGCTCGATGCGCGCAACTACGCCGACATCTGGTTCGTGCCCGACTCGGGCAGCTTCGCCGAGCCTGAGGCGGACGATGTCCAGGGCGATTTCTACAAGCCCAACCTCCAGCTGCAGGTGGCCCGCGACGCGCCCGATTTGCAGGATGCCATTGCCCGGTTGCGGGCCGTGCGCTTCGTGGTGGCTGCCTATCAGGATGGCAACGGCCTGACCAAGCTCGTGGGCACGCCCGACCAGCCGCTGCGCTTCGCGGCCGGCCTGGAGACGGGCAAGCGGCCCACCGACCGCAATGGCTACCCACTGGCTTTCACGGGCCTGACCAGCCGGCCCGCTCCCTTCTACCTCACCCAGCCGGTCGGGGCCGCGCCCGCGCGGCGTGCCTTCTCGGCGGGCTTCACCTTTGGATTTAACTAAGATGGCTGACGATACTCAATTATTAGGCTACATCAGGGATTATCTACAAGATAATGATGCTCAACTCATCGACCCGGCTGACCTGCGCTACGTGCTGGCCGCGATGGTGCAGGCCAAGGCCAGCGTTGAGGACCTGGCCAACTTTGCCCAGCTGGCCGGCGCGCACTTCAGCGGCCTGGTGGAAGTGCCCACCGCTCCGGCCGGGACCAACTCGCAGCAGGCTGCCAGCACGGCGTTCGTGCAGGCAGCCGTGGCGGCAATTGCCAGCGGCAAGAACCTGAGCGAACTGGTGCTACCCCAGGACGTGGCGGCCGGCAACTGGTACCTGACTACCGATGGCTTTTGGGAGGCCCGGCGCACCTTCAGTGCCACCGCCGCTCCGGCCAACGGCCCCAACTGGCGCCTGGTGGCCAGCTTCACCGGCCAGCTCACAACTATCAGCGCCGCTAACATTACCGACGCCACCGACGCCGGCCGGCAAATGCTACTGGCTCCCACGGCGGCCGCGCAGCGGGCGCTGGTGAACAACCCGCGCATCGCGGCTGGTCAATACGGCAACCACCCAGCGTTCAGCAGCGAGGATGGGCCGAATGGATTGTATGCCTGGCTGATTAAGTCGGTGATGACCGTGGCCGGCGTGCAGGTGGTGAGCGCGCCCGCCGCGCCGACCAATGGCCAGGTGAACGATGTGAGCAAGGAATTTAGCCTCACTGCCAACCCCGCCTACCCCAACTACAGCCAGTATAAGGTGAACGGCTTGCCCGGCACCACCGGCCCCGTGTACCTCTCGGCAGCCAACGCCTATCAGGTCGGCAGCACGATTTATGTTAGAGTGGGCAGCGCCGTGCTCAGGGGTAACCTGGCGATTTACGTGGCTGGGACCGGCAACATACCGGACGGGGCGCCGCTAGTCAATGGCGACGCCTTCACCGGCGCGGCTACTACCACGCCCCCCACGCCAACAACTACCGCGCTCACCGTGAGCCTGGCGATTGCCGTGGCCTCGATTATGGCCGGCAATCCGCTGGCCTTCACGGTCACGGGCGGCGGCGGCACCGGGCCGTACACTTACGCTGTCATTGCTACTAATACGGTAACGGGCAGCATGATTGCGCTGGGCTCCGCCACCAGTGGCAGCTGGAGCCCGCCCACTGGCGGCGATTATGAGCTGACGGCTACTATTACCGACAGCACCGGCGCCAGCAAGACCAGCCTGGTGCGGCAGCTGCACGTGAGCAACCCCCCGCTGGCCAACGCCGGCAGCGACTTGGTGCTCACACAGCCCGCCAGCAGCGCTACCCTGCAAGGCAGCGGCTACGAGCAAGGCGGCACCATTGTGAGTTACTCCTGGAGCCAGTCGCCTGGTGACCCGACCAACGTCACCTTCAGCTCGAAAACCGTGGCTCAGCCCACCGTGAGCGGGCTTACGGCCGTGGGCCAGTATCACTTCCAGCTGATTGTGACGGATGCCCAGGGCAACGTGTCGCTCGCTGATGAGGTGGTGGTGACGGTGCAGGCGGCCGCTACCAGCCAGCCGGGCGCGGTTACGCTAGCTGCTAATGAGGTGGGTCTTGTTGCGCTATGGGGCCAGAGCAACGAACTAAGTAACTCCGATAAGGCAGCCCTGGCCTACGCACCGCTCTCAGATTGGGCCGGCGATGTGGCGCAGGTATTCGCCAACGTGCGGATTCTCAACACGTCCACCAACAACCTGGAATCCTTGCAGGACGGGGTAAATACCCGGCCGGCCGAAGACGGCAGCTACCCATTTCCTAACTCGTTCCACACCAGCAACGGCGGGGTGTGGCTGAATGGCATTAGTGGGCAAGAATATACTTTTGAGGTAATCACGCGTTGCTACTTTATTGCAAAACGCTTTAAAGAGCTATACCCTACGGGGCAACTTGTAATTGTGCAAGGAGCCGTAGGCGGCGTACTGCGTTCGCGCTTTCTAAAAGCGAACAACGACCTATACCCGCGCTTCGGGAATATGATTACCCGCGCCAAGCAGGTAATTGCCAGCGAGGGCAAAATGGTACGCTTCCTGGCAATGGATTGTACACAGGGCGAGGCCGACCAGAAAACGGACGTAGCGACATACAACACGCAGATGCGGCAGATTTGGACCGACCTGGTGGCCGACTACGCCACCAGCGAAACGCAGCTAATCGAGTTCGGTATTCCCCAAACGGGCGACACCGGCACCTTCGTTACCAATCCGCACAACGGCACAAAGGCAACGTGGGCGGGGGAGGACAACCGCCGGCACTACCTGGCGGCCGACTTCGTGGCGTTGGAAGAAGACAGAATCCATTGGAACGCGGCCAGCCAGGCCTACGCGGCTTACAATGTGGTAGCCCTGGCGTTTAAGCAATCACTGGGCTTTCCGGCCGCTACGACGCCAACGGGCATAGTACTGAACTATGATAGCTCCACGTCGCAGGTAACGATTACGCCCCCGAGCAACGCTTGGCTAAAGCGCGAGTTTTACTATCAGATTGGCTCTGCCGCCCCGCAGCAGCTTATTAATTACTGGACGGTTATCCTGCCGGCAACTGCCCAAATCGGCACGTTTAAGGTTTGGAGCCGCGCCGTACCGGGCCGGGCACAAAGCCAGCCGGTAAGCAATACAGTAGTATGGACGGTAAGCACCACCACGGCCCCCGGCGCTGGCCCAACTACGCAAATAGATACGCCCTGGGTACCGGCTAAAGGGAAAAATACTGCCCTATTGTCGGGCAACACGTTGGCGCGACAGGGCGGGCGTAATGGGTGGGCAGATAGCAGTAGCTCGGACATTGGCTATTCGCCAATCTTATACAAGGTTACCCGCCCGGCTGCTAACTATACGGGCAAGGTGCTGACGCTCAAAATGGCACCGCTGGCGGCCAAATATTCGGGCGTTGGGTACGGGGTTTCGCGGGCAGCCGCGCTAACCGACAGGGCGCAATTGCTGCCTTACCTGTACGTAGATAACGCTAATATGGGGCTTGATACCGGGGCATTGTCGGGAACCTATCAGTACAACCCCGGCGGCACGAACGGCGAGGCGCTGACGCTTGCGGCAACAGTAGACTATTATCTCGACCGGGTAGAATTTACGCTTGATGGTCAACCAACCTATATCGCCGCTTTCGACCTATTTAATGGCGCGGATGCTATATACATCTACGGGGTTTGTTACGGCACTGACTGGTTTATGGCTGGCTTTTCTTCGGCTCTTATGGGGTGCTCAATTCAGAGTAGCTTTTTAGTTCAGGTGTAGCGAGTGCATTGTTTCGCCTGATAGCCCCGCCCCACCCGGCGGGGCTTTTTGCTGCTGTAAAACCGTCCTACCCTTCGCTTCCAAAAAAGGCAATCATTGTAAACCGCCCCACCAGGTGGTTTACTTATGTACGACCTACTTACCAGCTCCTGCTGGGCCCTGGAATCGAAGTACTACGGCTTGGCTAAG
Source organism: uncultured Rhodanobacter sp. (assembly GCA_964657755.1). GTDB lineage: Bacteria > Bacteroidota > Bacteroidia > Cytophagales > Hymenobacteraceae > Hymenobacter. Next base: position 11,998 of record CAZZWL010000109.1, read on the forward strand.
AGCCGCATCCTGGCCCGGCTGGGCAAGGGCCTGCCCGCGCTCTCGGCCGACGAGTCGAAGCCGCGGCACTATTCGCACATGGATGCCCAGGGCTACCCCACCATGTGGGTAACCCAGGCCGGGGCGCTGGCCGGCGTGCAGGTGCAGCCCACCGGTTACGGCTTGAACCTGGCCTCGGGCATTGCCCAGGTGCTGGCCGGCCGTAGCGGTGGAGCCAGCTCGGCCAACACCAGCGGCTCGAAGGTGGCCGTGCTGCCGGTGCAGGGCACCGTGCAGAAGCGCGGCGGCTACTGCTCACTGGGCACCAAGGACCTGGTGGCCAGCTTGCAGGCGGCCAACCGCGACCCCGAAATCGTGGCCATCGTGCTGGATATCGACTCGCCTGGCGGGCAGGTCGATGGCACGGAGGAGCTGGCCCAGGCCGTGGCCCTGAGCCAGAAACCCGTGGTGGCCTACATCGACGGACTGGGCGCGAGCGCCGCCTACTGGATTGCCTCGCAGGCCAGCAGCATCTTCATCAACTCGGCTTCGACGGGCTACGCCGGCTCGCTGGGCGTGCTCTGCATGAGCATCAACCAGTCGGCCTTTCTGGAAAAGCAGGGGGTAACGGTGGAGATTCTGCGCTCGAGCCGTGCCACGGACAAGGCCCGCCTCAATCCTATCGAGCCGATGAGCGACGACGTGCGCGCCGCCGTGCAGGCCGACCTCGACCAGATTGGCGAGACGTTCATCAACGCCGTGACCAAGGGCCGCGCTGGCAAGCTGAGCACCAAAGAGGACGTGTTCACCGGCAAGGTCTACAAGGGCTCGGATGCCAAAAAGCACGGCCTGGTGGATGCCATCGGCTCGCTGCAAGATGCTGTCAATCACGCCGCCCAACTGGCCCAGACAGGCCAGGGGCGCGGTTCTTCCGCTTCACTTTTCACCCAAAACTTTAATTCCGCATGGCAATCAAATTCGCCAGTATCCTAGCCGCCCTCGGTTTAGGCTCTCCTACGGAGGCCGTTACCGAGGCTCATCTCGAAGCCGCTGACGCGAAAATCGCGCAGCTGGAGCTAGACAAAAAGGCCGCCGACGACCGGGCCGCCCAAGCTGCTACCGCCCTCAAAACCGCGCAGGACGAACAAACCAAAACCGCCGGCGACCTGAAAACCGCTTCCGATAAGCTGGCCACGCTTGAAGACTGGAAGCTGAAGCAGAAGGCAACGGACGGCCGCGAGGGCGATGATAGCAACACGCTCGACGACAAACCCGAGGCGCAGGAGAGCTGGGAGAAGATGGCAACCGCAGCCATTACTACCGCCAAAAAGCGCGTCGGCGAGAAGTAGGCCCTACCCCTCCAACTCATTCATTTATTCACCCTTAGCTAAATACTTCCGGCATAACTAGCTGGCATATAGCATGGACAAAGCAATTGACTTTTCGGGCCTCGGCGCGAAGATTGCCAGCTACACGCTGCGCGAGGCGGGCACGCTGCTCACCACCATCCTCATCACGGACCAGTCGTTCCTGGCCTACATGGAGCTGTATCCCGACGTGACCGACCAGCTGGCGCTAACCCAGATGTTCGTCTCGTCGGTGCTCCAGCCCGGCGGTAAGGACACCTTCGACCCCAAGGGTACGGTGGGCTTCAAGAACCGCATCGGCCAGGTGCGCGATTGCAAAATCGACTACACCCTGACCCCCACCACCATCAACGCGATGTGGAAGGGCTACCTGGGCCGCATTGCCAAGAGCACCCGCGGCTCGGTCTACGACGTGCCGTTCCAGCAGTACATCATCGACAAGCTGGCCGAGCGCGCCAAGGAGGAGATGCACCTGGAGGCCGTGTTCAAGGGCGTGTACAACGCCGACAAGAAAATGGCTTCCCGCGTGTTCAACGGCCTGTTGCCGCTGATGAGCCAGGCGGGCGTACTCGCCGCCAAGCAGATTTACGCTGGCGCGCCCATCACCCAGAGCAACGCCATCGACCAGCTCGAAGGCATTGCCGACCTGGTGCCCTCGCACCTCATCAACAAGGACCTAGTGATGCTGGTGGAGCCCACGGTAGCCAAGTTCTACAACCGTGACTACCGCGCCACCTACGGCACGAAGCAGGACTACGCCGGCTTCACGCACACCACGCTCGACGGCACCAACATCACGATTGTGCCTGAGCCCGGCCTGGCCGACACCGGCGGCATCATCACCACGCTGCGCAATAACATCGTGTGGATGACCGGCCCGCTGGGTGGGGGCCCCAACTCGTTCGTGATTGAGAAGCACCGCCGCAACGTGGACATCATGGCTGACTTTCAGGCCGCCCCGGACTTCGCCATCGCCGAGTACGTGTGGGTGAACGAGGCAGCCCTGGATGCTGGCCGCGCGCTCATCGCTGCTGAAGCCGCTGAGGTCATCCCCGCTAATTAAGTCTGCCTGCCCCGGTGGCCACGTGGCCATCGGGGTAAGTAGCTATCGCTTCACCCATTACCTCTCACAGCCTGCTGGTTAGTCCTAAATTTTAATCTTCTTTTTTATGTGTGTAATTGTGCCCGTAGAGGCTATTGAGGTAGACGAGTGCCCCAACCCCGGCGGCCTCACCGACCTGCACGTGATTCGCCGCCGCGACATCGACGTGTTTCCCGCGGCTGACGCTGATGGCGTTACCGTCAGCACGGCTATTGTGCCCAAAGCTGGCTGCGGCTTCGTGCCGTGGGGCTTTGCCCGCGACACGGGTGAGGTGAACCACAAGAGCGCCGGCGACGCCGGTAACAAGAGCATCACCCACGAGCTGAACACCTACGTGCCCCGCGGCTCCGCGGCCACCGATGCCGTGATTCAGAAGGCACTCAATGGCGATTTCGTGGTAATCGGCCGCGATAGCAACGGCAACCAGCGCGTGGCCGGCGATAAAAATCGCGGCGTCATCTTCGACCACGACTACAAGTCGGGCAAGAAGGGTAGCGATAAGAACGGCACCGACTTCAAGTTTTCGGGGGAGGGCTTTGCCCACGTGCCCTACTACTACACGGCCGCCATCCCGCTGAAGGCCGGCGCGCCCGCTGGCAACTAAGCCACGCTAGTAGTCTCACCTGTTACCTGTTAGCTCCCCAGCGATGGCACTGACCAAATTTAAGCTCGTGAATACCGAGGGCCTCAAAGGCCTGTTCTTCGACGGAGACTTCATTGCCTTCGATAGAATCGACGATACTCGGGCGGAACTGCTTATCAGCAGAACCCACGTGCTGGAGCGGGTGCCGCAGGCTGGGACTACCACCACCCCTAAAGCCAGGGCCCCGCGCAGAAAGCGCGCCGGCAACTAGTTCCGGTTGGCCCCCGCTTTCCTAAATGCTCCACCGTAGCCCGGTGGGGCATTTTTGTGTTTACCTTCGCCCCGCGAACATCACGGGAGAATAGAAGCGCCTTCGGCCGAGCCTACTGGAATCGGCCGGGGGAGCGTGCGGGTGCGAGTCCCGTAATTTCTAGGCGCTTCGGTGCCTGTGATGTTCGCGGCGATTCCTCCGGCTTTCCCTTGGCCCGCTGCTCATGCCCCTTCCGGTTGACCTCCTGCTTTCCCGGCTTCAGCCGCTGCACGCCTACCTGGCCAAAGGCGCCGATACCGACTCTGAGCTGCTAGATGCGCTGGAAGCGGCACTGCCTAAGAAACAAGTAGATAAGCTGGTGAAGCTGCTGGATAAATTGCTGCAGGAGCCCAATGGTGCGCAGGTGCTGGCCCTGACCATGACCTACCTGCTCGATGAGTGGCTGCGCGAGGGCGACGATAAGTTGAGTCGCATCAATAAGGACTTAGACCCCTACACCTGGCTGGCTACGAGTGACCATCTGGAGGTGGTGCAGACCTTCCGGCAGCTGCTCTAATTACGTCCTACTAGCCCCTGGGGCAATCGGATAGCTTTGATTTCAAGAAACCTGAAATCCAACTATTCCGACGATGGCACAAGAATTAGAAGAGGTATTTAGCTGGCTCGAAGCCGGCGAGGCGGCCGACTACCAGGCCGGCGTGCTGTTGCTCCAGCAGCACAGCCGCAACCGGGGCCTGGTGAATAACCTGCTCAAAAAAGAATCGACGAATAACCGCGAAAAACTTGCTTACGAGCTGGTTAAGGTCGGTTGCGGCGGGCGCATGGACGATGTGAGCGAGGTGCTCAACCACTTCGCCCAGGCCGTGCAGGGCGCGGTACCGGCGGTAGAGCAGCCGGCCGACGTGCTCACGGCCCCAGACTTCCCCGCGCAGCCGGAGCCCGACCAGGTGCCTGAGGCGGCCCGCCTGGGCGTTGATGTGCTCACGCAGCTCATGAGCAAGGTGTACAACCAGCGCTGCCAGCTGAGCAACAGCCTGGCCGACCTTGCCGAAGGCGAAGGCCCTGGCGTAGTGGCCCAAATCCTGAGCCTGGAGCAGCAGTACAACGCCCTGGCCGAGAAGCGCCGGCGCATGCTGGCCGGCGACGTGGTGCCGGCGCCTACCCCCGCTCCGGAGACTGAGCAGCCGACTACTGCCCCGGTGGTGGACCGCGCGGAACTGGTGAAGCAGCGCGGCAACCTGCGCTCGAACCTCTCGAAAGCTAAGAAAAGCGCCGCTGAAGCGAAGTCGGAAGAGAAGCGCAGCGAGTATGCCCAGAAGGCCGGTAAGCTGGAGGTAGAATTGTCGGTGGTGGAAATGCAGCTGGCCCAGCCTCAGGCATGAGCAAGCTCCTACTCCTGCTGGCGCTGCTGAGCCTGCTCGGCTGCGCCCCCGCTAAGCACACCGCCACCGCGCCCCGGCGCTGGATGCGCTACTACCACCACGAGGAGCGCCGTCATGAGCGCGAGCGCCGCCGTCTTGTTAAAGCCAACATTACATGGAGCCAACTATAATCTGGCGGCCGGCCACGCGCCGGCTCGACCAGCTCACGCCGCTCGAAAATAACCCGTTCGGCAAGATTACCCAGGAAAAGCGCCGACGCCTCGAAGCCAAGCTGCGCGAGCTGGGCGTGTTTGAGGCGGCCACGCTCGACACGGCCGACGTGCTGTTAACCTTTAACAAGCGTCACAACCTGCTGCTGGGCATGTATGGGCCCAACTACGAGGTGAACGTGCTGGTGCCCGACCGGGAGCTGCCGGCCGACGTGCGCAAGAAAATCATCCTGGCCTCGAACATCAGCGAGGGCGAGTGGATAGAGGACTTGCTGCGCGGCGAGTACGCCGACGTGCTCGATGACGTTGGGCTGCTGCTGGCCGCGATGGATGAGCAGGTAGCCGACGCCGGCGCGGCCGGCAAGCAGGCGGCCCCCGAGTACCCGATTGTGGCCGAGTTCAGCGAGAAGTATGACGCCTTTATCATTGTGTGCCGCAATGAGATAGACGCCAACAACGTGCGCGAGCTGCTGGGCGTGGACAAGCGCCAGAGCTACAAGAGCCAGGAGGTCGGGCAGACCCACGTCATCGATGCCAAAGCCTTTGCCGAGCGATGCAAGTTGAAGTAGTCATTCCCTCGCACAAGCGGGCCGGGCGTATTCACACGCTCGGCCTGTTCCCCTCGGCCATCGTCTGCGTGCCGGAGAGCCAGGCGGCCGAGTACCGGGCGGCGCACCCGGGCACGCAGCTGGTGCTGCACCCCGATAGCGTGGTGGGCCTGGCGGCCAAGCGCAACTGGATGTACCAACACTTTGGCAACCTGCTCATGCTCGATGACGACATCACCGACTTCCGGCGCATGTACCTGCCTGCCGGCGAGCCGGTGAGCATCGCGGAGACGCGGGCCCTGGCCATCATCCAGGAAACGGCTTACGTGGCCAAGCAGGCGGGGGCGTACCTGTGGGGCTTCAACAGTAACCCCAACCCCACGATGTTCAAGACGCTGAACCCGATTGCCCTGACGGGCTACGTGACGGGCTGCGCCACCGGCTTGCTGCAGGGCTCGAAGCTATGGTACAACTCCAGCATCATTTGCAACGAGGACTACTGGATATCGTGCCTCAATGCCTACCACCACCGCCTGATTTATAAGGATATGCGCTTCGGCTTTATCCAGAAGGATACGTTCGTGGGGCAGGGTGGCTTGGCTGAGTTCCGCAACCTCGACGCCGAGCGCCAGGACTTCGAACTGCTGCGCCGCTGCTTCGGCGACGTGATTCAGGAGAAGCGCGATAGCAAGCTGGCCAAACGCAAGCATCAATTTCAGAAGACAATGAAGCTGCCGTTTTGATAATCAGGGATAATGATGTTATTTTGTAGTGTACCTATCACTCTGATTCTTAATGGAGCCCACCGAAAAGTTGACGCAGCTTTACCAGTTAGCAACCGAGCGCGACCAAGCGCTTTCTAGCCGTAATCAATACCAGAGCAACATAGATGGAAGGTCTGTCTTAGAACATGATGATAATGGTATTTTTACGAAAATTGCAGAAGCATACAAGAAGCATGAAGACTTGGTGGCTAAGGTCAAATCTGAAAGCGAATCTATCTTTAATTCGCTTCCTGCCGGTTTGCAGTTTGGAATAAGTGTATTGAATAAGCCTCTTTTTTTAGGAGCTGCATATGAGCGTATGCAGCTTACTAATCAGTGGTATGTACTAATTGCAAAGCCTTTTCGGTCAACTGAGGACGCTGATGGTATTATAACCGTAAACAAATATGCTTGCGACGTTATAAAAATGCCAGCTCCTCGACAATAGTTTGATAAAAT